>NZ_JAZDCI010000006.1:0-135027 GCF_036312245.1 Brachymonas sp. J145 | reverse complement strand
GAGGCCTCGGGGTAGAACACCTTGGTCATGCCCTCGATCACGCCCAGCGCCAGGCCGGTCAGGATGGAGCCGAGGATGGAGCCCATGCCGCCGATCACTACCACGGCGAAGACGACGATGATCAGGTTGGAGCCCATCAGCGGGCTGACCTGCAGCACCGGGGCCGCCAGCACGCCGGCAACGGCTGCCAGTGCCACGCCCAGGCCGTAGGTCAGGGTCACCATCAGCGGCACGTTGATACCGAAGGCCTCGACCAGCTTTGGGTTCTCGGTACCGGCACGCAGCAGGGCGCCGAGCTTGGTCTTCTCGATCACGAACCAGGTGCCCAGGCAGACCACCAGCGAGGCGAACACGACCCAGGCGCGGTAGTTGGGCAGCACCATGAAGCCCAGGTCGGTGGAGCCGCGCAGCAGCTCAGGGGCGCTGTAGGAGAGGCCGGAAACACCATACTGGGTACGAAGCAGGCCTTCGACCACCAGCGTGATGCCGAAGGTCAGCAGCAGGCCGTAGAGGTGATCCAGCTTGTAGAGGTGCTTGAGGAAGAGTTTCTCGATGACGATGCCGAGCAGGAAGACGACCAGCGGCGAGAGGAACAGCATGACCCAGTAGCTGAGTCCCAGGTATTGGCCGCCCATCCAGGCGAGCATGGCACCAAGCATGAACATGGCGCCGTGGGCGAAGTTGACGACGTTGAGCAGGCCGAAGATGACGGCCAGGCCGAGGCTGAGCATGGCATAGAAGGAGCCATTGACCAGTCCGATCAGCAACTGGCTCAGAATGCCTGCCAGGGGGATGCCGAATATTTCCATGGGGATGCAGTATTCAGGGGGAGAGGGCGCCGGGCCGCCAGAGCGGGGCCCGGCATGTCAGCACACTGCCGCCGCAGCGGCAGTGGCCGGATCAGGACTTCTTGACGAAGCTGCAGGTGGAGTTGGCCAGCGGGGTGTAGGCTTCTTCGCCCGGCACTGCCTTCACTTCCTTGTAGTAGTCCCAGGGCTCCTTGGACTCCTCGGGCGTCTTGACCTGCATCAGGTACATGGTCTGCATCAGGCGGCCGTCTTCACGCACCTTGCCATCCTTGACGAACATGTCGTTGATCGGCGTGCTCTTGATCACTTCCATCACCTTGTCGCCATCGGTGGTGCCGGCGGTCTTGACGGCGTTCAGCCAGGTGGTGGTGGCGGAATAGTCGGCGGCCTGCAGCATGCTCGGCATGCGGTTGAACTTCTCGTAGAAGCGCTTGGCGAACTTGCGCGTGTCGTCGTTCTGGTTCCAGTACCAGCTGGTGGTCACCAGCAGGCCTTGCGCATCCTTCAGGCCCAGGCTGTTCACGTCGTTGATGAACACCAGCAGGCCGGCCAGCTTCATGTCCTTGGTCAGGCCGAATTCGTTGGCTGCCTTCACGCTGTTGATGAAGTCACCACCGGCGTTGGCCAGACCCAGCACCTGGGCGCCGGACTGCTTGGCCTGCAGCAGGAAGGAGGAGAAGTCGGAGTTGCCCAGCGGCACGCGCACCGAGCCCAGCGACTTGCCGCCACCGGCTTCCACGATGGTGGTGGTGTCCTTCTCCAGCGAGTGGCCGAAGGCGTAGTCGGCGGTCAGGAAGTACCAGTTCTTGTCGCCACGCTCGATCAGGGCCTTGCCGGCCACGCGCGCCAGGGCCACGGTGTCATAGGCGTAGTGCACGTTATAGGGCGTGCAGTCCTCGTTGGTGATGCGTGCAGAACCGGCACCGATGATGAAGTAGGGCTTCTTCTTCTCGGCCATGATCTTGGCCGTGGCCAGGGCGGTGGCGGAGTTGGTGCCGCCAATCATCATCTGCACATTGCTCTGGTCCAGCCACTCGCGTGCCTTGGAGGCTGCGATGTCGGCCTTGTTCTGGTGGTCGGCGCTGACCAGCTCGACCTTCTTGCCCAGCACTTCGCCGCCAAAGTCGTCAATCGCCATCTGGATGGCTTCGGCACCGGCCTTGCCGTCCACGTCGGAGTAGACGCCAGACATGTCGGTGGTGAAGCCGACGCGGATCACGTCGCCGCCAGCCGCCGGAGCGGCTGCCGTAGCGCCGCTGGCACCGGATGCCGCCGGAGCGGTGGTGCTGGCCTGCTTGCCACAGGCGGTCAGCATCAGGACCGATGCAGCGATCGCGGTCAGGGTAGCGGTTTGCTTGATTTTCATGGTGTGTCTCCTGGGGTGTGTAATTGGAGTGCGTGGGTGAAAAAATGGGAAAAAGAAGGTGGGTGGATCAGACGCCAAGCAGCTGGTTGAGCACGGGCATCTTTTCCTGCAGCTGGTCAGAAGAGAACTGCTCGATGATCTCGCCGTGCTCCATGACGTACATGCGGTCGGCCAGCGGTGCGGCGAAGTGGAAGTTCTGCTCCACCATCACCACCGTGTAGCCCTTCTCCTTGAGCATGGTGATCATGCGTGCCAGCGCCTGCACGATCACCGGCGCCAGGCCTTCGGAGATCTCGTCGAGCAGCAGCAGGTTGGCGCCGGTGTGCAGGATGCGCGCCACCGCCAGCATCTGCTGCTCGCCACCGGACAGGCGCGTGCCCGGGCTGTTCTTGCGACGCTCCAGGTTGGGGAACATCTCGTAGATTTCCTTGGTGTGCATCGGCGGCTGGGGCTGCTTGCTGCGCACGCGCGGCGGCAGGTAGAGGTTTTCCTCGCAGCTCAGGCTGGCAAAGATGCCGCGCTCTTCCGGGCAGTAACCCACGCCCATGTGGGCGATGCGGTAGGTGGGCATGCGGATGGTCTCTTCGCCATTGATGCGGATCGAGCCACGGCGCTTGCCGGTCAGGCCCATGATGGCGCGCAGCGTGGTGGTACGGCCGGCACCGTTGCGGCCCAGCAGGCTCACCACCTCGCCCTTGTTCACGGTCAGGTTGACGCCATGCAGGATGTGCGATTCGCCATACCAGGCGTGCAGGTCCTTGATCTCCAGCACCGGGGTGGTGCTGCTGCTGCGGGTGGTAGACACGGGTTCGGTCACGGCTTGCATCTCAGTGGGCTCCCTGCAGTTCGCCGGCAGTGGTGCCCATGTAGGCCTCCATCACCTGGGGGTTGTTGGAAACGGTGAGCAGCTGGTTGAGCACGGGCATCTTTTCCTGCAGCTGGTCAGAAGAGAACTGCTCGATGATCTCGCCGTGCTCCATGACGTACATGCGGTCGGCCAGCGGTGCGGCGAAGTGGAAGTTCTGCTCCACCATCACCACCGTGTAGCCCTTCTCCTTGAGCATGGTGATCATGCGTGCCAGCGCCTGCACGATCACCGGCGCCAGGCCTTCGGAGATCTCGTCGAGCAGCAGCAGGTTGGCGCCGGTGTGCAGGATGCGCGCCACCGCCAGCATCTGCTGCTCGCCACCGGACAGGCGCGTGCCCGGGCTGTTCTTGCGACGCTCCAGGTTGGGGAACATCTCGTAGATTTCCTTGGTGTGCATCGGCGGCTGGGGCTGCTTGCTGCGCACGCGCGGCGGCAGGTAGAGGTTTTCCTCGCAGCTCAGGCTGGCAAAGATGCCGCGCTCTTCCGGGCAGTAACCCACGCCCATGTGGGCGATGCGGTAGGTGGGCATGCGGATGGTCTCTTCGCCATTGATGCGGATCGAGCCACGGCGCTTGCCGGTCAGGCCCATGATGGCGCGCAGCGTGGTGGTACGGCCGGCACCGTTGCGGCCCAGCAGGCTCACCACCTCGCCCTTGTTCACGGTCAGGTTGACGCCATGCAGGATGTGCGATTCGCCATACCAGGCGTGCAGGTCCTTGATCTCCAGCACCGGGGTGGTGCTGCTGCTGCGGGTGGTAGACACGGGTTCGGTCACGGCTTGCATCTCAGTGGGCTCCCTGCAGTTCGCCGGCAGTGGTGCCCATGTAGGCCTCCATCACCTGGGGGTTGTTGGAAACGGTGGCGTAGTCGCCTTCGGCCAGCACGGCACCATGCTGCAGCACGGTGATGGTGTCGGCGATGGTGGAGACGACTTTCATGTTGTGCTCGACCATCATGATGGTGCGGCCGGCGGAGACCTGCTTGATCAGGTCGGTGACGTGGCCGACGTCCTCGTGGCCCATGCCCTGGGTCGGCTCGTCGAGCAGCATCAGCTCGGGTTCCATCGCCAGGGTGGCGGCGATTTCGAGGGCGCGCTTGCGGCCGTAGGGCAGGTTGACGGCGAGCTCGTCGGCGAACTGTTCCAGCTTGACTTCGGCGAGCAGCTGCATGCAGCGGTCGTTGAGCTGGTTCAGCACCTTTTGCGGACGCCAGAAGTGGTAGGAGACGCCGAGCTTGCGCTGCATGCCCAGGCGGACGTTTTCCAGCACGGTCATGTGCGGGAAGACGGCGGAGATCTGGAAGGAGCGCACGATGCCCTTGCGTGCGATGGAGGCAGGTTCCTCGCCGGTGATGTCCTGGCCGTTGTAGATGATCTGGCCGGAGGTGGGCTTGAGGAACTTGGTCAGGAGGTTGAAGCAGGTGGTCTTGCCGGCACCGTTGGGGCCGATCAGGACGTGGATGTCACCGCGCTGGACCTGGAGGTTGACCTTGTTGACCGCCACGAATCCCTTGAACTCCTTGGTCAGGTTTCTGGCTTCGAGAATGATGTCGCTCATCGTGCTGTGTACCGGTTGGGTAAGAACCGGCGCAGTCTACGATGCAAAAAAGCACGGTCGAACTCAGGTTTTCCCTGACACTTGCCTGACTCATGATATGTGTGCTGAAGGCTTCAGCAGCCGTCATAGCAAAGCCTAAGGGATTACCCGTTGTGCACAAATTCCTGATTGTTACATTTGGCGTGGCTGTTGCATGGGCGATAACTCCCTGATACCAGTGAGATTAGTCGCTGCCGAACAGGTCGCGCGTGTAGACCTTGTGGGCCACATCGTCCAGCAGCGGGCTGTGGCGGTTGGCCAGGATCACGTCGGCCTGCTGCT
Source organism: Brachymonas sp. J145 (assembly GCF_036312245.1). NCBI lineage: Bacteria > Pseudomonadati > Pseudomonadota > Betaproteobacteria > Burkholderiales > Comamonadaceae > Allobrachymonas > Brachymonas sp. J145. The sequence continues at coordinate 130,107 of NZ_JAZDCI010000006.1, read as the reverse complement.
TGAAGGCGTCCAGGTCGCGCAGCACGCGCGAGTTGAAGAAATGCGATTCATCCAGTGCCGGCTCGTAGACGATGACCTCGATGCCCTTGCCCTTGATGCGCTTCATGATGCCCTGCACGCTGGACGAGCGGAAGTTGTCCGAGCCGGTCTTCATGATCAGGCGGAACACGCCGACCACGCGCGGCTCCTTGCGGATGATTTCGTCGGCGATGAAATCCTTGCGTGTGATGTTGGAATCGACAATCGCGCGGATCAGGTTTTGCGGTACGTCGCGGTAGTTGGCCAGCAGCTGCTGCGTGTCCTTGGGCAGGCAGTAGCCGCCATAGCCAAAGGACGGGTTGTTGTAGTGCTTGCCGATGCGCGGATCCAGGCCGACGCCCTCGACGATCTGGCGCGTGTCCAGACCGTGCGTGGCGGCATAGGTGTCCAGCTCGTTGAAGTAGGCCACGCGCATCGCCAGGTAGGTGTTGGAGAACAGCTTGACCGCCTCGGCTTCGGTAGAGCCGGTAAACACCACCGGCACGTCCTGGCGCAGCGCGCCTTGTTGCAGCAGGCCGGCAAACTGGCGTGCGCGTACCGAATCTTCGCCGATGATGATGCGCGAGGGGTGCAGGTTGTCGTGCAGCGCCTTGCCTTCACGCAGGAATTCGGGCGAGAAGATCAGCTGCTCGGTGCCGAGTTCGCGCCGCATGCGGTCGGTAAAGCCGACCGGGATGGTGGACTTGATCACCATCACCGCCTGCGGTGCCAGCTGCATCACCTGGCGGATCACCACCTCGACCGAGCTGGTGTCAAAGCTGCCGGTTTCGGGGTCGTAGTCGGTCGGCGTGGCGATCACCACGTAATCGGCCTGGCGGTAGGCGTCCTGCGCATCCAGCGTGGCACGCAGCTGCAACGGCTGGTGCTGCAGGTAGTGCTCGATGTCGGCATCGGCAATCGGTGACTGGCCGGCGTTGATCAGGTCTACCCGCTGCGGCACGATGTCCAGCGCCACCACTTCATGGTGCTGGGCCAGCAGTACCGCAATCGACATGCCCACGTATCCGGTTCCGGCAATCGCAATCTTCATGGTCTTCCTTCGGCATTTGCTGCGGTGCACCAAGGTGACCGCCTGCAGGCATGGTATGAATCCGCTGTGGCAGGTTCGTGAAGGCTATTTGTCGTTTGCGTGACATGCGCTTGTCGGCTTGACAAGGGCTGTCGCGATTGGTTAGGGTGTACGGCTTTGTTCCTGAAAGACCCGATGGCATCCCAACCTTCCCTGCTGAACAACAGCGAGCTGGCCGACCGCGTCGCCGAGCTGGTGCAAGACGCCTCGCCCGAAGCCTTGCGCGCGCTGCTGCGTACCCTGCACCCGGCCGATATCGCCGGCGTGCTGGAAGGCCTGCCCAAGCGGCAGCGCCTGCGCGTGGCCGCCGAGCTGGAGCCAGCGGCGCTGGGCGCGGTGATGATCGAGACCAGCGACAGCGTGCGCGAGCAGCTGATTGGCGCGACCAAGGCGCAGCGGCTGGCCGAGGCGATCCACGGCCTGGATCTGGATGCGCTGGCCGACCTGTACGACCGCTTGCCGCCGCAGGTGATGCAGGCGGTGGTGCGCGACATGAACGCACAGCGGCGTGAACGGCTGGACCAGCTGCGCCAGTATCCGGAAGACAGCGCCGGCGGCATGATGGATGCGGATGCGATCGTGGTCCGCGACGACATGCGCCTGTCGGTGGTGCGGCGCTATCTGCGCATGATGCGGCGCAAGCAGCAGAACGTGATGCCGGCGACGACCGACAGCCTGATGGTGATCGATGCCGCCGGGCGTTTCCAGGGAGTGCTGTCGCTGGTTGATCTGGTCTCGCTAGGCGGTGACAAGCTGGTGCGCGAAGTCATGGATACCAGTGTCGAGGGCGTGCCGGTGACGATGCCGGCGACCAAGGTGGCGCGCCGTTTCCGCGACCGCAACTGGGTCTCGGCACCGGTACTCGATGACCAGGGGCAGCTGCTGGGCCGGATCACGATTGACGACATGGTGGACGTGCTGGAGGAAGAGGCCGAGCACAGCGCGCTGGCCGCAGCCGGCCTGGATCAGGAATCGGACCTGTTCGAGCCGGTCGGCCGCAGCGTGCGCTCACGCGCCATCTGGCTCGGTGTCAACCTGTTCAATGCCCTGATCTCGGCCTGGATCATTGGCCGCTTTGGCGGCGCGATCGAGGCGATGGTGGCGCTGGCGGTGCTGATGCCGGTGGTGGCCAGCATGGGCGGCGTGGCCGGCAACCAGACACTGACCCTGGTCACGCGCGGCCTGGCGACCGAGCAGGTGAGCCGGCGCAACACCGGCGCGCTGATGCGGCGCGAGCTGGCCGTGGCCACGCTCAACGGCCTGTTCTGGGCGATGATCGTCGGTGCGGTGGCGCTGGTCTGGTTTGACAAACCGGCGTTGGCGGCGGTGTTTGCCATTGCGGTGTTCATCAACTTGGTCAACGGCACGCTGAGCGGCGCCATGATTCCGCTGCTGCTGCAGCGCCTTGGACTGGACCCGGCACTGGCCGGCGGCGTGGTGCTGACCATGCTCACCGATGGCATCGGTTTTGGCGTGTTCCTGGCGCTGGCGACGCTGTTCATGCTGTAAGCCGGGCGTTCAGAGCTGCTCGAGCAGCGCCTGCACCACGCGCGGCACGCCGGTAGCGGCGCGTTCTTCCACGATAAACAGTTCACGGTCTGCCACGGACGGCCCCAGGTTCGGGTGCGGGTCGATCAGCACGCAGAGCGCATCGTCCGGTGCAAATTCGACCAGCCCGGCAGCCGGATAGACCTTGAGCGAGGTGCCGATCACCATCACGATGTCGGCATCGCTGATCAGGTCCACGGCGTCCTCTATCAGCGGCACCGGTTCGCCAAACCAGACGATGTGTGGGCGCATCGGGGCGCCGGCCGGATCCTTCATGTCCGGTGGCTGGTCGCCATGCCATTCGATCACATGGGCTTCGTCATCCTGGCTGCGCAGCTTGGTCAGCTCGCCGTGCAGGTGCAGCACGCGACTGCTGCCGGCGCGCTCGTGCAGGTTGTCCACGTTCTGCGTCACGATGTAGACATCGCAGGCCTCTTCCAGCGCGGCCAGGGCGTAGTGTGCCGAATTGGGCTGCACGTCACGCAGCTGGCGGCGGCGCGCGTTGTAGAAATCCAGCACCAGCTGCGGGTCGCGGGCAAAGGCCTCGGGCGTGGCCACGTCTTCCACGCGGTGGCCTTCCCACAGGCCGCCGGCACCGCGGAAGGTATCGAGTCCGCTGTCGGCGCTGATGCCGGCGCCGGTCAGCACCACGCAGCGCTTGCGGGAGGGGGTGTCCGATGTAGTCATGCCCTGATTGTGCGCGATTCCGGCGATGTCTGCCTGGTAACAGGGCCGTGTGCAGGCCGGATAATGGCAGGGTTGTCGCCACCCAGAAGGAAACCCCATGCGCCTGCCGATCCGACGTCCCGAACCGCTGCTGCTGGGCATGGCGCTGCTGGCGACCATCGGCCTGTGGCTGTTCATTGCCGTGGCCGAAGAAGTGTTCGAAGGCGAAACCGGCGCACTCGACCGTGCCATTCTGCTGGCCATGCGTGACCCCGCCAACCTGCAGCAGGCCGCCGGTCCGGCCTGGCTGGATCAGGCCGCGCGCGACATCACGGCGCTGGGCAGCACCTCGGTGCTGAGCCTGCTGGTGATCCTGGTCGTGCTGTTCCTCTGGCTGCTGGGGCGGCGCGGCATGGCGCTGTATGTGCTGCTGTCCACCTCGCTGGGCACTGGCCTGTCCTTTCTGCTCAAGGCGCTGTTCCAGCGGCCGCGCCCGGACCTGTTTCCGCACGGCGATACCGTGCTGACCACCAGTTTTCCCAGCGGCCACGCCATGATCTCGACACTGGTCTACCTGACGCTGGGCGTGCTGCTGGCGCGGCTATTGACCGAGCGCCGGCTGGAGATTTTCGTCGTCTCCTCGGCGATGCTGGTGGCGCTGCTGGTCGGGCTCAGCCGCGTCTACCTGGGCGTGCACTGGCCGACCGATGTGCTGGCCGGCTGGGCCGGTGGTGCCAGCTGGGCATTGCTGTGCTGGACGCTGGCGATGTGGGTCTGGCCGGGATTTGGTCTGCGCGACAGCCGCTGAGGCTCAGCCGGCGCGCACCAGCCAGCGCCGCAGCCAGCCACTGCCGGCATCAACCAGCAGCGACAGCAGCAGCATCGCCAGGATCACGCCGGCTGCCTGCGCGTAGTTGAACAGCGACAGCTCCACATAGAGCAGCTGGCCGAGCCCGCCGGCGCCGACAAAGCCGAGCACGGCGGCCATGCGGATATTCATTTCCCAGCGGTACAGCGTGTATGCCAGCAGCTGTGGTGCCACGGCGGGCAGCGTGCCGTACAGGAATCCTTGCCAGCGCAGCGCGCCACTGTGCTGCAAGGCGGCGGAAGGTTGCGGCGGTGTGTTGTCCAGTGCCTCGCCATAGAGCCGGCCGAGCACGCCGGCGGTATGCAGCGCCAGCGCCAGCGTGCCGGCAAAAGCGCCCAGGCCGACTGCCAGCACTGTCAGCGTGGCCCAGACCAGTTCCGGCACCGAGCGCAGCACGTTGTTGACCATGCTCCAGAGCGGGCGTGGCCGTGCCAGCGCCAGCAGCAGCCCGAGCACGGCGGCGATCAGCGTGCCCATCACCGACATCGCCAGCGTCTCCCAGCTCGCCTGCAGAATCGTCAGCCACCAGTCCGGCGACAGGTCAGGTGGGAAAAAGCCGGCGACGAAATCGCGCATCGATTCCAGCGCGCCCTCGGCCCAGAGCAGGCTCCAGTCGATCTGCAGCAGGCGCAGGCTGGCCCAGACGCCAATCGTGCCCAGCAGCAGCGTCAGCAGGGTGCGCCAGCCAAAAGGTGCGTGCCGTGCCGCCGGTGGCGTATCGAGCCAGTGGCGCAGCCGGGACGAGAGCAGATCCGCCGCTGTGACCAGCAGCAGGAAGGCGATCAGGATGCTGGCGGCTTCGCTGCCGTTGAGCATTTTCATGGCCTGGTCCATCAGCTGGCCCAGGCCACCGGCACCGACAAAGCCCATCACCACCGAGGCGCGGATCGCGCATTCCCAGCGGTAGACGGTGTACGACACCAGTTCGCGTGCGGCCAGCGGCAGCACGCCGTACAGCAGCGCCAGTGGTCGCCGTGCACCGGCATGGCGCAGCGCCAGGGCCGGCTGTTGCGGCACCGATTCGAGAATCTCGGCATAGACCTTGCCGAGCATGCCGCCGTAGGTCAGGCCCAGTGCCATGATGCCGGCCGCCGGACCGAGGCCGAACACGCGCACGAACACCAGCGCCCAGACCAGCTCCGGGATGCTGCGCAGCAGCGTCAGGATGGATCGGCTCAGCGGGTTGCGTTGCAGCCGGGTGCGTGCCGCATTGCTGGCCAGATAGCCGAGCGGAATCGCCAGCAGCAAGGCCAGCAGCATGCCGACGGTGGCAATCGCCAGTGTTTCCAGCGTTGCCTGCCAGAGCAGGCCGAGGAAAAAGCCCTCGGTCGAGGGCGGCAGAAAGCTGCCCAGGAACAGGCCCATGGTTTCCAGATTGGCCGGGTCCAGCAGCAGGGCCGGCTGGATCTGCGCGGTGCGCCACAGCGGCCAGAGGATGACGATGGCGGCGATCAGCCAGCCGATCCGGCGTGGCGCGGCGGGATCGCGCAAGGCGTGGTGACGAGCTTCTGCCATGTCAGCAGTGGCCCACCTGGATCGTGGCCTGCATCGCCTGTGCAGCAGGCGCGGCCTCGGGCGATTCGCCGGCATACAGCTGTTGCAGCAGCGGCTGCGTGACCTCGGCGGCCGGCAGGTCAAAGGCGATGCGGCCTTCGCGCACGCCGACGATGCGGTCAAAGCAGCGCAGCGCCAGGTCCACCGCGTGCAGGCTGGTCACCAGCGTGGCCTGGCGCGCCCGCGCATCATCCACCAGCAGCTGCACTGTGGCCAGCGCCAGCGTCGGGTCCAGCGCCGAGACCGGCTCATCGGCCAGCAGCAGTTCCGGTGCCTGGTACAGCGTGCGGGCGATGCCGACACGCTGCAGCTGGCCGCCGGAGAGCTGGTCGCAACGGCTGAACAGCTTGTCGGCCAGTTCCAGCCGCGCCAGCGTCTGTTGCGCACCGGCCATGTCCTGGGGATACGCCAGCGACAGCAGGCTTTTCCACCACGGCCATTGGCCGAGCTTGCCGGCCAGCACGCTGGTGACGACGCGCTGGCGCGCCGGCAGCGGGGGTGCCTGGTGAACCATGCCGATGCGGCTGCGCAGCTGGCGCAGTGCACTGCCGCTGCTGGGCACGGGTTCGCACAGGAGTCGAACCTGTCCGCTCGTGGGCGCCAGCGCTGAGCCGAGCACGCCGAGCAGCGAGCTCTTGCCGGCGCCGGACGGTCCGACCAGCGCCAGGCACTCGCCTTGGCGCGCCGACAGCGTGATGTCGCTCAGGCCGGCATGGCCGTTGGCATAGCGCAGGCCGACCCCTTCAAGTGCGAAGGCCATGCGGTGCTTACTTCAGCAGGCCAGCGGAGCGCGCGGCCTGTTCGATCTTGTCGTAGTTGGATTTTTGCGTCGGGATGAACTTGCTGGCGCGCTGCAGCTCCAGGATCTGCTTGTGCTCCGGGTTGGCCGGATTCAGGTTCAGGAAGGCGGCGCTGAGCTTGCGTACCAGCGCCGGGTCCATTCCGCCGCGCACGGTCCAGTTGTAGTCATGGTAGCCCGGCGTGGTGTAGAACACGCGTACCTTGTTCGGATCGATCTTCTTCTGCTCGACCAGCTTGTCCCAGACCGAGGCGTTCAGCGCGCCGGCTTCCGCGCGGCCGGCGGAGACAAAGGCGGCGGTGGCGTCATGCGCGCCGGAGTAGGCGACGGTGCGGAAATCCTTTTCGGGCTGGATCTTCGCCTGCTGCAGGTAGTAGCGCGGCATCAGGTTGCCTGAGGTGGAAGAGGGCGAGCCGAACACGAAACGCTTGCCCTTCAGGTCGGCCAGGCTGCGGATGGCCGGGTCGGTGGTGATGAATCGGGTCGTGAAGCGCTCGTCCTCGGCGCGCTGCACGATCGGCGTGGCAGCCCCCTTGGTGCGGATATTCGCCTGCACATAGGTGAAGCCGCCCAGCCAGGCCAGATCGATCTTGTTGGTGGCCAGCGCTTCCACTACGGCAGCGTAATCGGTCACCGGAGTGAACTGCACCTTCATGCCGGTCTGGGCTTCCAGGTACTTGCCGAGCGGCGCAAACTTGCGCTGCAGCTCGGTCGGGGCTTCGTCGGGGATGGCAGAGACGCGCAACACCTGGCTGGCAGCAGACGCCTGCAGCGGCGTCAGGAAGGCGGTCGCGGCGGCCAGCGCACAGGCAGTGCGCAGCGCCATGCGGCGGGTAGCGTGGGACATGGGGTTCTCCGATTGGGGTCAAGCCGCCGCCACGCGGAATCGTGGCAGCTTAAACAGCTGTGCCAGGAGGCACAAAAAAGCGCGGTACTCAGACCGCGCATGCCATTATAGAAAACTGCCAAGACCAGCCGGGCGTGTCAGATACCCGCCCCGGCATCGACAAACTCCGTCACCTTGCTCGGCCGCAGCCAGACGCGTGTGCCGGGGGCAAACTGCAGGCGCTGCTCCAGCTGGCGGTGCTCGCTGCGCGTGAGTTGCACATCGACCAGATGGCGATCGTCTTCGCGCTCGAACTCCATGTAGCTGTAGGGGCCGACGATCTGTGTCTGCTTCCAGATGGCCGAGATGCTGCCTTGCGGTGCTGCCTCATTGGCCAGCGCGGGCAGCACGTCGATCTGGTGCGGGCGCACATAGGTTGGCGTGGCGCTGCCCTGCGGGTGCAGGCGGTTGACGTCGCCAAGAAACTCCATCACGAAAGGCGTGGCCGGGTTCTCGTAGACCTCGTTCGGGCTGCCGACCTGCTCGATGCGGCCGGCGTTCATCACCACCACGCGGTCGGCCACTTCTAGCGCTTCTTCCTGGTCGTGCGTGACGAAGATGCTGGTCACGCCCATGTCGTGGTGGATCTGGCGCAGCCAGCGGCGCAGTTCCTTGCGCACCTTGGCATCGAGTGCGCCAAACGGCTCGTCCAGCAGCAGCACGCGCGGTTGCGTGGCCAGCGCCCGTGCCAGTGCCACGCGCTGGCGCTGGCCGCCCGAGAGCTGGTGCGGGTAGCGCTTGCCCAGCGCGCCCAGCTGCACCTTGTCCAGCAGCAGCTGCACGCGTTCGGCGATGTCCTTTTTCGACGGGCGTTGCGCTGCCGGCAGCACCGTCAGGCCAAAGGCGACGTTATCGGCCACCGTCATGTGGGCAAACAGCGCGTAGTGCTGGAACACGAAGCCGATGTTGCGCTGGCGCGCATCGGCATAGGTCATGTCCTCATTGCCAAAGCGTACCTGGCCGCTGTCCGGCAGCTCCAGCCCGGCCAGCACGCGCAGCAGCGAGGTCTTGCCGGAGCCGGACGGGCCGAGCAGCGCCAGCAGTTCGCCGCTGGCAATGTCGAGGTTGATGTGGTCGCACACCACGGTGCGGCCAAAGGACTTGTTCAGGTTCTGGATCGAAATCTGCATGATTCTTGACTCTCTTGTGGCCTTAGCGGGCCGGCAGCGCGCGGCGTTCGACGATGAATTTCAGCACCAGTGTCACCAGTGCCAGCAGCGCCAGCAGCGAGGACACGGCAAAGGCGGCGGCAAACTGGTATTCGTTGTAGACCACCTCGATGTGCAGCGGCATGGTGTTGGTCTGGCCGCGGATATGGCCGGAGACGATGGACACGGCACCAAATTCGCCCATGGCGCGCGCATTGCTCAGGATCAGGCCGTAGAGCAGCGCCCACTTGATGTTGGGCAGCGTGACGCGGCGGAAAATCTGCCAGCCGCTGGCACCCAGGATGCGCGCCGCTTCTTCCTCGGAGCTGCCCTGTTGCTGCATCAGCGGAATCAGTTCACGCGCCACGAACGGAAAGGTGATGAACACGGTAGCAATCACGATGCCCGGCACGGCGAAAATCACCTGCAGGCCGTGCGCCTCCAGCCAGCCGCCGATCAGGCTGTTGGCGCCATAGATCAGCACCAGTGCCAGGCCGGCAATCACCGGCGAGACGGAAAACGGCAGATCAATCAGCGTCAGCAGCACGCTCTTGCCGCGGAAATCGAACTTGGTAATGGCCCAGGCCGCGGCAATGCCGAAAATCGCGTTCAGCGGCAGTGCGATACCGGCGGCCAGCAGCGTCAGTTTGATGGCCGAGAGCGCGTCGGGATCGGTAATGGCGGCCCAGTACACCGCCAGGCCCTGGCGCAGCGCCTCGTAGAAGATGCTGAACAGCGGAACCAGCAGGAACAGCGCCATGAACAGCACGGCAACGCTGATCAGCGTGACGCGCAGCCACAGCGGTTCCTGGTTGACGGGGGTGGGACGTTTGGCAACAGCAGCAGACATGGGGTTCTCCTCCGGTCAGACGGTCGCCATGCGGCGACGGCTCCAGGCCTGCAGCAGGTTGATCGCCAGCAGCATGGCAAAGGCGGCCAGCAGCATCACCACGGCAATCACCGAGGCGCCGGGGATATCGAACTGTTCCACCTTGCTGATGATGAGCAGCGCGGTGATCTCGGTCTTGAACGGGATATTGCCGGCAATGAAGATGACCGAACCGTACTCGCCCAGCGCACGCGCAAAGGCGAGCGAGAAGCCGGTCAGCAGCGCCGGCGCCAGTGTCGGCAGGATCACGCGGCGGAAGGTCTGCAGCCGGCTGGCACCCAGCATGGCAGCGGCTTCTTCCTGTTCCTGGTGCAGGTCCTGCAGCACAGGTTGCACCGTGCGCACCACGAAGGGCAGGCCGATAAAGGTCAGTGCCAGCATCACGCCCAGCGGCGTGTAGCTGACCTTGAACGGCAGCAGGCTGCCGATCCAGCCGTTCTGCGCATACAGGCCGGTCAGCGCGATGCCGGCCACGGCGGTCGGCAGCGCAAACGGCAGATCCACCATGGCATCGAGCAGGCGGCGGCCGGGGAATTCATAGCGCACCAGCACCCAGGCCACCAGCATGCCGAACACGGCGTTGATGCTGGCCGCCACCAGCGAGGCACCAAAAGTCAGCTTGTACGACGCCACCACCTGCGGGTCACTGGCAATGCGCCAGAACTGCGCCAGGCTGAGCTGGCCGGCGGTGAAAAACACGGTCGCCAGCGGGATCAGCACGATCAGGCTCAGGTACAGCACCGAAATGCCGAGCGACAGGTTGAAGCCCGGCAGAATGCTGTGGCTGCGCAGCAGCGGATTGCGCCAGGGGCGACGCGTTGCCGCCACGGCCGGCACTTTGGGGGCCGGCTGCGGGCGGGGGGCTTGGTCAAGAGGGGCGGTCAAGGTGGCGGAACTCATGGCGATACGGATCAGGCGATGGCAGCGGGCCGCTCAGGCGAGCGACCCGGGTGGCCGGGCTTACTTCTTCTGCTGGGCCACGGCCTGGTCGTAGAAGCCGCCATCGGCAAAATGGTCCTTCTGGGCCTGGCTCCAGCCGCCGAACAGCTCGTCGACGGTAAAGGTCTGCTGCTGCGGGAAGGCATCGGCAAACTTGGCCAGCACGGCTTCGTCACGCGGGCGCAGATGGTGCTTGGCGGCCAGTTCCTGTACCTGCGGCGACCACAGGAAGTTCAGGTAATCGGTCGCGGCCTGGCGCGTGCCTTTCTTGTCCACCACCGGGTTGACGATGGCGACCGGGTTTTCGGCCAGCACCGTCCACTTCGGGTAGATCACCTCGAAGTTGTCGCCAAACTCCTTCTTGATCAGCGGCACTTCGCTTTCGAACGTGGCCAGGGCATCGCCGATCTGGCGCTGAGCAAAGGTGGTGGTGGCGGCACGGCCGCCGCCGTCCAGCACCGGCACGTTGGCAAACACTTGCGCGGTCTGGGTACGCGCCTGGTCGGCGCTGGCGCCGGACTTCAGTGCCGAGCCCCACACGGCCAGCCAGGTGTAGCGGCCATTGCCGGCGGTCTTGGGGTTGGGAATGATGGGCTGCACGCCAGCCTTGGCCAGGTCGGCCCAGTCGTGGATCTGCTTGGGGTTGCCCTTGCGCACCAGGATCACCGACAGTGACGTATTGGGCGCGGCGTTGTTCGGGAACTTGCTCGCCCAGTCCTGGTCCACCAGGCCTTTGCCAGCCAGGAAATCGATGTCGCTGGCCTGGTTCATGGTGACGACGTCGGCCTGCAGACCATCAGCCACGCTGCGCACCTGCTTGCTGCTGCCGCCGTGCGACTGCTGCACCTCGATGCCCTTGTCCTTTTGGAACAGCGGGTTCAACTCCTTGTAGAACTCCCGCGAGACGTCATAGCTCACGTTTAGCAGCTTGTTGCTGTCGCTGGCTGCAGCGGTCGCTTGCGAGGCCGGTGCTGCGGCCGAAGCGGCGCCGTCGCTGCCGCCCTTGGAGCAGCCTTGCAGCACCAGGCCGGTGCCGAGTGCGGCAATCGCCAGGCTGGTGCCGCGCAGCAGGCTGCGACGGCTGAAGGAACGGGAGGAGTCTTGGCGGGCAGAAGTCATGGCAATACGGAATCGGTTGGAATAAAAAATGGGTCAGGAAGCTATCCTAGGAGCTCCTGACCCGACATGGAACGAATAAATAGTAGTTTTGTTATGTTGTTTATCTTATAAGGGGCGCTTATTTGCGTGCATTGGCAAAGATCTGGTCGTAGATACCGCCATCAGCAAAGTGCTCCTGCTGGGTCTTGGTCCAGCCACCAGACACTTCGTCAATCGTGAACAGCTTGACCTGGGCGTACTTGTCGGCAAACTCCTTCGCCACCTCGGCATCCGAGGGGCGGTAGAAGTGCTTGCCGATCAGGCGCTGCGCCTCGGGCGTGTACAGGTAGTGCAGATAGGCCTCGGCGGCAGCGCGGGTGCCATTGGCATCCACGTTCTTGTCCACCAGCGCCACCGGCGGTTCGGCCAGGATGCTGACCGAAGGCGTGACGATCTCGAACTGGTCGCCACCGGCTTCCTTCAGCGCCATGTAGGCCTCGTTCTCCCAAGACAGCAGCACATCGCCCTGGCCACGCTGGGTAAAGGTGATCAGCGAGCCGCGCGCTCCCGAATCCAGCACCGGCACGTTGCGATACAGCTGCGAGACGAAATCACGTGCCTTCTCGGCTGACTGGCCGTTTTTCTCCAGCGCATAGCCCCAGGCTGCCAGATAGTTCCAGCGCGCACCACCGGAAGTCTTGGGGTTGGGCGTGATCACGGCTACGCCCGGCTTGACCAGGTCGCCCCAGTCCTGGATGCCCTTGGGGTTGCCCTTGCGCACCAGGAACACGATGGTGCTGGAGTAGGGCGTGCTGTTGTGCGGCAGGCGCTGCTGCCAGTCGGCCGGCAGCAGTTGGCCCTGCTTGGCCAGCACGTCGATATCGGCAGCCAGCGCCAGCGTCACCACATCGGCCTTCAGGCCGCCCAGTACCGACAGCGCCTGCTTGCCGGAGCCGCCATGCGACTGGCGGATGGTCACCGTGCTGCCGGTATCCTTCTGGTACTGCGCGGCAAAGGCCTGGTTCAGTTCGGCGTACAGCTCGCGCGTCGGGTCATAGCTGACGTTGAGCAGGGTGATGTTCTTGCCATTGCCAGAGGCGACGGCTGCAGGAGCCGATGCGGCACTGGCCGGCGCGGCGGCCGGGCTGCTGCCCTGTCCGGAGCAGGCCTGCAGCAACGCACCAGCTCCCATGGTGACCAGCAGGGCACTGCCGGAACGCAGCAAGGTACGACGTTGGAGTGAGCGGGGGGCGGCTTGGGAGTCAGAGCGTGTCATGATCGAAATTACCTTTCCAAAAAAGAAAAACCGGACAGATCTGCATCTTGTCCGGCTGCCTTCATTTTGAAAACGAATAATTTCTTGTTTTTTTATTCTAAAAAAGTAATTTAGCGGCTCAAGCGCCCAGTGTGACCACCACCGGCGTATGGTCGCTCGGACGCTCGTTGCGGCGCGGTGCCTTGTCGATCACGCAGGCCTGTACCAGCGGCTTGAGCGCATCGCTGACCAGGATGTGGTCAATGCGCATGCCGTTGTTGCGGCGGAAGGCGAAGTTGCGGTAGTCCCACCAGCTGTACGATTTTTCCGGTTGCGGGAACAGGCGCAAGCTGTCGTGCAGGCCCAGGCCGATCAGCGCCTGCAGGTGGGTGCGCTCCTCGGTGGTGCAATGGATGGTTTCGCGCAGGCCTTCCGGGTCCCACACGTCCAGATCGTCAAAGGTGATGTTGTAGTCGCCCATGACCAGCAGTTGCGGCGTGCGCAGCAGTTCGGCGCGCAGCCATTCGCGCATGGCATCGAGCCAGCGCATTTTGTAGGCGAACTTGTCGGTGCCCGGTGCCTGGCCATTGGGGAAATAGGCGCCCACCACGCGCATCGGCTGGCCGTTGGGGGCGGTATAGGTGCCACTGAGCACGCGCGCCATGTCGCAGTCCATGCCCGGGATGTTGCGCACCACATCGAGCGGCTTTTCGCGCGAGATCAGCGCCACGCCGTTATAGGTCTTCTGGCCAAAAAACTCGCAGTGGTAGCCGGCATCGACAATCGCCTGCAGCGGAAACTTGTCATCGGTCAGCTTGGTTTCCTGCAGCGCCAGAATCTCCACGTCCGGGTTGGCGGCGAGCCAGTCCAGCACCTGGGGCAGGCGGACGTTGAGCGAGTTGACATTCCAGGTGGCGATTTGCATGGTGCTGATATTCCTTTTCAAAAACAAGGGCTTGCCATCGTGTGACAAGCGCATGGAGGTGCTGGCTACCCAACTGGCGACCCAGCCAGCGGGCATTATCGTCCAGGCCCGGATTTACGGCCGGTGTCCCTGGCCATGCACCTGATCCTGCTTCTCGAACAGGCGCCGCAGCGCATAGGCCCAGAGCGCGCCACCGGCGACCTTGGCGACAAACTGCAGGATCACGATCGATGGCATCAGCACGCCAAACGCCAGCGTCGGAAACGCCAGCGAATCGACGGCGGCACCGGCGATATTCGAGCGCATCGCGCGCTGCAGCCAGCTGCCCTTGCTGTAGGCAAACACCAGCCAGTCCACCAGCGCCGCCAGCGTAAAGCTGATGGCACTGGCGATGGCAATCTGGCCAGCCGCCGGGTTTAGCAGGTAGGAGATCAGGCCGGAAGCGGCAATCACCGCCAGCATCTGCCACGGCCGCACGCGCACATGCAGCCAGTCGCGCAGTGTCAGGTCCAGGCCGATCAGCACAAAGGCATTGATTGGCGAGACCCACGGCCCGAAAGCGGCAATCGTCAGGTTGGCCGCCACGACGGCCGCGGCGTAAAGGAGGATGGCAAAGATCACGATGGTTCCAACAACTACGGGGTGCCGGTACGGGAAGTCAGGCGCGCACATGGGATTTCCCCGATTGCGCCGCACACGAATCGGCCCATGCCGGTATCATTCCGGCTGCACGATTTTCCTGGCTGGCAGGGCGTATTGTCGCCGCAGCTGCACCATTCCACCATGCATTTGCCTCCCCACATGACCCCCGTGGCGCTCGACAAGGCGTTCCGGCTTCTCAACCACGGCCCCACGGTACTGGTATCGGCTCGCCACGGCGGCGTCTCCAACGTGATGGCCGCGGCCTGGGTCTGCGTGCTCGATTATGCGCCGCCGCGGCTCACCGTGGTGCTGGACAAGTCGGCCAAGACGCGCGAGCTGGTGGAGCAGGGCGGTGGCATGGTGATCCAGGTGCCGAATGCGGCGCAGGTCGAGCTGACGCAATACCTGGGCAGCCACAGCTGGCATGATGAGCCGGGCAAACTGGCGCAGGCCGGTGCCGAGCTGTTCGAGGTCGATGGCGTGGACCAGCCCTTTGTCGCCGGCTGCTCCGCCTGGCTGGCCTGCGAGCTGATTCCCGAGGCGCACAACCAGCAGACCTACGACCTGTTCATCGCCAACATTACCGCCGCCTGGGCTGACGAACGCGTGTTCCACCACGGTCGCTGGCATTTTGAAACGGCCGATCCGGCCCTGCGCAGCCTGCACCATGTCTCGGGCGGCCACTACTACGCGATCGGCGAGGCGCTGGAGCGCCAGCCGGACTGAGCGCGCTCAGCTGCGGCGCTCGTAGGTCACGAAGGCATAGCCCAGCCCATCGGCGCTGGCATGCGCTTCACGTGCCGTTTCCTGCCATTCCGGTCCCAGCGCCGGCATGTGCGCATCGCCGTCAAAATCGGCATCGATTTCCGTGACCAGCACGCGGCGCGCCAGCGGCAGCGCCTGTGTGTAGATCTGCGCGCCGCCCATCACCCAGGCCACCTCGGCATCGCCGCACAGCGCCAGTGCCTGCTCCAGGCTGTGCGCCACCTGCGCGCCCTCGGCCTGCCAGTCGTCCTGACGCGTGACCACCACATTGATGCGCCCCGGCAGCGGCCGGAAGCGCGGCGGCAGGCTGTCCCAGGTCAACCGGCCCATGATCACCGGCGCGCCCAGCGTCTGGCGCTTGAAGTGCGCCAGATCCTCCGGCAGGTGCCAGGGCAGGCGGTTGTCCTGGCCGATCACGCCATTGCGGGCGCGGGCATAAATCAGGTGCAGATGCGGCATAACTTGTGTCATGGGAAGACATTGTAGGAATTTGTGGCGCGGCCCGTGGAGGGTGGCAGGTCTTGCTATAGTGCCACGATGAGCGAAACGCGTGCTGCCAGCCAGACAGCCGGGGCGTCCTATGCCCGGGAAAACGACGTCCTGCACCTGCAGGGCGACTGGACCCTGCCGCATTTTTCCCGGCTCGAAGCAGATGTGCGCCGGCTGCGCCCGGTACTCGGCACCGCAACCCGGATCGATGCCAGCGCACTCGCGGCCATCGATACCGCCGGTGCCAGCCTGCTGCACCAGCTGCTCGGCGACACGCATCTGGCCACACTCACGGCCGCCGATTCGCCACTGCCGCCAGAGCGCCGTGCGCTGCTGCAGGCCGTCTCGCAGGCGCTGCAATCTACCGATGCAGTCCCGGCCCCGCGCAAGCGCGTGCCGGTCATCGACAGCCTGGCCGCGCTGGGCGAGCTGATCGCCAACGGCTGGTCGCATGCCAGATCCTTCATGGGCTTTATCGGCCTGGTGCTGGAACAGCTGGCCGCCATCCTGCTGCGTCCCTGGCGCTGGCGCATGACCTCCTGGGTCGCGCACCTGGACCAGACCACTTTCCGCGCCGTGCCTATCGTGGTGCTGATGAACTTCATGGTCGGTGCCGTGGTGGCATTTCTGGGCGCCACCATCCTGCGCGACTTTGGCGCCACCATCTATACCGTCAACCTGATTGGCTTTGCCTTCCTGCGCGAATTTGGCGTGCTGCTGGCCGCGATCCTGGTGGCCGGTCGCACCGCCAGCGCCTTTGCCGCGCAGATCGGTTCCATGCGCGCCAATGAAGAGGTGGACGCGATCCGCGCCCAGGGGCTGGATCCGATCGAGCTGCTGGTGATTCCGCGCGTGCTGGCGCTGCTGATCGGCCTGCCGATCCTGACCTTCATCGCCATGCTGTCCGGCCTGGCGGGAGGCATGGCGGTCTGCGCCGCGGTACTCGACATCGGCCCGCGCCAGTTCATGGCCATCATCCAGGAAAGCATCCCGGTGCTGCATTTCTACCTGGGCATGAGCAAGGCGCCGGTGATGGCCGTGCTGATCGCCATGATCGGCTGTGCCGAAGGCTTCAAGGTCGAGGGCAGCGCGCAATCGGTTGGCGAGCACACCACCATGGCGGTGGTGCAATCGATCTTTACCGTGATCCTGATCGATGCCGCCGCGGCGCTGTTCTTCATGGAAATGGACTGGTAAGTCATGGACGCCACCGACAACCGCAACATCATCGAGCTGCGCGGCCTGCGTACCCAGTTTGGCAGCCATGTGGTGCACGACCAGCTCGATCTGGATGTGCGCCAGGGCGAAATCCTGAGCGTGGTCGGCGGTTCCGGCAGCGGCAAGTCGGTGCTGCTGCGCACCATTGTTGGCCTGAACCGGGCGGCTGCCGGCAGCGTGCGCGTATTCGGCAAGGACCTGCTGTCCCTGCCCGATGCCGAGCGCCGCCGCGAGGAACGCCGCTTTGGCGTGCTGTTCCAGAAGGGCGCGCTGTTCTCGTCGATGACGGTGACGGAAAATGTCGCCATGCCGCTGATCGAGCATGCCGGCCTGTCGCGCGCCGAAGCCGAGCGCATCGCCGCCGTCAAGATCGCGCTGGCAGGCTTGCCGGCCAAGGCGGGCAAGGACTACCCGTCCGACCTGTCCGGCGGCATGATCAAGCGCGCGGCGCTGGCACGTGCGCTGGCGCTTGACCCGGACATGCTGTTCCTGGACGAGCCGACTGCCGGCCTGGACCCGATCGGCGCGGCCGCCTTCGACCAGCTGATCCTGACCCTGCGCGATGCACTGGGTTTTACCGTGTTCCTGATCACGCATGATCTGGACACCATCTACACCATTACCGACCGCGTGGCGGTGTTGTCGCAGAAGCGCGTCATCATCAACGACACGCTGGAACGCGTCGAACAGTTTGACGACCCCTGGGTGCAGGCCTATTTCCACGGGCCGCGTGGCCGTGCCGCGGCGGCTGCCGCGCGCCCTGCATCCCCCTTGCCGGAGACATCTTGATGGAAACCCGAGCCAGACATGTGCTGATTGGCCTGTTCACCGTGCTTGCCGCGGTGCTGGCCCTGTTGTTCACCTTGTGGCTGTCCCAGCAGAGCGAGCGTGACTTCCACTTCTACGACATCGCCTTCGAGGAAGCCGTGACCGGCTTGTCGCGCGGCAGCACGGTGGAATTCAACGGCATCCGCGTCGGCGACGTGATCGACCTGCGCATTGACGACAAGAACCCGCGCAATGTCTATGCGCGCGTGCGCGTTGAAAGTACGGCGCCGGTACGCACCGATACCAAGGCCACGCTGGTGCCGGTCGGCATTACCGGCACCTCGCTGATCCGCCTGACCAGTGGTGACGATCCGGCCAGCCAGCCGCTGGTCAGCACCGAAGCCTCGATTCCCACCATCATGGCCACGCCATCCCCGATGAGCAAGCTGCTGGCTGGTGGCGAGGACGTGCTATACAACGTCAACGAGCTGCTGATTGGCGCACGTGACCTGTTTTCCAAGGAGAACGTTGCCAGCATGAGCCGCACACTGGTCCAGCTGGAGCAGACCACGGCAGCCCTGGCCGACAAGCAAAGCGGCGTGAACCTGGCGATTGCCAACTTCAGCAAGGCCAGCGCCGAGGCCGATCGCGCTTTCTCTGAAATGCAAAAGCTGATGAAATCCGGCGACCAGCTGGCCAATGGTGAACTCAAGCAGAGCCTGGAACGTGCCAACGCGGCCATGGCCTCGTTTGAAAACAGCATGGGCACGCTGGAGTCCATGGTCAAGGACAACCGCGGGGCCATCGACAGTGGTGCCCGTGGCGTGGCGCAGCTCGGCCCCACCATGACCGAACTGCGCAGCACGCTGAGTTCGGTGCAGGGCGTGGTGCGCCAGCTCGACAACGACCCGGCCGGCTACCTGCTGAACCGTGAACCGATGAAGGAATTCAAGCCATGATGCGACTCCCGTCCCTGCGTCCTGCCCGACTCGGCCTGCTGCTGGCAGCCGCGGCACTGGCGTCGGCCTGCTCCATCCTGCCCGAGAAGGAGCCGGTTGATACCTATGCGCTGCCCGGTACGCTGGCGCAGCGCGCTGCCGGCGTACAGTCGGCCGGCATCAGCCCTGCGCTGCGCGTGGTGCGTCCGGTCGCCAGCGGTGCCATTGCCGGCAAGCGCATCGTCGTCATGCCGCAGCCGGACCAGTTCAGCGTCTACCAGGGCGCGGTCTGGAGCGAGCCGGCCGCCCAGCTGGTGCGGGACCGCATCGTCGATGCCTTCCTCGCCGATGGCCGCCTGCCCGCCATCACCACCGATGAAGGCGTGATGGCACACGCCGACCTGTTGCTGGTGAGCCAGCTGCGCGATTTCCAGAGTGTCTACGAGCATGGCCAGCCGGTGGTCGTGGTGCGGCTTGACGCCCATCTGCTGCAGGCCAGCACCAACCGCATCATCGCCAGCCGCAGCTTTTCGCACCGGCGCTCGGGCATCGGCAAGGAGGTGCCGCAAGTGGTAGAGGCCTTTGGCGCCGCCTCGGACCGGGTCGCGCAGGACTTGGTAGACTGGACCGTGCAACATGCCGTATCCCGCTAAATCCTGATAGCTGCCATGACATTTTCCCGATTCCTGCTGGCCGGCAGCCTGGCCCTGGTCAGCCTGTCCGCTTCGGCGCAAGTCCTGAGCTTTGAAAAGCCTGAAGATGCGGTCGCCTACCGCCAGCATGCCTTTGGCCTGCTGGAAACCCACTTCAGCAACCTGACCGCGATGACGCTGAACCGCATCCCCTATGACCCGCTGCAGGCGCGTCTCGATGCCAACGCCATCCGCGTGCTGTCACGGCTGCCGTTCCAGGCCTTCCCGCCGGGCACGGCCCAGCCGCTGGCCAACACCCGCGCTACCGACAAGGTCTGGACCGCTGCGCCGCGCTACGCCGACAGCGCACGCAGCCTGCAGCAGGAATCCGACAAGATCCACAGCGCCGTCGTGCGTGGCGACATCGCGCAGCTGCGCAAGACGCTCAATGACGCTGGCGCGATCTGCCGCAAGTGCCATGACCAGTTCCGGGCGCGTTGATTCCGGTCGTTGGCCAGGACTCAGTCGCCGCGCTTGAGCAGCACCGCCGCAATCGCCAGCATCACGCAGCCGGCTGCCACGATATCCTGCCACTGCGGCCATTCGCCCACGATCATCGCCGCGCTCAGGATGCCGATCAGCGGAATCAGCATGATGCTCATGGCGCTGGTGGACGGCGGCAGGGCGCGCGCAAGGCCAAACCACAGGACCTGCGCCGCGCCATAGTTGATCAGTACGCCATAGGCCAGGCTGATCCAGACCGGCAGGCTGAAATCATACGATTGCGGTGCCTCGAACAGCCAGGCCAGGATCGCCATGCAGACTGTGCCAAAGCCGAGCAGCCAGACAATCAGTGCCTCGTTCGACAGCGTGGTCTGGGCGCGGCGCATCCAGATCGTGCCGAGCGCCCAGGCAAAGGCCGCACCCTGCATCCACAGGATGCCGGCCGGGCTGCCAGCCAGCCGTTCCAGTTCGTTCGACAGCAGCAGGCCAATGGCGAGCAGCACGGCGGCTACCGCCACGCCCAGCCGCAGCGTCAGCTTCTGCTGGTAGAATAGCACCCCGATCAGCACGGTCCAGACCGGCATGGTGAAGCCGAGAATCGCGGCACGACCGGACGGCAGCTGCTGCAGGCCGAAGATCGACAGGCCATGCCAGCCCAGCATATTGGGCAGGGCCAGCACGCCAATCGTGGTCCAGTCCTCCCGCTTCTGCGGCATCAGCCGCACGCCACGTGACTTGAAATAGAGGGCCAGGCAGAGCATGCCCAGGCCCATGGTGATGGTGCGGAAATGCAGCGGCTGCAGCTGTTGCAGCGACAGCTTCATCATCGGCCAGTTCACCCCCCACATCAGGGTAAGGACCACCAGCGCGATCAGCTGCTGGCGGCTCAGAACGGTTTTTTGCATGATGGGGGAATCAGACTGCCATCGGTGCCGTCAGCGGCGCATGGTGCTCGTAGCCTTCCAGCCAGAAGTCGGACGGCTCCACCAGCTCCAGCCACTCCGGCTGGTACTGGCCGGTCACGGCGTAGTCGGGAATGCGGTCTGACAGCACCAGCTTCGGCGCCGCGAACGGTTCGCGCTGCAGCTGCTGCTGCAGCATGTCGACGTGGTTCTCGTAGATATGCGCATCGCCGATGAAGTAGCTAAACCAGCGCGGCGTGTAGCCGGTCAGGCGACCCACCAGATGCAGCAGCGCCGCGCCTTCGGTCAGGTTGAACGGCGTGCCCAGGCCGACGTCATTGCTGCGGATATACAGGCACAGCGAGATTTCGCGTTTTTCCTGGTTCACCAGGAACTGGTACAGCAGGTGGCAGGGCGGCAGCGCCATTTCCTCCAGCTGTGCCCAGTTCCAGCCGTGGAACAGGATGCGGCGGCTGGTCGGGTCGTTCATGATCGTGTCCAGGCACTGGCGCAGCTGGTCGATCGCCTTGTATAGCAGTGCATGCGGGCGTTCCGATTCCAGCACCGTGCCCAGCTGGCGGTAGCCGCGTTGCTCGGCATCGGCAATCTGGGCGGCACTTTGCGGCAGCGCCAGATCCACCAGCTTGTAGGCCGGCCAGGCACGCCACTGTACGCCGTACACCGGGCCCAGGTCATCTTCCTGCAGGCGATACGGGTTGGCCAGCCAGGCGGCGTTCTCGTTGGCGTTCTGGTCCCAGACCTTGCAACCGAGCGCGCGGAACTCGGCCGCATCGCGGCTACCGCGCAGGAATCCCACCATTTCGCCAATCGCCGACTTGAAGGCCAGCTTCTTGGTCGTCACCGCCGGAAAGCCCTGTTGCAGGTCAAAACGCATCATCGCGCCTGGAATGCTGCGCGTGCGGATGCCGGTGCGGTTGTCCTGCCAGGAGCCATTGTCGAAAATGTCCCGGACCAGATTCAGATACTGTTGCATGGTGGAAAGTGCCGGTCAGCCGCAGCGCGGGACCGTGGAGTCTAGGTCATGGTGGAAGACGGCCATGATAGCAGCCGCGCCCTGCGGCAGCGCTTCAGATGGCAGAAGCCATACCGGCAGCAGGTGCCACTGTTCAGCCCAGCAGCCCCTGCAGTCCGCGCCAGCCCATCAGCAGTGCCAGCACCGACAGCACCAGCAGGCACAGCAGCCGGAAATGCCCGAAGGCCATGCGCTGGCGCAGTGCCAGTCCAGCCAGCAGGCCGATCACGGCGGCCAGATACAGCAGGCCGAGCATGTCCCAGCCCAGCGGCAGCTGCTGCAGCACCGGCCACAGCACCACCAGTTGCACCAGCTTGCTCAAGGCAAAGCACAGGTTGGCGGCCTGGGCAATCTCGTGCCGATCCCGGCTCTGTGCCAGCAGCACCATCATCAGGATCGAGGACATCGCGTTGGTGGCCCCGCCCACCACGCCGGCCAGCAGGCCGAGCAGCAGCGTCGCCGGCAGGCCTTGCGGTAAGGCTGGCATGTCGCGCCGCAAGGAGCTCAGCACATAGAAACCGGTCGCCAGCGCCAGTGCCAGTTGCAGCCAGGCCGCCGGCAGGATCAGCAGCAGGTAGACGCCGAGCAGGCTGCCGGCCACACTGGCCAGCGCCAGCGGCGCGTAACGGCGGATCACGGCTGGCAGGCTGTGCGGTGGCAGCAGGCTGCCCAGATTCAGCAGCAGCGTGGGCAGCAGCGTCAGCGCTACCGCCTGCGGCAGCGGCATCACCAGCGCCAGGGCGGCTGTCGTGATCAGAGGAAAACCGATGCCGACCATGCCATGCAGCACGGCGGCTAGGGCGAATATGCCCAGCAACAGGCTGGCCGACATCAGCGCAGCACGCGTCCGGGGTTCATGATGCCCTGCGGATCCAGCGCCTGCTTCACCGCCTGCATCAGCTGCAGCGCCACCGCTGATTTGTAATCGGGCAGGGTGTCACGCTTGAGCTGGCCAATGCCGTGCTCGGCGCTGATGCTGCCCTGGAAGCGCTGCACCGCATCAAACACCAGCGTGTTGATCGCCGGCT
The DNA here is from genome assembly GCF_036312245.1 of Brachymonas sp. J145. Taxonomy (NCBI): domain Bacteria; kingdom Pseudomonadati; phylum Pseudomonadota; class Betaproteobacteria; order Burkholderiales; family Comamonadaceae; genus Allobrachymonas; species Brachymonas sp. J145. Next base: position 107,505 of record NZ_JAZDCI010000006.1, on the reverse strand, counting down.
CCTGCTCGCGCAGGAACAGGGCGGGATCGACATCCACCGGCGCCTGCACGTTGTAGTGCAGATTGCCATCGCCGAGATGGCCAAAGTTGACGATGCGCACGCCCGGAATCGCGGCGGCGAGCGCGGCATCGGTTTGCGCCACGAAATCGGCAATCGCCGAGATTGGCAGTGAAATATCGTGCTTGATATTCAGGCCTTCTTCCGCCTGCGCCAGCGAGATGCTTTCGCGCATGTGCCAGAGGTTCTGCGCCTGCGTCAGGTTCTCTGCCACGATGGCGTCCGTGACGCAGCCCTGTTCCATGGCCGATTCCAGCAGTGATTCAAACAGCGTGCGCGCATGTTCCTCGCTCTCCTGGTCGGAGTTTTCCAGCAGCACGCAGTAGGGCGTGTCCTGGTACAGCGGTACGCGCAGCTGCGGAAAATGCCGGTCCACCAGCTCCAGCGCAAACTGCGCCATCATCTCGAAACCAGTCAGGCTGGCACCGAGTCGTGCGCGCGCCAGGTTCAGCAGCTCCACCGCGGCCTCTACCGAAGGCACGGCGGCCCAGGCGGTCAGCTGCGCCTTGGGCTGCGGGTAGAGCTTGAGCGTGGCTGCGGTGATCACACCCAGCGTGCCTTCGCTGCCGATGTACAGGTCGCGCAAGTCGTAGCCGGTATTGTCCTTGCGCAGGCCGGACAGCATGTCCAGCACTTCGCCCTGCGGCGTCACCACTTCCAGGCCCAGGCAGAGTTCACGTGTATTGCCGTAGCGCAGCACTTGCGTGCCGCCGGCATTGGTGCCGAGGTTGCCGCCAATCGTGCAGCTGCCTTCCGATCCCATGCTGAGTGGAAACAGCCAGCCGGCTTCGGCCGCGGCCTGTTGCAGCTTCTGCAGGATACAGCCAGCTTCCACCGTGATGGTCTGGTTCGCCACGTCGATCTGGCGCACGCGCTCCATGCGCTGCAGGCTCAGCACGATGTTGCGACCGTCCGCTTCAGGCGTCGCGCCGCCGACCAGGCTGGTATTGCCGCCTTGCGGCACGATGGCCACGCCGGCTGCGGCGCAAGCCCGCACCACGGCCGCCACTTCCGCCGCCGTACCCGGCCTGGCTACGCAGAGCGCCTGGCCGCGATAACGCTTGCGCCAGTCCTGCAGATGTGGCTGGGCATCGTCGCCGGTCAGCACATGGGAAGTGCCCAGTAGCGTCTGCAGCTGCTGGAGAAAATCGTCGTTATCGGGGGAGTAGGCGGGGCGGGATGCGGTCATGGCCGACATGATACCCCTGCGCCATGTCAGGCGCTGCCGCTCGGCTTGTCCGTGACCGGGGCGGCTTCGGCCTGCTGCACGGCTGCGGCGTTTTCCTTCAGCACGTTGGCAAAAAAGCTGCGCGCCGCGCGGAAGCGCAGCCGCACATGCAGGCTGCAGGAGACAAACAGCACCAGGCACAGCACGATTTCGGCGATGGCGTAATAGCGGATCGGTGGCGGATCACCCCAGGCGCGCACCACGCCTTCACAGAAATAGAGCCAGATCATCAGGCTGACCCAGCGGTAGGTGTACATGCGGTTGCGCAGCAGGCCGGCCAGCGGAATGCACAGCGGCAGCGCCTTCAGCGCCAGCCAGGAGCCTCCCGGACGCAGCGGTGCCAGCCACAGTTCCCAGGCCAGGCACAGCGCGATCAGCGCCATCAGGCTGCCCACGGCAACATAGCGCGTCCAGCGGATCGCGGGAGTAGGGGGGATGACCTGCAGGCCGTCGGAAGCGGTGGTATCGGGCGTCATGGATGGGGAAATCGGAGCGCGCAGGATCGCGCAATGCTGGCATCATAGCGCCATGCAGATCTTCCGCACGCTGAAACACTGGAAGGCCAGGTTCTCCCATCTGGTGCTGGACTTCCCCCTGCGCGATACCTTGCTCATGCTGTGGCAACGTTTTCGCGAGGACCATCTGGCGCTCACCGCCAGCAGCCTGACCCTGACCACGCTGATGGCCATGGTGCCGTTCTTCGTGCTGATACTGGCGATCTTCACCGCTTTCCCCATGTTTGGCCGGCTGCGCCAGGCGCTTGAAAGCTGGATGGTGGAGAGCCTGATCCCGCCCGCCATTGCGCAACCAGTGCTCGAAGGCCTGATGAACTTTGCCAGCCACGCCGGCAAGCTCGGTACCGTCAGCATGCTGCTGTTCGTACTGACCGTATTCAGCCTGATGTCCGGCATCAACCAGCACCTCAACGCGATCTGGCGCGTGCGCAAGCTGCGCCCGCTCGGGCAGCGCATCCTGATTTTCTGGGCCGCTGTCACCATCGGCCCGGTGCTGTTCGGCGGCAGCATCGTCACCACGTCCTACCTGCTCTCGCTGTCGCGCGGCTGGGTCACCGGCTTCCCGGTGGTCACGCCAGACGGCCTGCAGCTCTTGATTGACCTGATCGAATTCAGCCTGATGGCGCTGAGCTTTGCCGCGCTCTACCACTTTGTGCCCAACACCCAGGTGCGCTGGTCGCATGCCTTTGCCGGCGGCGTGTTTGCGGCCGCCGGCATCACCGCCGGCCAGCAGCTGATCGGCTGGTATCTGAAATCGGTGCCTTCCATCTCAGTCGTCTACGGCACGTTTGCCGCCGTGCCTATCCTGCTGATCTGGCTTTACCTGATCTGGATCGTGATCCTGCTTGGTGCCGTGATTGCCGCCTACCTGCCGAGCCTGCTCGATGGCCTGCGTCGCCACGGCAAGGGCATGGGCTGGCAGATGCAACTGGCGATCGAACTGCTGCGCCGGCTGCACCAGGCGCAGCAAACGCCGCGCCGTGGTGCCTGTCTGGAGGAGCTCGCGCGCGGCCTGCGCGTCGAAGCACCGCAGCTGGAATCGATCCTCGAAGAGATGGCGGCGCTCGACTGGGTGGCGCGGCTGGACGAAGGCGGGGCGCGCTGGGTGCTGATTGCGCCGATTGCGAGCACGCGCATGCAGCCGCTGATCGAGCGCTGGCTGCTGCCGCGCTCGCCGCAGCTCGATGCGCTGTGGCGCTACCCGCCCGAAGAGGTCACGCTGGCCGACGTGCTGCACCCACCACGGCTGATGCCGTGATCAATGCGATCAGGGGCGGGCTGGCCTGATCGGCTGCAGCTGCTCGTCCGCCATGCCCACCAGCAGCGCACGGCCATCGTTACGCAGGCGGAATTCGCCGTAGCGCGCAGTTTCCCAGGCCTTGGCTTCGCCTTCGCGGAAATACCAGGCATCGGTCACCAGCAGTGGCTGGCCATGCTGCTCGCGCAAGCGCATGCGGCGCTCATTGGCTTTCAGCGGTGGCCGGCTGTCATCGCGCTCCAGTCGTACGATGGTGGCTACGCCGCGCCCGTCCAGCTGGAACACGGCATGGCGTGCCGGGGGCTGGGCCGCGGAGGGCGTCCACACTTCGCCTTCAGATGGGGATTCTGGCTCGGCTTGTGTGGGGGTTTCGGCTGCGCTGGCGGCCGCAGCGGCAGCGTCTTCGGCAGCGCGATCCGGCGCGGGTACCGGCAAGGCCGTGTCGCCCAGCGGCGAAGCTGGATCAAGCGCGAACGCCAGTGCCATGTAGTCGCCCTGTACCAGCGAGCGCGGATCGACCGGCGCCAGTCGCACCAGTATGCGTTCGCCATCGCGGATCAGGGCCTCGTTGTCCTGGATGCCAGGCAGCACCACGGCCGCCGTGGCCAGCGCCGTCAGCGGAATCAGGTGGCGCAGCTGCGGCAGCCGCAGGCGCGCCGGCGCATCGCCGTCATCTGTCGTGTTGCTTGGCACATGTTTCTGGCGCTGCTGCATCCAGATCGCCAATGCCGCCAGCAGCAGGCCGGTCAGCACCAGCAGGCCGGCCTTTTCCAGCAGGCTGTAGTGGATCTGGTAATAGAGGGCACCAATCACCCACAGCACGGTAGCGACCGCGGCACCAGCCAGCCGCCAGCGACCGGTGGCGCAACAGATCGCCAGATAGCACAGCGGCACGCCCAGCGAGGGCAGCAGCGCCGAAGCCGCCAGCAGCAGCACTGCCAGCGCCACGAGCGGTGGTTGGCGCAGTGCCGGCCAGGCACGCCACAGCGCTGCAGCGCCCAGCAGCGCAAACAGCACCGATACCAGCGGCAGCCACCAGCTCCAAAAACTCCAGGCGCCACTGCCTGCCATGCCGGCAGCCAGACCCGGGCCGCCGCCGATCAGCCCGGTCAGCAGAAAGGTGTTGCCGGCTTCCAGCATCTGCTGGCCCAGCACCACCAGCATCCAGCCGGCGAGCCAGTTTTCCAGTTTTTCGAATCGCTTCCAGGGCAGCGACAGGCCCTGGCGCTGCAGCCACCAGAGCAGCGCCGGAAACACCAGCGCCACCAGCGGATTCAGCCAGGCCAGCGCCCAGGCCGGCGCATCCTGGCCAACAAACAGAAAACTGTCGCTGCCGGTCAGCTGGATGATCAGCCAGGGCAGCACCACGCACAGTCCGGCGCCCATCAGCAGCACCAGCCAGCCTTGGCGCAAGGCCAGGGTGGTCAGCAGCATCAGCGCGGCCAGCATCGCCAGGCCGGTCGTGGTGATATCGCTATCGATGCGGGATTCGGAGGCAAAGGCGGCAAATATGCTGGCGGCAATCATGCCAGTCAGCAGCACGGCATAGCAGCACTGCTCCAGAAAGAGGCTGCGCGGACCCGAACGCAGGCCGAGCAGCGCCAGCACCACCATGGCCAGGCCCAGCAGCATGCCGATCCAGGGCGAGGGCTCCAGTGTCAGCAGCGCCCAGGCCAGCGGCAGCACCGCCAGCCACCCCCCCAGTGTCGACAGGACCACCAGTGCGGCCGGGCGCTGTTCGGCCGCATCGGCCTGGATCGCGGCCAGTGCCTGGGTCCGCGTCGGCCACCAGCCCTGATCGATGCCGTGTGTCAGCGCGCGATCCAGCCAGCCGGCATGCGGCCCGGCGCGCAGCGTTTCCAGCCAGCGCAGCAGGGCAATGGCTTCTTCTGCCGTATCGGCTGCCGACCCTTGTTGCCTGACATGCAAGCGCATCAGGCCTGCTACCGTCAGACCCAGCAGCAGCAGGGCGCTCAGCCCGATCAGCAGCATCACCCAGAAAGTATGCTGCTGCAGGAAACGGCCCTGCATCAGCGTCGATACGATTTGCGCCATGGCCAGCACCAGCAGGCCGAGCGCAATCGCACTCAGCGCCAGCAGGTCATGCCGTGCCGCCCGCAAATACCAGCTGCCGAGCAGCAGCAACACGATCACCGCAGGTGCCAGGTTTTGCAACGTGCGCAGCGGCAGGTCCATGGACGATACGCTCAGTGCCAGCGCCACTGACAGCAGGACCATCAACAACAGCGCCACACGGGCACTCAGGCGCGTGCTGCCGGTCCAGGCCTGCCAGGCTGGCTGAAGCGCCAGCCACAACAGTCCACCCAGACCCATGGCCAGTAGCTGCGTCAGCAGGATCGGGCGATCCTGCAGCCAGAATCCGCCCTGGATCTGGCCCTGCGCCCACAGCGTGATCGCCAAATGCGCCACCACCAGCCAGATCGTCCACGGCAAGGGATGGCGTAGGCCCAGGCACAGCGGTAGCGTCAGTGCTGCCCACAAGGCAAACAGCTGCCAGGTATCGGCACCGGTCTGGTAGGTCTGGCCAAAAAACGCCAGCAAGCCGCCGACGCTGGCCAGTGCCAGCACGCCCAAGGCGGTGGCCGGTAGCGCGCGCCGGCCGGACAGGGCCCAGCTCGCCAGCGTGGTCAGCAGCACCGCCAGGCCCAGCAGCCCGAAGTGCGTCTGACGGCTCCAATCGTCCCAGTTGGCGGCAATCGCCATCAGCAGGCCAAAGCCGGTCAGTGAGCCGGCCAGCAGGATCAGCATGCGCTGCAGCAGCGGCAGCGCTCCGGCCGGTGGCTGCTCCAGTCCGGCTGCCTGCTGCAAGGCCTGCTGCTGCGGCACACCCAGCGAAAAAGCCTGGGCCAGACGGGCCAGCGTGATACGGGGCAGCATCAGTCGGTCAACTCCTTGTGGTCAGCACAACTGCTCGCGCATCGCCCGCAGCACGCCATCCGGCGCTTCCGTCATCAGGCTGTGGCCGGCGGGCAGCGTCACCACGTGCGCTTGCGGTGCAGCATCGACCAGCGAGCGCGCGGCTTTTGGCGGCGTCATCTGGTCTGCGCTGCCCAGGATGAACAGCACCGGGCAAGTCACCTTCGCCATGTCTTCCGCGCCAGTCGCATAGCTGTCGCAGGCCTGGAAGCCCATCTGGAACACATTGTGTTCGCTATTGCTCGCCAGCACGCGGCGCATCAGCGCACGCGCACTGCCATAAGTCCACTGCCCGTTGTTCATGCCTTGGCCGGCGATCGGGCTGCACAGCGTCGAATGCGAAAACTGGTTCACCATGGCAATCGCTTTCTCCGGAGCCGATGCCGACATCTCCAGCAAGGCCGGCGCCACCCGCATGGGAAACGCCGTGCCTACCAGCACCAGCTGGCTGACGCGCTCCGGTGCCAGGCTCGCCGTATGCAGTGCAATCAGCGAGCCCCAGCTGTGGCCGGCCAGCACCGCCTGCTGCACGCCCAGCTGATCCAGCAAAGCCAGAATCGCCTGTGCCGCCTCGCCCACGCTGGCCGGCGGCTTGCCGGTGCTGCGGCCATGGCCTGGCAGGTCAATCGCCAGCACGTTATAGCCATGGTTGGCAAACCAGCGGCTTTGCAGCGACCACACGCTGTGGTCGTTCAGTACGCCGTGGATGAACACCAGCGTCGGCTTGGCCGCATCGAATGCCTTGCCACCGCTATAGGCATACAGGGCTTGTCCGTTGATTTCGTAGTTCATGCGCGTGCTCCTGCCTTTTCGGCCGCCTTCAGGGCGCGTTTCAGGTCATCGATCAGGTCATCGGCTTCTTCCAGACCGATCGACAGGCGGATCGTGCCCTGGCCAATACCGGCCTGTGCCAGCGCCGCATCGTCCATGCGGAAATGCGTGGTACTCGCCGGATGGATCACCAGGCTGCGGCAATCGCCCACGTTGGCCAGGTGGCTGAACAGCTTCAGGTTCTCGATAAACACGCGTCCCTGTGCACGATCCCCCTTGAGGTCGAAACTGAACACGCTGCCGGCACCACGCGCACCCAGGCGCAGCAGACGCCCGGCCGTCTCGTGGCTCGGATGGCTTTCCAGCAGCGGATGGCCGACGCGTTCCACCATCGGATGCTCGGCCAGGAAGCGCACCACTTTTTCGGTATTGCCGATATGGCGCTCCATGCGCAAGGACAGGGTCTCGATGCCCTGCAGGATCAGCCAGGCGCTGTGCGGGCTCAGGCAGGCGCCAAAGTCGCGCAGACCTTCGCGGCGCGCGCGCAGCAGGAAGGCGCCAACCGTGCTCTCTTCGGCAAACACCATGCCGTGGAAGCCGTCATACGGTTCGCTCAGCTCCGGAAACTTGCCCGATGCGGCCCAGTCAAAGCTGCTGCCATCCACCACTACGCCGCCAATCACGGTGCCATGGCCGCTCAGGAACTTGGTCGCCGAGTGGTAGACGATATCGGCGCCCAGCGCCAGCGGCTGCATCAGGTAGGGCGTGGTCAGGGTCGAGTCCACCACCAGCGGCACGCCGGCCGCATGGGCGATCTGGCTGACCGCAGGAATATCCAGCACATCCAGGCCCGGGTTGCCAACCGTCTCGCCAAACAGCATGCGCGTTTCCGGCCGGATCGCGGCGCGCCAGCCGTCCAGGTCACCCGGCTTCACGAACGTCGTCTCGATCCCGAAACGGCGCAAGGTGTAGTCCAGCAGGTTGTGGCTGCCGCCGTACAGCGCCGTACTCGCCACGATATGGCCACCGGCACCCATCAGCGTGCTCACGATCAGGTGCAGCGCCGCCTGGCCACTGGCCACGGCAATCGCGCCCACGCCGCCTTCCAGCGCCGCCACGCGCTGCTCCAGCACGGCATTGGTCGGGTTGCTGATGCGGCTGTAGACGTGGCCGGAACGCTCCATGTTGAACAGCGACGCCGCCTGGTCGCTGTCCTGGAACACGAAGGAGGTCGTCAGGTGAATCGGTACGGCACGTGCGCCGTTGGAAGGATCGGGGGCGGCGCCGGCATGTAGTGCCAGCGTATCGAATCCGGGATCGGAATATCCGGGCATGGTGTCTCCTGCTAATCAAGTCTTGTAGAGTGTATCGCCTACCTTCCCGGGTCTTCGGGTACATCCGGGTAAGCGGATGGCCAAAACCGCTGCAAGCTGGGCTATATTGTGACGACCTGTCAGAGGTATTCCAACGCAACCAGCAAGAGGCAAGCATGAAGGTCAGCGACATCCTCCGTGTCAAGGGCAACACCCTGTACACCATCCATCCCGACGATACCCTGCTCAAGGCCCTGGCCACCGTGGTCGAGAAGGACATTGGCTCCCTCGCCGTCATGGAGCACGGAGACCTGGTCGGCATGCTGACCTTCCGCGAAATCAATATCCAGCTGCATGCCAATGGCGGCAATCTGGGCACCACGCTGGTGCGCAAGGCCATGGATGATCACCCGATCACCTGCACGCTCAACACCGACCTCGACGAAGTCCGCCGCATCATGCTCGATCACCATGCGCGGTACATCCCGGTCATGGACGGCCGCACCATGCACGGCGTCATCAGCTTCTATGACGTCGCCAAGACCGTGGTCGAAAGCCAGAACTTCGAAAACAAGATGCTCAAGGCCTACATCCGCGACTGGCCCGAGAAGGATCCCGAAGACATCGGGGCCGAATAGCCGGCCTGATGCCCTTGCGCACCCGTCTGGTTCGTATCGATCGCACAGTGCGCCTGCCGATCTGGCTGGCGGCGCTGCTGATCGCCGGCTGCGCCACGCCTGACGCGTCCGCACCCGGCACCAGCGTGGCGGCACGGCAGTCGCCGGAAGCGGCCAGTGGCTACACCAGCAAGCCCGGCTGGTCCACCAGCCGCTTTGCCGTAGCCGCAGCCAATCCAATCGCCACCCGGGCCGGCTACGACATCCTGCAAGCCGGTGGCAGCGCACTCGATGCCGCCATTGCCGTCCAGCTGGTGCTCGGCCTGGTCGAGCCGCAATCCAGCGGCATCGGCGGTGGGGCCTTCCTTCTCTATGACAACGGCCAGCAGCTGCAGGCCTGGGATGGCCGCGAAACCGCTCCCGCTGCTGCCACAGACTCCCTGTTCCTCAAGGCCGACGGCCAGCCCATGGCCTTCCATGAGGCGGTCGTCGGTGGCCGCTCGGTCGGTGTCCCTGGCCTGTTGCCCATGCTCGAGCAGGCCCATCGCCAGCACGGTGTCCTGCCCTGGTCGCGCCTGTTCGATCCGGCCATACGCCTCGCCGAGCTGGGCTTCGCCATTTCTCCGCGCCTGCACACCCTGTTGTCCAGTGAGCGCTACCTGGCAAGCAACGATGCCGTGGCAGCACGCTATTTCTACGATGCCGGTGGCCAGCCGCTGCCAGTCGGCCACCTGCTGCGCAATCCGGAATACGCCGCCGTGTTGCGGGCCCTAGCCAGCCAGGGCGCCAGCGCGCTGCAGCAAGGCCCCTGGGCCCGTGCCGTGGTCGACAAGGTGCAACAGCATCCCGGCAACCCCGGCCAGCTCAGCCTGCAGGATCTGGCACAGTACCAGCCATTGCAGCGCGATCCGCTCTGTTTCAACTACCAGGCGCAGCAGCATGGCTACGTCATCTGCGGCATGCCACCACCCAGCTCCGGTACCCTGGCCATCGGCCAGATCCTCGGTATCCTTGATCACACGCGCGCCGCGCAACTGCCACTGCAGCAAGGCGTGCCCTCAGCGTCCTGGCTGCATCTCTATACAGAAGCCTCCAGGCTTGCTTTTGCCGATCGTGCCCAGTATGTGGCGGATCCGGACTTTGTGTCCGCGCCCGGCAACAGCTGGCTCAGCATGTTCGATCCCGCCTACCTGCGCCAGCGTGCCAGCCTGATCGCGCCAGAAGGTGCCTCGATGCAGGCGGCGCAACCCGGTCGGCCCGGCAGCATCCGTCTGGCGCATGCCAATATGCCGCCCCAATTGGAATACGGCACCAGCCACATCAGCATCATCGATGCCCAGGGCAGGGCGCTGTCCATGACCAGCAGCATCGAGGATCAGTTCGGCTCCCGTCTCATGGTCAATCGCGGCCAGGGGCTGGCAGGTGGCTTCCTGCTCAACAACCAGCTCACTGATTTCAGTTTTACCCCGGTAGATGCACAAGGCCGTGCCGTAGCCAACCGGGTACAACCGGGCAAACGTCCGCGCTCCAGCATGGCGCCCATCCTGATCTATCGCCAGCAGGCCGACGGCAGCCGTGGCCCCTTGCTGATGACTGCTGGCAGCCCGGGAGGCTCTCTCATCATCCATTACGTCAGCAAGATTCTCTATGGCACCCTGCACTGGGGGCTGGATACCCAGCAGGCGATTGCCTTGCCCAATTTTGGCTCCACCAATGGTCCCACGCTGCTGGAGCAGGGTCGTTTCCCGGCGGCAACTGTCAATGCCCTGCGTACACACGGTGCGGAGATACGTGAAATGCCCATGACCAGCGGCCTGCAGGCCATCATGCGCACGCCGGGTGGCTACTTCGGCGGTGCCGACCCGCGACGCGAAGGCATCGTCATGGGCGAATAAGGCCTGATAGCCTGCATGTGAACTGAGTCAGGCCTCTTGTCTCCCAGAGGTCGCAACCCGGCAAGGAGGAGGCTAGGCGCACTTTTTTCATTTTTTTTGCGGCCGACTGGTGAAAACCCTGAAAAGCTGTTATAGTTCACGTCTTCGCCGCACAGGCGGTCTGGTTGAGGGGCTGAGGCGCTGATCCAGGCGGGGGTTGAAAAAGAATTTGCAAAATTCCTTGACAGCTTCAAAAATCGTGTTATAGTAGAGGGCTTCGCTGATCGCGGTGGAGTTTGGAGGTTGAAAGACTTCCCTGATCATTAAGAATTTACAGCCGATAAGCGTGGGTGTTTGCGGTGGCTGCCTTTAGGGGTGGCACTCGTTGCGAACTGGAATTTTATAAAAAGTCCGGTCGCAAGACTGGCAAACACTCATGAAGATAGAAGTGAAGTTCACTTCAATTCTTTTAATGAGTAATTCAAGATCGAACTGAAGAGTTTGATCCTGGCTCAGATTGAACGCTGGCGGCATGCTTTACACATGCAAGTCGAACGGTAACAGGGGCTTCGGCCCGCTGACGAGTGGCGAACGGGTGAGTAATGTATCGGAACGTGCCCAGTAGTGGGGGATAACTACTCGAAAGAGTGGCTAATACCGCATGAGAACTGAGGTTGAAAGCGGGGGACCTTCGGGCCTCGCGCTACTGGAGCGGCTGATATCAGATTAGGTAGTTGGTGGGGTAAGAGCCTACCAAGCCTGCGATCTGTAGCTGGTCTGAGAGGACGACCAGCCACACTGGGACTGAGACACGGCCCAGACTCCTACGGGAGGCAGCAGTGGGGAATTTTGGACAATGGGCGCAAGCCTGATCCAGCAATGCCGCGTGCAGGACGAAGGCCTTCGGGTTGTAAACTGCTTTTGTACAGAACGAAAAGGCTTCTTCTAATACAGGAGGCCCATGACGGTACTGTAAGAATAAGCACCGGCTAACTACGTGCCAGCAGCCGCGGTAATACGTAGGGTGCAAGCGTTAATCGGAATTACTGGGCGTAAAGCGTGCGCAGGCGGTTTTGTAAGACAGAGGTGAAATCCCCGGGCTCAACCTGGGAACTGCCTTTGTGACTGCAAGGCTGGAGTGCGGCAGAGGGGGATGGAATTCCGCGTGTAGCAGTGAAATGCGTAGATATGCGGAGGAACACCGATGGCGAAGGCAATCCCCTGGGCCTGCACTGACGCTCATGCACGAAAGCGTGGGGAGCAAACAGGATTAGATACCCTGGTAGTCCACGCCCTAAACGATGTCAACTGGTTGTTGGGAATTTGCTTTCTCAGTAACGAAGCTAACGCGTGAAGTTGACCGCCTGGGGAGTACGGCCGCAAGGTTGAAACTCAAAGGAATTGACGGGGACCCGCACAAGCGGTGGATGATGTGGTTTAATTCGATGCAACGCGAAAAACCTTACCCACCTTTGACATGGCAGGAAGTTTCCAGAGATGGATTCGTGCCCGAAAGGGAACCTGCACACAGGTGCTGCATGGCTGTCGTCAGCTCGTGTCGTGAGATGTTGGGTTAAGTCCCGCAACGAGCGCAACCCTTGCCATTAGTTGCTACGAAAGGGCACTCTAATGGGACTGCCGGTGACAAACCGGAGGAAGGTGGGGATGACGTCAAGTCCTCATGGCCCTTATAGGTGGGGCTACACACGTCATACAATGGCCGGTACAAAGGGTAGCCAACCCGCGAGGGGGAGCCAATCCCGTAAAGCCGGTCGTAGTCCGGATCGCAGTCTGCAACTCGACTGCGTGAAGTCGGAATCGCTAGTAATCGTGGATCAGAATGTCACGGTGAATACGTTCCCGGGTCTTGTACACACCGCCCGTCACACCATGGGAGCGGGTTCTGCCAGAAGTGGTTAGCCTAACCGTAAGGAGGGCGATCACCACGGCAGGGTTCGCGACTGGGGTGAAGTCGTAACAAGGTAGCCGTATCGGAAGGTGCGGCTGGATCACCTCCTTTCTGGAATACGCGACGAGAGTCGTGAACGCCCACACTTATCGGTTGTTGGAGATGGGACCGTCTACGGAAGGTAAGCGCTTTCTGGGTCTGTAGCTCAGTTGGTTAGAGCACCGTCTTGATAAGGCGGGGGTCGTTGGTTCGAATCCAACCAGACCCACCATATCCGATACAGTGGCCGTGAGAAGGTTACGTGGGGGATTAGCTCAGCTGGGAGAGCACCTGCTTTGCAAGCAGGGGGTCGTCGGTTCGATCCCGTCATCCTCCACCATCTCTTGGTGGTCAACGAAGTCAACACCAAAGCGTCCTGGCGACAGGGTGCTTTGTTGTTGATACCCTTTGTGGGTATTAACTAGGCTGTTCATTAACAATTCATAGAGTCGAAATCAGCGTTGTCAGGGGAAATGCACGCAAGTGCAACCGTGCCCTTGATGACGAAATTTTGATTGCGTCAAAACGAATATGAACTTTGTTCAATTCGAGTAATGACGAATCGTTCTCAAGATAGAGATATCTGAAGAATCATTCACATTACGGCATAACGCGTCAGGTGCAAGACCTGACAAACAGTCCTTGATGGCTTTGTGTTTCTTCGGAGACGTCAAAGTTATAGGGTCAAGTGACTAAGAGCATGTGGTGGATGCCTTGGCGATGATAGGCGAAGAAAGACGTGATAGCCTGCGATAAGCCTGGGGGAGCTGGCAAATGAGCTTTGATCCCGGGATTTCTGAATGGGGAAACCCACCCGCAAGGGTATCCGTATCTGAATACATAGGGTACGGAGGCGAACCGAGTGAACTGAAACATCTAAGTAGCTCGAGGAAAAGACATCAACCGAGATTGCGAAAGTAGTGGCGAGCGAAATCGCAGGAGCCTGGCAAAGATAGCATGGTTGTTAGCAGAACGATCTGGAAAGGTCGGCCATAGCAGGTGATAGCCCTGTATGCGAAAACTTCCATGTGGTACTAAGTTGCGAACAAGTAGGGCGGGACACGTGAAATCCTGTCTGAATATGGGGGGACCATCCTCCAAGGCTAAATACTCATCATCGACCGATAGTGAACCAGTACCGTGAGGGAAAGGCGAAAAGAACCCCGGGAGGGGAGTGAAATAGATCCTGAAACCGCATGCTTACAAAAAGTAGGAGCCCTTAGGGGTGACTGCGTACCTTTTGTATAATGGGTCAGCGACTTGCATTCAGTGGCGAGGTTAACCGGATAGGGGAGCCGAAGAGAAATCGAGTCCGAATAGGGCGAACAGTCGCTGGGTGCAGACCCGAAACCAAGTGATCTATCCATGGCCAGGATGAAGGTGCCGTAACAGGTACTGGAGGTCCGAACCGACTAATGTTGCAAAATTAGCGGATGAGCTGTGGATAGGGGTGAAAGGCTAAACAAACTTGGAGATAGCTGGTTCTCTCCGAAAACTATTTAGGTAGTGCCTCAAGTATTACCTGCGGGGGTAGAGCACTGTTTTGGCTAGGGGGTCATGGCGACTTACCAAACCAAGGCAAACTCCGAATACCGCAGAGTACAGCTTGGGAGACAGAGCACCGGGTGCTAACGTCCGGACTCAAGAGGGAAACAACCCAGACCGCCAGCTAAGGTCCCTAAAATTGGCTAAGTGGGAAACGAAGTGGGAAGGCTAAGACAGTCAGGATGTTGGCTTAGAAGCAGCCATCATTTAAAGAAAGCGTAATAGCTCACTGATCGAGTCGTCCTGCGCGGAAGATGTAACGGGGCTCAAGCCAGTTACCGAAGCTGCGGATGCACAGTTTACTGTGCGTGGTAGGAGAGCGTTCTGTAAGCCTGTGAAGGTGCGTTGAGAAGCGTGCTGGAGGTATCAGAAGTGCGAATGCTGACATGAGTAGCGTTAAAGCGGGTGAAAAGCCCGCTCGCCGTAAGCGCAAGGTTTCCTACGCAACGTTCATCGGCGTAGGGTGAGTCGGCCCCTAAGGCGAGGCAGAGATGCGTAGCTGATGGGAAACAGGTCAATATTCCTGTACCGATTGCAAGTGCGATGTGGGGACGAATCTTAATAGGTGATCCGGGTGTTGGAAGTCCCGGTTTAGACAGAAGTAGGCGAGCAGTAGGCAAATCCGCTGCTCATATACCGAGGCTGTCGATCGAGCGAACAAGTTCGCGAAGTCACTGAACGGGGTTCCAGGAAAAGCCACTAAGCTTCAGCTTGCAACGACCGTACCGCAAACCGACACTGGTGCGCGAGATGAGTATTCTAAGGCGCTTGAGAGAACTCTGGAGAAGGAACTCGGCAAATTGACACCGTAACTTCGGGAGAAGGTGTGCCCAAGTAGTGTGATGAGAACATCTGAGCATGAACGGGTTGCAAAAAATTGGTGGCTGCGACTGTTTATTAAAAACACAGCACTCTGCAAACACGAAAGTGGACGTATAGGGTGTGACGCCTGCCCGGTGCTGGAAGATTAATTGATGGGGTGCAAGCTCTTGATCGAAGTCCCAGTAAACGGCGGCCGTAACTATAACGGTCCTAAGGTAGCGAAATTCCTTGTCGGGTAAGTTCCGACCTGCACGAATGGCGTAACGATGGCCACACTGTCTCCTCCAGAGACTCAGCGAAGTTGAAATGTTTGTGATGATGCAATCTCCCCGCGGAAAGACGGAAAGACCCCATGAACCTTTACTGTAGCTTTGTATTGGACTTTGAACGGATCTGTGTAGGATAGGTGGGAGGCTTTGAAGGCAGGATGCTAGTTCTGCTGGAGCCGACGTTGAAATACCACCCTGGTGCGTTTGAGGTTCTAACCTAGGTCCCTGAATCGGGACTGGGGACAGTGCATGGTAGGCAGTTTGACTGGGGCGGTCTCCTCCCAAAGTGTAACGGAGGAGTTCGAAGGTACGCTAGTTACGGTCGGACATCGTGACGATAGTGCAATGGCATAAGCGTGCTTAACTGCGAGACTGACAAGTCGAGCAGATGCGAAAGCAGGACATAGTGATCCGGTGGTTCTGTATGGAAGGGCCATCGCTCAACGGATAAAAGGTACTCTGGGGATAACAGGCTGATACCGCCCAAGAGTTCATATCGACGGCGGTGTTTGGCACCTCGATGTCGGCTCATCTCATCCTGGGGCTGTAGTCGGTCCCAAGGGTATGGCTGTTCGCCATTTAAAGAGGTACGTGAGCTGGGTTTAAAACGTCGTGAGACAGTTTGGTCCCTATCTTCCGTGGGCGCTGCAGATTTGAGGAAGCCTGCTCCTAGTACGAGAGGACCGGAGTGGACACACCTCTGGTGTACCTGTTGTCACGCCAGTGGCATCGCAGGGTAGCTAAGTGTGGAAGAGATAACCGCTGAAAGCATCTAAGCGGGAAACTCGTTTCAAGATGAGATCTGCCGGGGGCTTGACCCCCCTGAAGAGTCGTTCTAGACCAGGACGTTGATAGGCTGGATGTGGAAGTGCAGCAATGCATTAAGCTGACCAGTACTAATTGCTCGTGCGGCTTGACCCTATAACTTTGGCAAGAAGCCAAGGATGTTATGCCAGGCGCAATCAAGATAAAGAAGCTGATGAAGACTCTATGAATTCGCCGTGTTGCGCAAGCAGCTCGGCAACCCGTTAAAGCCTGATGACCATAGCGAGTTGGAACCACTCCTTCCCATCCCGAACAGGACAGTGAAACGACTCCGCGCCGATGATAGTGCGGATTCCCGTGTGAAAGTAGGTCATCGTCAGGCTACTTACAAGCCGAAGAAAGCGCTCCCTCTCTGGGAGCGCTTTTTTTTTGGTCTAGACACTGCTGCGCTCAGACCGCCGGCATCAGGCCCTCCTCGGCCATCGACAGCGAGCGGCCCTGCGTGACGATCACGTGGTCCAGTACACGGATGTCCAGCAGTCCGAGCGCCTGCATCAACTGGCGCGTGAGCTGCACGTCGGCCGCAGACGGCTGGGTGTGCCCACTGGGGTGGTTGTGGCTGAGCACCACGCTGGCTGCATGGTGGTGCAAGGCCCGCAGCGCCACCTCGCGCGGGTAGACGCTTGTCTGGTTCAGCGTCCCCCGAAACAGGATCTCGTACTCGATCAGCTGGTGCTGGCTGTCCAGAAACAACACGCCAAAGCATTCGTGTGCCTTGTGCGCTATCTGCAGCTGCAGGTACTCGCGCACCAGTGTCGGGTGGTTCAGCGCCTGGCGGCTGCGCAACTGTTCTCCCATGCCTCGACGGGCTAGCTCCATCACTGCCAGCAGTTGTGCGCGCTTGGCTGGGCCACCCAGTCCCTTGATGGTCGACAGCTGCTCTGACGGTGCATGCAGCAATCCTGACAGGCCGCCGCAACGATCCAGCAGCAGCTGCGACATGGACAGGACATTGCAACCCGAAATGCCTGTGCGCAGAAGCAGGGACAGGAGCTCTGCATCGGACAGGGCCTGTGCTCCCTGATTCAGGAGTTTTTCACGAGGACGCGCTTCTGTTGGGATGTGCTGCATGTCTGTAAGATAAAGGAACTAATTTATTCTCCTTGGCATTGTAGTCCTGAAAGTGCTGCTGCCTGCCCTTGTCAGCCGCAGGATTTACAATAGGTGCTATCGAAAAACCGGATGACCCATGACTGAAGCCACCTCTGGCAGCACGCCTGTTGTGCAGCCGCATTCCTTTCTGACGCTCCACTACCGCTTGTCGGGTCCGCAAGGCGTCATCATCAACACGTTTGATGGCAAGCCTGCCACCTTGTCGATTGGCTCTGGCGAGTTGTCGGAGGCGGTGGAGACCTATCTGCTGGGCCTTCCGGAAGGTGCGCATGAAACTTTTCAGATCCCCGCCGGAATCGCTTTTGGCGAGCGTAATCCACAGATGCTGCAATGGCTGAAGCGCAGCGTGCTGACGGAGATGGGGGATCCGCAAGAAGAATACGCTGTAGGCGAAGTGGTGCAGTTTCCCACTCCGGATGCGCAGGGCGTATTTGCCGGCACCGTGGCCGAACTGGGCGACGAGGCCATCCTGTTTGATTTCAACCATCCGCTGGCAGGGCAGCCGGTGGTGTTTGAAGTCCAGATCATAGGAATCATCTGACCATGCAGAATCCGGTGACTGCCCCCCATGCGGGCATCGTGCTGGCTGAGCCGCGCGGCTTTTGTGCGGGTGTCGATCGCGCGATCGATATCGTTGAACGTGCCTTGCTGAAATTTGGCAGGCCGATCTATGTACGCCACGAAATCGTGCACAACACCTACGTGGTGAACGATCTCAAGGAGCGTGGCGCGATTTTCATCGAGGACCTGGATGAGGTGCCAGCAGGTGCCACGCTGGTGTTCAGTGCCCATGGCGTGAGCAAGGCGGTGCAGCAGGAGGCGCAGCGTCGCGGCTTCCAGGTTTTTGACGCCACTTGTCCGCTGGTGACCAAGGTGCACGTCGAAGTGGCCAAGCTGGCGCGCGAAGGCTATGAGTTCATCATGATTGGCCACAAGGGCCATCCCGAGGTGGAGGGCACCATGGGGCAGCTGGATGCCGGTATTCACCTGGTCGAGGATGTCGACGATGTTGCCAGGGTACAGCCGAGCCAGACCGAAAAGCTGGCTGTGGTGACGCAGACGACCTTGAGCGTGGATGACGCGGCCATGATCACGGCGGCGGTGAAGCAGCGTTTTCCGAAGATTCGTGAACCCAAGCAACAGGATATCTGCTACGCCACACAGAACCGTCAGGATGCCGTGAAGCTGCTCAGCAGCCAGGCCGATATCGTGATCGTGGTGGGCAGCCCGACCAGCAGCAACAGCAACCGCCTGGCGGAGCTGGCACGCCGCCTGGGAGTGCCAGGCTATATGGTGGACAGCGCCGACGACCTGCGCGCAGAATGGTTTGAGGGCAAGCAGACGGTGGGCCTGACAGCGGGCGCATCTGCACCGGAAGTGCTGGTGCAGCAGGTGGTGCAGCAGATCCGCGCTTATGGTGCCACCTCCGTGCGCAGCATGGATGGCGTCGTGGAAAATCTGAAGTTTCCCTTGCCCAAGGGCCTGAAACTGCCCGCCGAAGGCTGATCAACCTTCGTCATTCAATACAACCGACAGCCTTGGGCTGTCAACTGAGGACATCACAAGCCATGCTAGATATCAACCTGCTGCGCAAGGAACTGGACAGAGTCGTGACACGCCTGCAAGCGCGCAAGAATCCACAACCTTTTCTGAACGTGGAGACGTTTCGTGCGCTGGAAGCTGAGCGCAAGACGATCCAGACCCGTACCGAGGAGCTGCAGTCGCAGCGCAACAGCCTGAGCAAGCAGATTGGCCAGCTCAAGGGCCAGGGCGATCATGCCGGCGCTGAAGCCGTGATGACGCAAGTGGGCCAGATCAAGCAGGAGCTGGAGCAGAGTGCCGCGCGCCTGGACCAGATCCAGACCGAGCTGGCTGACATGCTGCCGGGGATTCCCAACCTGCCGCATGAGAGCGTGCCGGTGGGTGCCAGTGAAGAGGACAACGTCGAGTTGCGCCGCTGGGGCACGATCCCGCAATTTGATTTCGAGGCCAAGGACCATGTCGATATCGGCGCTGGCCTGGGTCTGGACTTTGAAACCGGGGCCAAGCTGTCGGGTTCGCGCTTTGCCTTCATGCGCGGGCCGGTGGCACGCCTGCATCGTGCGCTGGCGCAGTTCATGCTCGATACGCAGACCGGCGAGCATGGCTACACCGAGTGCTACACGCCCTATATCGTCAACGCCGACAGCCTGCGCGGTACCGGTCAGCTGCCCAAGTTCGAGGCTGACCTGTTCGCAGCGCGCAAGGGCGGTCAGGAAACCGAGGAAGAGCCGGATACCACACCGCTGTACCTGATCCCGACCAGCGAAGTGCCGCTGACCAACCTGGTGCGCGACACCATCGTGGCCGAATCGGAGCTGCCGATCAAGCTGACCGCGCAGACGCCGTGCTTCCGCTCCGAAGCTGGCAGCCACGGTCGCGATGTACGTGGCCTGATCCGTCAGCACCAGTTCGAGAAGGTCGAGATGGTGCAGGTCGTGCATCCTGAGAAGAGCTACGAGGCACTCGAGGAAATGACTGGCCATGCCGAAGCGATCCTGCAGAAGCTGGGCTTGCCGTATCGCGTGATCGTGCTGTGTACCGGTGACATGGGCTTTGGCGCCACGCGTACGCATGACCTGGAAGTCTGGGTGCCGGCGCAGAATACCTACCGCGAGATTTCTTCGGTCAGCAACTGCGAGTCCTTCCAGGCGCGCCGCATGCAGGCCCGTTTCAAGAACGCACAGGGCAAGAACGAACTGGTGCATACGCTCAACGGTTCCGGCCTGGCGGTGGGGCGCTGCCTGGTGGCAGTGCTGGAAAACTTCCAGCAGGCTGATGGCAGCGTGGTGGTGCCGGAGGTGCTACGTCCTTACATGGGCGGTGTCGAGGTGCTGCGCCCGCAGGTCTGAAGAGGCTGCAGAAATTGCAGCGCCATCTTCCAGAAAGATGGGATCAGATGTAAAATGATTAGCTTGACCTGAGCAGCGTGCTGCATCGTCACGGAGAGGTGGCAGAGTGGTCGAATGCACCGGATTCGAAATCCGGCATACAGGTTCTCCTGTATCGAGGGTTCGAATCCCTCTCTCTCCGCCAAATCCATAGGTTAGCGTTTCTTCCTGACAGAAGACGCTAGCCTATTTTTTTGACAGTTACGAAACAGGTTTCCGTAAGCTGTGTGGCGGCTGATACACGTCCAGTGCGTCAATCATGTGGCTGTGTCATGACAATGCAGCCAAAGACAGCTAGACTTTTGAAAATTTTTCAGCTGTGCCAACAGACTTTCACCCCATTGACCCACGAGGGCTCCATGCATTTTTCTTCTTCCCTGACTTCTGTTGCCACGCTGTTCCGCCAGCATGCCGCCAAACCCGGCCTGATGGCGCTTGCCTTGCTGGGAGCTTCTGCCGCTGGTGCCAGCGGTCTTCTGTTGCCCGATGAGGCCTTGCGTGAAGACTTGCAATGGCTGAGCAACCGTCAGGTGATCCAGGTCAACCTGTCGACCTGGCCCTTGTCGCAGGAAGAAATCACCCGTGTGCTGGCAGCAGCGAAGCCGCAATCGCAGCTGGACAGGGATACCATGGCCCGCGTGCAAAAGCAGGTGCAGGAGCTGAAGTCTGCCGTGCGCGCCGAGGCCGCCACTAGTACCGACTATCCCCGCATGCCGCAGGGCTTTGGCCAGACCGAGACGGATCAGCATCGCCTGAGCCTGATTGGCCAGTACAACCAGCATCCGGATCTGGATGTGCGCCTGCAACTGAACGGTGTGGATGGCGATGGTGCCGGTCGCAGCAGCAAGGCCACGGCGGCAGGTTCGTACGCGGCGGGCAAGTTGGGCAACCAGTGGATTGCCTTTGGCCAGATTCCGCAATGGTGGGGCCCTGGCCATGAGGGCAGCCTGATTCGCGGTACCAGTGCTCGTCCGGTCACCGGCTTCCTCATGCAGCGTGCCGAGCAGACGCCGTTTGAGACGCCCTGGTTGTCCTGGGCAGGTCCGTGGCAGTACCAGATTACTGCTGGCCAGCTGGCCCAGTACGGTGCCGTGCCGGACGCCAAGCTGCTGGGCATGCGCCTGTCTGTAGCGCCGACCGAATATCTGGAGCTGGGCGCTTCACGCGCCATCCAGTGGGGCGGTCAAGGCCGTCCGCAAAGCATGAAGTCACTGGGCAAGGCCTTGCTGGGCAAGGGCGACAATGAGGAAAGTTCGGACAAGAGCAATGAGCCTGGCAACCAGCTGGCGGGTTTTGATGCGCGCCTGAAGCTGCAGCCGCTGATTGGCGAGCCGATCAGCATCTATGGCCAGATCGTCGGCGAGGATGAGGCCGGTTATTTGCCCTCCAAGAATACCTATCTGCTGGGTATCGATGGCAGCTATGCTTGGGGCCAGAACAATGTGAACTGGTATGTGGAAGGTGCGGACACGACGACCGAGCTCGACCGTGACACCAACATTACCTACCGCCACCACCTCTACAAGGATGGCTTCTACCAGCAGGGCTACCCGCTGGCCTATTCCTACGGCGGTGATGCGCAGACGATTACCAGCAAGCTGACGGTGTCGACACCGGATCGTCAGCGTTATAGCGGCAAGCTGATTTATGCCAAGGTCAACCCGCATAGCCAGGCGATCAACCAGGCGTATCCCAACAAGGACACGCTGCGCGGCTTTGAGGCAGGCTGGGGCAAGACGTTCAACAATGGCCTGCAACTGCAAGCAACCGCCTGGGTGCTGGACAGCGAGCGTGACAATACCGATGTGGGTGCCGGCCTGAAAGTGGCCATGCCACTGCGTTAAGCAGAGTTGAGCTCGTTATATCGATGGAGTGACATATATTTGTCATATTTCTTTTGCAATCCTCTGTCACCATAGCGATCTGATACTGCCGCTTGCTGACGGCATCGCATAGAAGAAAGGACACACGATGAGCGCCAAGGACCAGTTGCCCAAGGGTCTGGGAGATCTGTACTACCGTATGAGCCAGGAGGCCATGGACAGCTACGACGAGTTTCTCGAGCTGGAAATGGAGGACATGGACACGCTGGACGGAGACCTGCTGCCCGACCAGGACACGCTGGATCGCAAGCTGTATTTCCGCGAGCTGCTGCGCCTGCAGGCCGAGCTGGTGAAGTTGCAGGACTGGGTACAGGCGACCAAGGAAAAGGTCGTGATCGTGTTTGAAGGCCGTGACTCGGCAGGCAAGGGTGGCGTGATCAAGCGCATTACGCAACGCCTGAACCCGCGTGTGGTGCGCGTGGCGGCACTGCCGGCACCGAACGACCGCGAGCGTACCCAGTGGTATTTCCAGCGCTATGTGTCGCATCTGCCGGCCGGTGGCGAGATTGTGCTGTTTGACCGCAGCTGGTATAACCGCGCCGGCGTCGAGCATGTGATGGGCTTCTGTACCGATGAGGAGTACGAGGAGTTCTTCCGTAGCGTGCCGGAGTTCGAGCGCATGCTGGTGCGTTCCGGCATCCGCCTGCTGAAGTACTGGTTCTCTATCACCGATGAGGAGCAGCACGCCCGCTTCATGAGCCGTATCCACGATCCGCTGAAGCAATGGAAGCTGAGCCCGATGGACCTGCAGAGTCGGGTGCGCTGGGAGCGCTACACCCAGGCCAAGGAAGTGATGCTGGAGCGCACGCATATTCCCGAGGCGCCGTGGTGGGTGGTGCAGGCGGTGGACAAGAAGAAGGCACGCCTGAACTGTATCAGTCACATCCTGGACAGCATGCCGTACCAGGAAATCGAGCGCGAGGAAGTGGTGCTGCCGGAGCGTACGCGCCACCCGGATTATGTGCGTCATCCGATTCCGGATTCGATGTACGTGCCTGAGCGTTATTGAGTTGCCCTTTGGCTGTTGGAGACAACGGCCGGCGCCAGAAGCCCTGTCCGCCCGCGTGCCGACAGGGCTTTTTGCGTTGCGGATCGTCCGGAAAAATCAGGACAGGGTTTTTCTGGTACCCGTACGGCTGTGACTGTCACATTTCAGCTATATGATGCCATGAGCCATTCTTGGCTTTCCGGGCCTGCTGCCTCTGGCAAGAGGCCTTTGGCAGCTGTACGCCGGGTCCGGATGAATCCAAATAACATGCTAGGAGATCAACATGTCGCGTGAAGTCGTAGTTGTCAGCGCTGTCCGTACTGCCATTGGTGGTTACGGCGGCAGCCTGAAGGATGTTCCCACCACCGAACTGGCCGCCCTCGTGGTGCGCGAGTCGCTGGCGCGTGGCAACGTGGAAGGCAAGGATGTGGGTCATGTGGTGTTCGGCCACGTGGTGAACACCGAGCCCAAGGACATGTACCTGTCCCGCGTGGCAACCGTCAACGGTGGCTGCCCGATCGAAACCCCGGCCTTCAACGTCAACCGCCTGTGCGGTTCCGGCCTGCAGGCGATCGTGTCTGCCAGCCAGTCCATCCTGCTGGGTGACTGCGATGTGGCCATTGGCGCGGGTGCCGAAAACATGAGCCGCGCTCCGTACGCTGCCCTGGCTACCCGCTGGGGTGCCCGCATGGGTGACACCAAGATGGTCGACATGATGGTCGGTGCCCTGAACGATCCGTTCCAGAGCATCCACATGGGTGTGACGGCCGAGAACGTGGCCAAGGAGTTCAACATCACGCGTGAAGACCAGGACGCACTGGCGCTGGAAAGCCACCACCGTGCCGAGAAGGCCTGGGCCGAAGGCCGCTTCAAGGACCAGATCGTGCCGGTTACGATCAAGGGCCGCAAGGGCGACGTGGTGTTCGAGAAGGACGAGCACTTCCGCACCGGCGCCACGATCGAGGACTTCCAGAAGATGAAGCCGGTGTTCGTGAAGGAGAACGGCACCGTGACCGCTGCTAACGCTTCCGGCATCAACGACGCGGCTGCTGCCGTGGTGCTGATGGACAGCGAAGCCGCCAAGGCCCGTGGCGCCAAGCCGCTGGCCCGTCTGGTCGGTTACGCCCACGCCGGCGTGGAGCCGCGCATCATGGGTATCGGCCCGGTGCCGGCATCCAACCTGGTGCTGAAGAAGCTGGGTCTGACCATCAACGACATGGACGTGATCGAGGCGAACGAGGCATTTGCGGCCCAGGCTTGCGCAGTGACGCGCGGCCTGAACGCTGATCCGGCCAAGGTTAACCCGAACGGTTCCGGCATTTCCCTGGGGCACCCGATCGGTGCGACCGGTGCCGTGATCACGGTGAAGGCGATTCACGAACTGCACCGCACGGGCGGCCGCTACGCGCTGGTCACCATGTGTATCGGTGGCGGTCAGGGTATTGCTGCCGTGTTCGAGCGCATGTAATTTCACATTCGCCTGAATAGCAAGAGCCGCTGTACGCAAGTGCAGCGGCTCTTGTCATTGGGGCGGTCAATCAGTCGAACGAGGCGACCTGTTCGGCGTAGTCGTGCAGCGCCATCAGGATGGCTTCGCCACGTGCGTCCAGGTCCTGCTCCTGCAGCTGATCCAGTTCGGCCAGCAGCTGGTCGATGGAGCGGGCCCCATCCTGGCCGTCGAGCAGGCGGGCGGCACAGTGTTCCTGCCATTGCGCCTGTTCTTCCGGCGTCAGACTGTCCGGATAGTTGCGCGCGCGGTAGCGAAACAGCAGTTCGGCCAGCCGCTCGTCCTGGAAGCGGCTGCGGTCCTGCGCCAGCTGGGTCGGAGGCAGGATGCGTAGCTGTTCGAGCTTGCGGCGGTCGCCATCGCCGAGAAAACCGCCGTACAGGTCGGCATCGACATCGACTGATTCGTTGCTGGTCGGCCGTTGCAGCACCTGTTCCCAGATTGCGCTCATGTCGGGCAGGTCACGCGCGATGACGGCGTGTTGCAGGCTGCGCTCCTTGTCGATCTGCCACTGGGCGGCGCGCTCGTCGGACAGCGCGCCCCAGCTGCGTACCACCATGGGCGAGCGGTTCAGCTGGATGCTGCTGATCGGCAGGCGCTGCACGCCTTCGGGAAGGGCATCGCGACGGCTGAATAGGCGCAGCCGGATGGTGTCAGCGTCCAGCGCGGCCAGTTCGGACGGATCGTGGCGCAGGTCCCAGGCCAGGATCTCGTTGCGGTTGGTCGGGTGGTTGCACAGCGGCCACATCAGTGCGGTGCAGCCGTATTCGGTCGGGATCATGCCGCTGACGTGCAGGAACGGGCGTGCCTGTTGCTGCGTGGCGGGGAAGCCGAGTTCTTCGGCAACGGCGTGCTTGCTGCGCAGGCGCAGGGCGAAATCGAACAGCTTGGGCTGGCGCTCGCGCAGCAGCCTGGCCAGCGCGATGGTGGCACGTACGTCGGACAGGGCATCGTGCGCGGCGGTGTGCTCCAGGCCGTTGGCAGCGGTCAGGTTTTCCAGGCGAAAGCTGGGCTTGCCATCCACTTCCGGCCACTGGATGCCTTGCGGGCGCAGTGCCCAGGTCATGCGCACCACATCGAGCAGGTCCCAGCGGCTGCAGCCGTTCTGCCATTCG
This sequence comes from Brachymonas sp. J145, assembly GCF_036312245.1. Classification (NCBI taxonomy): domain Bacteria; kingdom Pseudomonadati; phylum Pseudomonadota; class Betaproteobacteria; order Burkholderiales; family Comamonadaceae; genus Allobrachymonas; species Brachymonas sp. J145. The sequence goes on along the minus strand of NZ_JAZDCI010000006.1, from coordinate 81,990 downwards.
CGGCCATAGGGATCGATCAGGTTGCGCCAGAACAGGAAGCGGGTGAATTCGTCGTCAAAACGGATCGTGTTGTAGCCGACGCCGATGGTGCCAGGCTGGGACAGCTCGGCATGGATGCGCTGCGCGAACTGCACTTCGGGCAGGCCCTGCTCCAGGCATTGCTGCGGCGTGATGCCGGTGATCAGGCAGGAGGCCGGGTCGGGCAGGTAGTCAGGCGCCGGCTGGCACAGGATGTTGATCGGCTCGCCAATCGGATTCAGCTCGGCGTCGGTGCGGATAGCGGCGAACTGGGCCGGGCGGTCCTTGCGTGCATCGATGCCGAAGGTTTCGTAGTCATGCCAGAGAAAGGTGATGGGCGTCATGGCAGTGCATTACTCCTGCAGAAAGGCATCGATCAGGGGGGCCAGCGCAGCCGGCTGGTCGTGGTGCAGCATGTGGCCGGCGTCCTGCACGACAGCGTGGCGTACATCGGGAATCTCCTGCATGCGCTGCTGGTAGTCGGCAAACGTGTAGCGATCGCCCCAGAAGGAGGCCAGGCTGTCGTCGCTGGCGGTGATGCACAGGGTCGGGGCCGTGATGCGGCGCAGCACGGCGGCGGCTTCATCGGCATGGTAGAGCTGCGAGCCCGGTGCCTTGTGCGCGGGATGGGCGCGGATATGCCAGCGACCGTCATCGGCCTGCTGTGCCCAGTGCGAGGCCAGCCAGAGCGCCTTGTCATCGGGCAGGCGCGGGTTGTTCTTTTGCAGGCGGCGCGCCACGCTGGCCAGATCCGGATAGCTGCGCAGCTGCAGCTCGCCCTGGCGCAGCTTGCGCACATGATCCATCCAGTCAATCAGGCGCTGTGGCGCCTGCTCTGGCTGCGTGGCGGGCAGGCCGAAGCCTTCCAGGTTCACCAGCTTGCGGATGCGCTGCGGGCGCAGGCCGGCGTATTGCAGCGCGATATTGGCGCCCATGCTGTGGCCGATCAGGTCTACTGGCTGCTCAGGTGATAGCTGCTCCAGCAGGTAGTCCAGGTCCAGCAGGTAATCCGCAAAGACGAAATGGTCGGTACCCGGTGGCACTGGCGTGCCGCCAAAGCCGCGCCAGTCGGCGGCAGCAGCAGCGTAGCTGGCAGGCAAGGCATCGACCAGGAACTGGTAGGAGGCGGCCACATCCATCCAGCCGTGCAGCAGTACCAGCAAGGGGCGGTCAGCGGCAGGCTGGCCCCAGTGCAGCAGGTGGTAATCCAGATCGCGGACGCGCTGGCTGCTGGGCAGGGACGGGCGCAGAGGGGTATAGGCAGAGGTAGTCACGGGCTAGATGGTAGCGCAGTGTGGTGGCCGGAAATGCAGAAAGCCACCCGAAGGTGGCTTTCAGACTGAGGTCATGCCCGGTGAGCCGGGCAGGGCGATCAGCGGGCGGCTTCAGCCACGTAGATTTCCACGCGGCGGTTCTGGGCGCGGCCGTCAACCGTAGCGTTGCTGGCCACCGGCTGGGTAGAACCAGCGCCGGAGGTCATGATGCGGTTGGACGCCACGCCACGGCTGACCAGGTAGTTCTTGGCAGCGTTGGCGCGGTTCAGCGACAGCGGGTTGTTGATGGCGTCAGAGCCGGTGCTGTCGGTGTGGCCAACGATGCTCACGGTGGTCACCGGGTTCTGGTTCAGCGTGGTGGCCAGGGTGTTCAGCACCGGGTACATATTGGCGTTCAGGGTGGCAGAGCTGGTCGCGAAGCCAGCGTCAGCCGGCACGTTGATCTTCAGACGGTTGTCTGCGGTCTGGGTGACCTGAACCGGAGTGCCGGCAGTGGCAGCCTGCATCTGCTGCTTCTGCTTTTCCATGTGGTTGGACCACAGGTAGGTACCGGTACCGCCCACGGCTGCACCAATCAGTGCGCCCTTCAGGGTATCGGTGCCGTCCTGGTGGTGACCGATGGCAGCGCCAGCCAGAGCGCCCACGGCAGTACCGATGGCGGTATTGCGCTGGGTGTTGGTCATGGTGCTGGTGCCGTCAGCGGCACAGCCAGCCAGCAGGCCAGCAGCGGTAGCGGCAACGGTCAGGGAAGCAAGCGTCTTCTTCATGTTCAAATCTCCTTGATAAGAATTGCCATGGCTTGGCAACGACTCGATTCTAGGCAGCTGTTACAGGTCCAGATGTAGGAAAGCACCGATGCTCACCGTAATTGTTTGTATCTTGTGCGCATTACTTGGCACTTTGCCGGACTTCCTGCGGCAGCGCTTTTTGCCGACTGTCGTCAGCCAGACGTCAAGCAGCTTGCCTCTGGTCCCCTAGAATCTGTTACAAACAGCCTTGTCCGTGACTCCGTCCAAAACCTGTATTGATGGCCAAGAAATCCCACGTCAGTGAAACCCCCGCCACGCAGCTCCTGCGTCGCCATGGCATCGCCTTTGAAGAGCACATGTATGACTGGGTGCCGCATGGCGGTGCGCGCCACAGTGCCGAGGTGCTGCAGGCCGATCCGATCAGTGTCGTCAAGACGCTGATCATGCAGGATCAGGACAAGCATCCGCTGGTGATCCTGATGCATGGCAATCGCAGCGTTTCTACCAAGCAGCTGGCGCGCCAGATCGGTGCCAAGCAGGTGGAGCCGTGCGCGGTGGAGGTCGCGCAGCGGCATACCGGCTATCTGGTGGGCGGCACCTCGCCGTTTGGCACGCGACGCAGCATGCCGGTGTATATCGAGCGCAGCATCCTGGAGCTGCCGCGCATCCTGATCAACGGTGGCCGGCGTGGCTATCTGCTTGGCATCGACCCGCAGGTGTGCGTGGATCTGCTGCAGGCCACGCCAGTCGACTGTGCTTTGGCAGAATAGAGCCCTGCATCCACCTACAAGGAAGACCCATGAATCTTGCAAGCGTGCTGGCGATTGTGCTGGCCTACCTGATCGGTTCCCTGAGCTTTGCCGTACTCGTCAGCAAGGCGATGGGGCTGAATGATCCGCGCAGTTATGGCAGCGGCAACCCTGGCGCCACCAACGTGCTGCGCAGCGGCAACCGCAAGGCGGCGGCGCTGACGCTGCTGCTCGACGGCTTCAAGGGCTGGCTGCCGGTGTTCATCGTGAGCCGTTTCGGTGCGCAATGGGGCCTGGACGGCACCGACGTGGCACTGGTCGGCCTGGCGGCCTTCCTCGGCCATCTCTACCCGATCTTCTTCCGTTTCAAGGGCGGCAAGGGCGTGGCGACCGCCGCCGGCGTGATGCTGGCCTTTGAGCCGATGCTGGGGCTGGGCCTGCTGGCGATCTGGATCCTGGTGGCGCTGGTGTTCCGCTATTCTTCTCTGGCGGCACTGGTGGCGGCACTGGCCTCGCCGATGCTCTACATGGCCGGTACCAATGGCTGGTGGACGGTGCAGGGTCCGATCCTGCTGGCGATCATCGCCATGAGCCTGCTGCTGATCTGGCGCCATCGCAGCAATATCAGCAATCTGTTTGCCGGCAAGGAAGGCAAGCTGGGCAGCAAGAAGAAGTAATCGCTGTCACGACAAAAAAGCCCCGTGACGCTGCCAAGGCGTCACGGGGCTTTTTGTATGGAAGAGAGCGGAATCAGTCGCGGAAGTTGTCGAAGGACAGCGGCACGTCGGTGATGTCCTTGCGGATCAGCGCCATGGCGGCCTGCAGGTCATCGCGCTTGGCGCCGGTAACGCGTACGCTGTCGCCCTGGATCGAGGCCTGCAGCTTGAGCTTGCTTTCCTTGACCAGCTTCTGGATCTTCTTGGCCAGTTCGGTTTCGATGCCGTTACGCACCTTGACCACCTGCTTGACCTTGTCGCCGCCGATTTTCTCGACCTTGCCCATGTCCAGGAAACGGACATCGACGTTGCGCTTGGTCATCTTGTTGCGCAGGATGTCTTCGACCTGCTGCAGCTGGAACTCGGCATCGCCGAGCAGGGTGATTTCCTTGTCCTTGATCTCGATGCCGGCAGAGGTGCCCTTGAAATCGAAACGGGTGCCGATTTCCTTGGAGGTGTTCTCCACGGCGTTTTTCACTTCTACCAGATTGGGTTCGCAAACGGTGTCAAAAGAGGGCATGTGCAGTCTTTCCGAGGGATGATGATGCGACAATTATCCCCCATGACCATTCTCCGTATCGAACACAACGTTTCCCTTGATCCCTACAACACCCTGGGCATTGCCGCGCGTGCGCACAGCCTCTTGCGCGTGCGCCAGCCGTCCGACCTGCAGGCGCTGGCCGAACAGCCGCGCCAGCTGGAGCGTGGTCATCTGGTGCTGGGTGGCGGCAGCAACATGGTCATCACCGGCGACCTGCTGGCGCTGGTGATCAAGCTGGAGATCCAGGGACGCACGCTGGTGGAAGAAACCGATCGCCACTGGATCGTGCAGGCCGGCGCCGGCGAGGTCTGGCATGACTTTGTCGCCTGGACGCTGCAGCAGGGCTATCCGGGCCTGGAAAACCTGGCGCTGATTCCCGGCACCGTGGGCGCAGCGCCGGTGCAGAACATCGGCGCCTACGGCATCGAGCTGCAAGACCGATTCCACAGCCTGGATGCGATCGAGCTGGCCACCGGTCGCCAGTTCACGCTGGATGCCGCCCAGTGCCGTTTCGCCTACCGCGATTCCGTCTTCAAGCAGAAAGGCGAGGGCGGCCTGGCGGGCAAGGCGGTGATCACGCAGGTGCGCTTTGCCTTGCCCAAGCAGTGGCGCCCGGAAATCGGCTATCTGGACATCGAGCGCAAGATGGCCGAGTGGAGCATTACCGCACCGACGGCGCAGCAGGTGTTTGACATGGTGGTGGCGATCCGCCGCGCCAAGCTGCCGGATCCGGCCGAGGTGGGCAACGTCGGCAGCTTTTTCAAGAATCCGGTGGTGTCGCGCGAGCAGTGCGACGACATCATCGGTCGTGACCCGCATATCGTGCACTACCCGATGCCGGATGGCACGGTCAAGCTGGCTGCCGGCTGGCTGATCGATGCCTGCGGCTGGCGCGGCAAGAGCATGGGCAATGCCGGCGTCTACCCGAAGCAGGCGCTGGTGCTGATCAACCGTTTCCACGAAACTGGCATCCGCGCCACCGGCGGCGAGGTGATGACGCTGGCACAGGCGATCCAGACCAGCGTCTACGAGCGCTTTGGTATCCGGCTGGAACCGGAACCGGTGGTGGTCTGATACGGCTTGCCTGAGCAGCCGATGCGGACAAGAGGCGGATGTGATGGTCGGTCATCCTGACTTTCGGCATGCGCCATGCGATTCCCCCGTTTTCCTTTCCTGTCCCTGGCCGCAGCCTGCCTGCTGACCCTGGCCGCTTGCGACAAGCCGGCAGCCCAGAGCTCCGCCAGCCTGCTGCCGGCGGCTTCGGCCCAGACCCCGGCCTCAAGCGCCACGACCAGCCAGCAAATCGGCCACATGCGCCTGATCGATCCGCTGGATCGCGAAGACTACTACTGCCTGGACATCATGGGCTCGGGCGACTACGTGCGTTTTGACCTGCCGATGACGGCGCACAACTGCAAGCCCGGTCTCTATGCCGATGAGGCAGTGCGGCTGCAGGACGATGGCCGGCTGTATTTTCCGCAGTACCAGGTTTGCGCTACCGTGGCCGGCCTCAACGGCCGTGCCCTGGCTGGTGCAGCCGTGCTCGCGCGTCCCTGTGGCGAGTGTAGCCCGTTCATGGAGGCCGATGCGCTGCAGCGCTTTGTGCAGCATGCCGATGGCCGTATCGAGCTGCAGGGTTCCGGCCTGTGCCTGACGGCCGGCAAGGATTCGGACAGCACGTTCGAGCCCACGCACCGCTGGCGCAGCCTGTTTGTCGAGCACTGCAGCCAGACCGAGCCGCGCCTGTCGCAATGGGAGTTTGTGGTGCCGGTCACGCGTTGACGCAGCCAGCAGGCAGAAAGCGTGATTTGCAACGCATTCCCGGATTCTTCCGTCCTGATGCGACGTTGTCCTGACGCTCGTCGTATCATGGAATCTTTCTGTCTTTTGCAAGGAACCCGCCATGAGCAACTCCATCGTCAATGACCTGCTGCAACAACTGCAAGGCGACCGCCTGGGCCAGATCGCCGGCCAGCTGGGTGCCAGCCCGTCCCAGACCAGCGATGCCATTTCGGCAGCGATTCCGATGATCGTGGGTGCCCTGGGCCAGAATGCCCAGACGCAGCAGGGTGCTGACAGCCTGTTCAATGCGCTGCAGCGCGACCACATGGGCAGTGCGTCTGCCGGCGGTCTGGATCTGGGTGGCCTGCTCGGTTCCATGCTCGGCGGTGGCCAGCCGGCCGGTCGCCAGCTGGATGGCGGCGGCATCCTGGGCCATATCTTTGGTGGCGCCCAGCCGCGCGCCGAAGCTGGCCTGGGCCAGGTCAGCGGCATGAGCTCCGGCCAGTCCGGCCAGCTGCTCAAGATCCTGGCGCCTATCGTGATGTCCTTCCTGGCCAGCCGCGTGATGGCCGGCGGCATGAACTCCGGCAGCCTGGGTGGCATGCTGGGTCAGGAACGTGCCCAGGTGCAGCAGCAGGGTGGCCTGGGTGGCGGCCTGCTGAACGCAGTGCTGGATCAGGACGGTGATGGCCAGGTCGGTATCGGTGACCTGCTGAAGATTGGCAGCGCGTTCCTGAAGCGCTGATGATCCGCTGTCGGCAGCCATGACGCTGCCGGCATCGCCCATGAAAAACGCCTGGCAGCGCAAACTGCCAGGCGTTTTGTCTTGTACTGGAGAGCGATCAGCCCTTCTTGCCTTCCAGCTTCAGCATCGCGGCGCCTTCGCCCAGTTGCAGCAGGCCGCTGTTGGCATAGATGCCCAGCTTGCCGCGCGTGTCGACGATATCCAGGTTGCGCATGGTCAGCTGGCCGATGCGGTCGGCCGGGCTGAACGGCGCGTTCTCGACCTTCTCCATGCTCAGGCGTTCGGGCGCGTAAGTCAGGTTGGGCGATTCGGTGTTCAGGATCGAGTAGTCGTTGCCGCGGCGCAGTTCCAGCGTCACCTCGCCGGTAATGGCGCGCGCCACCCAGCGCTGGGCAGTTTCGCGCAGCATCAGGGTCTGCGGGTCGAACCAGCGGCCCTGGTACAGCAGGCGGCCCAGCTTCAGGCCGTTGATACGGTACTGCTCGATGGTGTCCTCGTTGTGGATGCCGGTCACCAGGCGCTCGTAGGCGATGTGCAGCAGCGCCATGCCGGGAGCCTCGTAGATGCCGCGGCTCTTGGCTTCGATGATGCGGTTCTCGATCTGGTCGCTCATGCCCAGGCCGTGGCGACCGCCGATGCGGTTGGCTTCCAGGAACAACTCGACCGGATCGTGGATCTCGCGGCCGTTCAGCGCCACCGGCACGCCTTCCTCGAAGCGCACGCGCACTTCTTCGGCCTGTACCTCGACTTCCGGCTTCCAGAAGGCGACACCCATGATCGGGCTGACGATGCGCACGCCACTGTTCAGCTCTTCCAGGTCCTTGGCTTCGTGCGTGGCACCCAGCATGTTGCTGTCGGTGGAGTAGGCTTTCTCTACGCTCATCTTGTAGTCGAAGCCGTTCTTGATCAGGAACTCGCTCATCTCCTTGCGGCCGCCGAGTTCGTCGATGAAGTTCTGGTCCAGCCAGGGCTTGTAGATCTTCAGAGCCGGGTTGGTCAGCAGGCCGTAGCGGTAGAAGCGCTCGATGTCATTGCCCTTGTATGTCGAGCCGTCACCCCAGATGTTGACGTCGTCTTCCTTCATCGCGGCAACCAGCATGGTGCCAGTCACGGCGCGGCCCAGCGGCGTGGTGTTGTAGTAGTAGATGCCACCGGTGCTGACGTGGAAGGCGCCGCACTGGATCGCGGCGATGCCTTCGTGGGCCAGCTGCGTGCGGCAGTCAATCAGGCGCGCCTTCTCGGCACCGTACTCGGAGGCCTTGCGCGGGATGGCTTCGTAGTCATCTTCATCGGGCTGGCCGAGGTTGGCGGTGTAGGCGTAGGGAACCGCACCCTTCTGGCGCATCCACAGCAGGGCGGCGCTGGTGTCCAGGCCACCGGAGAAGGCGATGCCGACCTTCTGGCCGACGGGAATGTTTTGCAGGATCGTATTGGACATGGTGTGTCTGGAAAATCGGAAAGGGGATCAGCCGTAGTGGCAGATGTAGTGGAAGGCCTCTTCCACGCGGATGTCGAAGGAGCTGTCGCCCGGAATGCTGAACGATTCGCCGGCGCTGCAGCGCTGCCAGCTGTCGCTGCCGGCCAGCTTGTACTCGCAGTCACCGTGCACGCATTCCATGATTTCCGGGGCGGCGGTGCCAAAGGTCAGCGTGGCCGGCAGGACCACGCCGGCCGACTTGCGCGTGCCGTCGGCCAGGGTAAAGCTGTGCGAAACGCACTTGCCGTCAAAGTACACATTGGCCTTGGCGTCCAGGGCCACATTGTTCAGGATGGTAGTCATGGGGGAATCGATCAGACATGAGACATGGCACCTGATGGCGCCAAAGCCTGAATGTTACCGCTTTTGTACAGGTGGCGGCTAGAGCAGCGGGGAAAGCAGACGGGCGAAGGCGGTCAGCATGCGTTCGTGCCACTGCGAACGCTGGTCCATGATCTCCTGCGTGACATAGCGCGCACGGGTGCGGTCATCGGCAAAATCTTCTGCCAGGATGGCGTTCATCTCCTCGCCATACAGCACCACGCCATTCTCGAAGTTGAGCAGGAAACTGCGGTTGTCAAAGTTGGCGGTGCCGATCATGCTGTATTCGTCGTCCACGACCAGCGTCTTGGCGTGCAGCATGCCCTTGCTCTGGTATTCGAAGATCTTCACGCCGACAGTGCGCAGTGCGCCGAAGTACGAGCGTGCCGCCCAGGTGACCAGAAAGGAATCGCTGCGCATCGGCACCATGATCTGCACATCGACACCGCGCAGCGCGGCATTGATCAGGGCATAGAAGGCCGGTTCGGTCGGCACGAAGTAGGGTGTGGTCAGCAGGATGCGCACCTTGGCCATGTTGATGGCGTGCAGCATGCTGCGGTGGATCGCCTCGCGCCCGCTGTCCGGGCCGGAGGCCAGCACCTGCACCGCATGCTCGCCGGGCTCCTGCGGCGGGAACACATTGACCTCGAACTGGTGTCGGCCGCTGGCATAGACCCAGTCCTGCATGAAGGTGTACTGCAGCCAGCGCACCGCAGCGCCTTCCAGGCGCAAGTGCGTGTCGCGATAGGCGCTGTCGGGATTCTGCTTCTCGCAGCCGTCATCGGTGACGTTGATGCCGCCGGTAAAACCGATATGGCCGTCGACGACCAGGATCTTGCGGTGCGTACGCAGGTTGACAAAGGGCAGCATGCGATGCAGCCGCGCCGGGTGGAAGACCGCCAGCTCGCCGCCGGCGTCGCGGAAGGCCTGCAGCAGGGCGCGGCCACGCCGGCCCAGCAGGCGTGCGGAACCGAGGCCATCTACCAGCAAGCGCACACGCACGCCTTCGCGCGCCTTGGTCGTGAGGGCGTCCAGCAGTGCGCTGCCGGTGGCGTCGGGATCGAAAATATAGTATTCGAGATGGATGTGCAGCCTGGCCTCGGCCACAGCCTGCAGGATGGCGCTGAAGGTGGCGTCGCCATTGCGCAGGCGCTCGGTGCGCGAACAGCTCGATACCGGAATGCCGCAGGCGGCCTCGATCAGGCGCTGGTGCTGGCGCTCGGTGACGGACGGGCTGAATTCGCCCTCCAGCAGCTTGTCCATGTCGTTTTCGGAAGCCAGCAGGATGCGGCTGCGCGTCCGGCGCAGCGTCTGCCGGTTCACGCGCGTGGGACCGAACAGGTGATACACCAGGATGCCGACGGGCGGCACCAGCCCGAGAATCATGATCCAGGCCAGCGTCGCCACCGGGGCGCGCTGCTGCCAGATGATGCGCAAGGCCAGGTAGATACCGGTGACCAGCCAGAGCGATGCCAGCAGGCTTTTCCAGTGCAACAGCAGGTAGTCGATCATGGTCGGGCAGGGTGGCGGGCAAAGTCGCACTGATTCGCTGCGACTTGGTGGGGGTGAGGACTATTGGCTATCATAGCCGTCTTGTTCCGTTTCCCCTGTCGTCTTTCTGTCCCCATGAGCACCTCCAATTCTCCCATCACGATCTCCAGCCTTGACTACGAGCGTATTGAAACGCTTCTGGAGTCGGATGCCGCCCAGAATGTGCCTGGCATCGAGGCGCTGGAGTCGGAGCTGCTGCGTGCCAATGTGGTGGAGCCGAGCGAGGTGCCGCCGGGCCTGGTGACGATGAACACCACCGTCAAGTTCGAGGATCTGGGGACCGGTCAGCACCGCTCGCTGACGCTGGTCTATCCGCACAATGCGACCGCGCCTGACAGCATCTCGGTGCTGACGCCGGTTGGCAGCGCGCTGCTCGGCCTGAGCGTGGGTGAAACTATTGCCTGGCAGGTGCCGGGCGGCCGCAAGCTGGAACTGCGTATCCTGGAAGTGGTGTCGCAGCCGGAAGCACAGGGCGAATTCCACCGCTGATCCGCCCCTGAACGGATTCAGGCCGCCGGCCAGGCTTCGGGCGTGAAGCCGACCGTGATGCGACCGTTGCCCCAGTCGATCACCGGGCGCTTGATCACGCTGGACTGCTCCAGCATCAGCGCCTGGGCGCTGGCCGCATTCTGCACCGCTTCTTGCTGTGCCGGGCCCAGCTTGCGCCAGGTCGTGCCCTTGCGGTTGACCAGCGTTTCCCAGCCGACCGCATCGACCCAGCGCTGCAGCGCATCAGCCGGTACGCCCTGTTTCTTGAAGTCGTGGAAGGTGTAGGGCAGCCCCTGCTCGTCCAGCCAGACACGGCCTTTCTTGACCGAGGTGCAGTTGGGAATGCCGTACAGCATGATGGAAGTGGGTGTTTTGCTCGTCATGCCGTCCATTATGGTGCGCAGTCTGGGAAAATGGCGCCCATGCAAACCTATGACACCCTGGACCAGTGGCTGAGCCACTGCGAGAACCTGCATTCCACCACCATCGACCTGGGGCTGGAGCGCCTGCGCAGCGTGGCCGAACGTCTGCACGACGGCGCCGGCCTGCGCTTTGACTGCCCGGTGTTTACCGTGGCGGGCACCAACGGCAAGGGCTCGACCTGCGCCATGCTCGAATCCATGCTGCGCCATGGTGGCTACCGCACCGGCCTGTTCACCTCGCCGCACCTGGTGCATTTCACCGAGCGCTGCAAGATCGACAACCAGCAGCTGAACGAAGCTGCGCTGGTGCGCCACTTCGAGGCGGTGGAAAAAGCACGTGGCGATACTAGCCTGACGTATTTCGAATTCACCATGCTGGCGATCCTGGATGCGCTGGCGCAGGCCAAGCTGGACGTGGTGATCCTGGAAGTCGGCATGGGTGGCCGCCTGGACGCCGTCAACCTGGTCGATACCGATTGCGCCATCATCACCAGCATTGACGTCGATCACACCGAATTCCTCGGTGACAACCGCGAGGCCATCGGTTACGAGAAGGCCGGCATCATGCGCGCCGGCAAGCCGGCCATCGTCAGCGATCCGGTGCCGCCGCAAAGCATCATCGACCATGCCGCGGCGATTGGCGCCGATCTTTGGCTGGTGGGCCGCGATTTCACCACCGGTGGCGACCAGCAGCAGTGGAACTGGCAAGGCCGTGAGCGCCGTTACCGGGCGCTGGCCTATCCGGCGCTGCGCGGCGCCAACCAGATGCTGAACGCCGCCGGCGTGCTGGCAGCGCTGACGGCCCTGCGCGACCGCCTGCCGCTGCCGGCGCAGGCGATCCGTCTGGGCCTGGCGCAGGTGGAGTTGCCGGGCCGTTTCCAGATGGTGCCGGGTCAGCCGGCGCTGGTGCTGGACGTGGCGCACAACCCGCATGCCGTGGCGGCACTGGTGGCCAACCTGGATGCCATGCCGTATTACCCGGTCACGCACATGGTGTTTGGCGCCATGGCCGACAAGGACATCGGCGACATGCTGCAGCGCCTGCACCCGGTGGTAGATAAATGGTACTTTTGCGACCTGCCGACGCCGCGTGCCGCCAGCAACGCAGACCTGCTGCAGCAATGGCAGCAGTACTGTGCCGGCCAGCCGCGCATCGTGCCGTCCGAAGCCAGCCAGCACGCCTCGCCGCGTGCGGCACTGCAGGCAGCCATTGCAGCCGCGGACCCGGCTGATAGAATCGTGGTTTCAGGATCGTTCTTTACGGTAGGTGATGTGCTGAGCGAGCCGCTGCCCAAATTGTCTGCCCCGCACATGCCGGGTTCGCCGGACTCCGGGAATCCTCCGCCTGCCGCCTGATCCCTCACTACAGATTGATGCATGGCCTTCTTCAATTTCCGTCGCAACACCTCCACGCCCGATTCCGGCAAGCCTGAAGCCAGCCCTGACAAGGGGTGCGCTGGCAAGAACAGCGTGTCGCCTGCCACCGAGGAGCTGAGTCGCCGCGCGCGCCAGCGCCTGATTGGCGCGACCGTGCTGGTGGTGGCGGCCGTGATCGTCTTCCCGCTGGTCTTCAGCGCACCGCCGCGCAGCGTGCCGGCCGACATGGCGATCGATATTGCCGGTAGCAGCTCGGCCAGTGTTGCCGTCGAGAACAGCCTCTCGGCCGATGAAGAGGTGATCGTCGCCGAGCCTGCCGCCAGCGTGGCGCTGGCCCAGCTGGCTGCCAGCCAGACCCCTGATGAAGCCACCTTGCGCCTGGCCGAAGAAGAAGCGGCCCGCGCCCGTGCCGCTGACGAGGAAGCCGCACGCAAGCGCATCGAGCAGGAACGTGAAGCGCAGGCCCGGGCCGAGCGCGAACGCGCCGACAAGGCTGCACGCGACCAGGCTGCTGCAGAAAAAGCGGCGGCCGACAAGGCCGCGCGTGACAAGGCCGCTGCCGAGAAGGAAGCCGCAGAAAAAGCCGCTGCCGACAAGGCTGCACGCGAAAAGGCGGCCCGTGACAAGGCCGCAGCCGACAAGGCAGCCGCAGAAAAGGCCGCACGCGACAAGGCGGCTGCCGAAAAAGCAGCCCGTGACAAGGCTGCAGCAGAGAAAGCCGCAGCCGACAAGGCCGCGCGCGAGAAGGCTGCCGCAGACAAGGCGGCTGCCGAGAAAGCCGCTGCCGCCAACCGCCCGGGTGCCGATTTCCCGGCGACCGGACGCTTCGTGGTGCAGGTGGGTGCCTTTGTCGAGGATGGCAAGGTCGCCGCGGTGCGTCGCCAGCTGTCGGCTGCCGGCCTCAATAACTACACCCAGGTCGTCAAGATCAACGGCAAGGACGTTACCCGCGTGCGCATGGGACCGTTCAGCACGCGCAAGGAAATGGATCGCGTCGCCGACAAGGTGCGTTCGCTCGGCCTGCCGGTCTCGGTCTACAGCTACTGATGGCCGCTTTCCGGACGACCGTGTTGCATATCTGATCCGAAGGCGTGGGCATGGAGGCGATTTTTCAGCAGTGGAGCACACTGGACACTTTCTGTCTGGTAGTGTTGCTGCTGTCCATGCTGCTGGGCTGGTCGCGCGGCATGGTGCGCGAGCTCGGTTCGCTGCTGTCCTGGCTGGCCGCCTTCCTGATCGCGCGGTGGGCTGCGCCGCTGGTGATTCCGTACCTGCCGTCTTCCTGGCCCTGGATGGCTGATCCGCAATTCGCCCGCTGGACGGCGATGCTGCTGGTGTTCGTGCTGGCGATCCTGCTGATCGGCCTGTTCACCAGCGGTTCGCGCAACCTGCTGCGTGGCATTGGTCTGGGTGGCGTGGACCAGTTGCTGGGCGCCGGCTTTGGCGTGGCACGTGCGCTGGTGCTGCTGTGGGTCATGACAGCCGTGGTCTGGATGACCCCGATGCACCAGACGCACTGGTGGAAAAATTCTGTTTCGGCCGGCATGCTGACCGAAACCCTGCAATCGCTGGCTCCCTGGCTGCCGCCCTCCATGCGGCCCTGGTTGCCGGCAGGGCAGGGGCCTGGGCTATCCGCCCAGGTCCGGCCTGGACTTTCCCTCACCTTGAAAGGGTAGAAAACATGTGTGGAATCGTTGGAATGGTCAACCAGTCGGCGGTCAACCAGCTGATCTATGATGCCTTGCTGCTGTTGCAGCACCGCGGTCAGGATGCGGCTGGCATCGCCACGCAAATGGATCGCAAGTTCTTCATGTACAAGGCCAAGGGCATGGTGCGTGACGTGTTCCGCACCCGCAACATGCGTGCGCTGCCCGGCAACTGCGGTCTGGGTCATGTGCGCTACCCCACGGCGGGCAATGCCAACAGCGAGGAAGAGGCCCAGCCGTTCTACGTCAACGCGCCGTTCGGCATCGTGCTGGTGCACAACGGCAACCTGACCAATGCCCGTGCCCTGCGCGCTGAACTGTTCGAGACTGACCACCGCCATATCAACACCGAGAGCGATACCGAGGTGCTGCTCAACGTGCTGGCGCACGAGATGCAGCGTGCCGGCAACGACGACACGCTGACTGTGCCCGATATCTTCGAGGCGGTGCGCCAGGTGCACCGCCGTGTGCGCGGCTCCTACGCCGTGATCGCCATGATTGCCGGCGTCGGCATCTTGGCCTTCCGCGACCCGAATGGCATCCGCCCGCTGTGCATCAGCAAGCCGCAGGATGGCATGGCGGCGGTGGCCAGCGAATCAGTGGCGCTGGAAGGCGTTGGCCTGACGCTGGACCGCGACCTGCATCCGGGCGAAGCTGCCTTCATCGACCTGCAGGGCAATGTGCAGTTCCAGCAGTGTGCCGACAACCCGAAACTCAACCCCTGCCTGTTCGAGTACGTCTATCTGGCACGTCCCGATTCCGATCTCGACCATGTCTCGGTCTACCACGCGCGTCTGAAAATGGGCGAGGCACTGGCCAAGCGTGTGATCTCCATGGTGCCGCCGGACGAGATCGATGCCGTGATCCCGATTCCCGAATCCAGCCGTCCGAGCGCCATGCAGCTGGCCCATGTGCTGGGCCTGCCGTACCGCGAAGGCTTCGTCAAGAACCGCTATGTCGGCCGCACCTTCATCATGCCGGGGCAGGCCGTGCGCAAGAAATCGGTGCGCCAGAAGCTCAATGTGGTCAACAGCGAGTTCAAGGACCGCAACGTGCTGCTGGTGGACGATTCCATCGTGCGCGGTACCACCTCCAAGGAAATCATCCAGATGGCGCGCGATGCCGGTGCGCGCAAGGTCTACCTGGCCAGCGCCGCACCGCCGGTGCGCTACCCCAACGTCTACGGTATCGACATGCCGACGCAGCAGGAACTGGTCGCGCACAACCGCACGATCGAGGAAGTGCGTGAAATCATCGGCTGTGATGCCCTGATCTACCAGGACCTGGACCAGCTCAAGACCGCGATCTGCGAACTGAACCCGGCCATGAACGGCCTTGATGCCTCCTGCTTTGACGGTGTTTACGTCACCGGCGATATCTGTAGCGAAGATATCCAGCGCATGCAGGACGAGCGCCCCAAGCAGACCGAAGACAGCGATGACACCTCGCGCCTGACGCTGCCGAATGCCGAGCTGAACTGATCCTGCCTTTCCCGATTCCACAAGCACCATGACCGATTCCACACCGCATGCCGGCTGGCACCGCGAAACCTTGGCCGTACGCCAGGCGGTACCGCGCAGCCAGTACGGCGAACATTCCGAAGCGCTGTACCTGACCAGCAGCTTCGTCCAGCCCGATTCCGAAACCTCGGCGCACAACTTCGCCTGCCCGGAAGACGGCTATACCTATACTCGTACCGGCAACCCCACGGTCACCAGTTTCGAGCAGCGCCTGGCCGCGCTTGAAGGCGCCGAAGCCGCCATCGCCACGTCCAGCGGCATGTCGGCGATCCTGTTGATGGCGATGGGCCTGCTCAAGAGCGGCGACCATGTGATCTGCTCGCAGTCCATGTTCGGCTCCACCATCAGGCTGATGGGCAGCGACATGGCGCGCTTTGGCGTGGAAACCACCTTCGTGCCGCAGACCGATGCAGCTGCCTGGAAAGCCGCCATTCGTCCGAATACGCGCCTGCTGTTTGCCGAAACCCCGACCAACCCGCTGTGCGATCTGTGCGATATCGCTGCCCTGGCCGCAATGGCGCACGAAGCCGGCGCGTTGCTGGCGGTGGACAACTGCTTTGCCACGCCAGTGGTGCAGCGTCCGCTGGAGCTGGGTGCGGATCTGGTGATCCATTCCGGCACCAAGTTCCTCGATGGCCAGGGCCGTGTCATGGCCGGTGCCATCTGCGGCAGCAAGGAGTTGGTCAACAACACCTTTGCGCCGCTGGTGCGCGCGGCCGGCATGGTACTGTCGCCGTTCAACGCCTGGGTGGTGCTCAAGGGCATCGAGACGTTGCACCTGCGCGTACGCGCCCAGTGCGAGCAGGCATTGCAGCTGGCGCGCTGGCTGGAACAGCAGCCGCAGGTCGAGCATGTCTATTACCCCGGTCTGGCTTCGCACCCGCAGCATGCGCTGGCGATGCAACAGCAGAACGGTCTGGGCGGCAGCGTGCTGTCCTTTACCGTGCGTGCCAGCACGCCGGAACAGGGCCGCCAGCGCGCTTTCCATGTGATCGACAGCACGCGCCTGTGCAGCATCACCGCCAACCTTGGCGACGTGAAGACCACCATCACCCATCCGGCCAGCACTTCGCACGGTCGCCTGAGCGAGGAGCAGCGCCAGTCGGCCGGAGTGGTGCAAGGCCTGATCCGCATCGCCTGTGGCCTGGAACACCTGGAAGATCTCCAGGCCGATATCGCCCGCGGCCTCCACAGCCTGCCGCAGGATTGAACCCACAGGCCGGCAGTTGCCGGCCTTTTTGCAGATGACCATGACTACACCTGTACGTACCCGTTTCGCCCCGTCGCCCACCGGTTTCATCCACCTGGGCAATATCCGCTCTGCGCTCTATCCGTGGGCGTTTGCCCGCGCCCAGCAGGGCGACTTCATCCTGCGTATCGAGGATACCGACCTGGAGCGTTCCACCCAGGCCGCGGTTGACGTGATCCTGGAAGGCATGGAATGGCTGGGCCTGACGCCCGACGAAGGTCCGTTCTACCAGATGCAGCGCATCGATCGCTACAAGGAAGTGCTGGCGCAACTGGAGGCTTCCGGCCATGTCTATCCCTGCTACATGAGCATGGAAGAGCTGGATGCGCTGCGCGAGCGCCAGATGACGAACAAGGAAAAGCCGCGCTACGACGGCACCTGGCGTCCGGAACCGGGCAAGACCTTGCCGCCGGTACCCGAGGGTGTGCAGCCGGTGCTGCGCTTCCGCACGCCGAAAGAGGGCGTGGTCGGCTGGGACGACAAGTGCAAGGGCCGCATCGAATTCCAGAACGCCGAACTGGACGATCTGGTGATTGCGCGCCCGGACGGCACGCCGACCTACAACTTCTGTGTCTGCGTGGACGATATCGACATGCGCATCACGCACGTGATCCGTGGCGATGACCACGTGAACAACACGCCGCGCCAGATCCACATCTTCGAGGCCCTCGACGCCCAGGTGCCGGTATTTGCCCACCTGCCCACGGTGCTGAACGAGCAGGGCGAGAAGATGAGCAAGCGCAACGGCGCCAAGGCCGTGACGCAGTATCGCGACGAAGGCTATCTGCCCGATGCCATGGTGAACTACCTGGCGCGCCTGGGCTGGAGCCATGGCGATGACGAGATTTTCAGCCGCGAGCAATTCCTGGCGTGGTTCGACCTGGACCACCTGGGCCGCAGTGCCGGCCAGTTTGACGAGGCCAAGCTGCGCTGGGTCAATGCCCAGCACCTGAAGGCGATGGCCGACGAGGAGCTGGCCACGCGCGTGCGTCCGTTCCTGCTGCAGCGTGGCATCACCGCCGAGGCGATCGACGATGGCCGCCTGCCGGACATGTGCGGCCTGTTCAAGGACCGCTGCGATACGCTGGTGGTGCTGGCCGACTGGATTGCGCGCTTCCACCTGCCGGTGCAGATCAGCGAAGAGGATCGCGCCAAGTTCCTGACACCGGCCATTGCCCCGGCCATCCAGTCGCTGGCAGGCAAGCTGGCGGCGTGTGAATGGACGCAGCCGGCAATTTCTTCTGCCATCAAGGAAGTTTTGGCCGAAAATGGGCTTAAAATGCCGGGCTTGGCCATGCCGGTACGGGTTCTCGTACTGGGAACGCCACAGACGCCTTCGCTGGATGCTGTACTTTCATTACAACGCCGCGAAAAAATTTTGGAGAGCTTGCAAAAACTCTAAAAAATGGCGTATACTTCAAGTCTTCGCAGCAAACGAACTTCGTTGCAGCGAAGACAAGAAAATTTGGGGGTATAGCTCAGCTGGGAGAGCGCTTGCATGGCATGCAAGAGGTCATCGGTTCGATCCCGTTTACCTCCACCAAGTTTCTAGGTTTTGACCCTATCGTCTAGAGGCCTAGGACACTACCCTTTCACGGTAGGTACCGGGGTTCGAATCCCCGTAGGGTCGCCAAACATGTTGCTGGCAACAGCAGCACTGGCAAGCAGAGTGGCAACACTTTGCTGCTACCAGGAGTGGTAGTTCAGTTGGTTAGAATACCGGCCTGTCACGCCGGGGGTCGCGGGTTCGAGTCCCGTCCACTCCGCCAACACATGTACGCCGTACCGGTTTTCCGGTACGGCGTTTTTTTATGTGCAACCGGGATTGACTGCTTCGCACAGGCGCATGCGGCCGGTCTGGTCAAAGATCAGCCGCTGCAGCTGGCTGCCATGGCGCAGTTCCAGCTGGCCATTGGCCAGCGATCCGGATCGGGTTCTGGGAAAGCCGCGCGGGTTGAACAGCAGATAGCCGGCGGCCAGGGTGTTGGCATTGCCATTCGCATCGCCCGGGGCCTGTAGCTGCAGGCCCGCAGGCAAGGGCGGCTGCAGCTGCAGCAGGGTATCGCTACCGCTGTCAAAACGGCCATTGCCATCCAGATCCCGAAACAGTAGCCAGCCTTGCTGCCATGCCCTCGCATCCAGGGCTTCCAGTCCCACGCTGTCACCGCTTGCCATGGCGTGTGCGCGTGCCTGTCGCGCGGCGGCCAGCAGGCTGGAGCCTGCCACTTGCAGGTCGGCGCGCTGGCGCAGTTGCCGGTAGCCGCTGCTGCTGATCAGCAGCAGGCCTGCCAGCAGACCCAGCACCAGCAGCAGCTCGATCAACGTAAAGCCGCGTGGAGAAAGATGTTTTTTCATGGCCAGCAGCGCAGCTGTGGTTCCGCCTGGCAGCGACGTTGGCCCAGGCTGTCGAGTGACAGTTCGCGCCAGTGGGTGCTTGTATTGGGCTGGGCAAATACCTCGACACAATCGGGTGCTGCTGGCGTAGTGCTGATGCCCGTGGTGGCCTGGCAGCGGCGTGCGCCCAAGACGATGCCTGCCGGCGTCACCATGCCATCCAGCAGCACATGGGCGGTACCGGGCGCAAAGCGGGCGAAATCAGGCTGGCTGTTGCGCCAGTTGGTTTCGCGCAGCAACAGCTCGGCCAGGGTGAGTCGTACGCTGCCCAGCTGGCCTTGCAGCAGATAGCGCTGGTAGGCTGGATAAGCCCAGCTCGCCAGGGTGGCAATCAAGGCCAGCGCGATCAGCAGCTCCAGCAGGGTGAAGCCCGAAGCGTGGGCGCGTGCGGGATGAAATCGGGCAGTCATGAGTGCGTGGATGGGTAGGGCCGCTGGGTCAGCGCCAGGCCTGCGGCAAGGCGGTCCAGGGCAGGGATTGCAGCCGGAGTAGTCGGGTATCTGCGGTAGAAGTCGGGCTTGCCGGCAGGGCGATGCGGACTTCGCCTTGCAGCAGGACGCCACCCTGTGTGGGCAGATAGCTGGCGGCTAGCAGGCGGTAGCGTTGTTGTGTGGCGTCGGCCTGCAGCAGCTGCCACTGGTAGCGCGGTGGGCGCGGGCTGCCGGGAAAGTCCAGGCTGGATTCCTGCTGCGCCAAGGTGGCTGTCAGACTGGCTTGCGCCGCATCCATGGCGGCCAGCGCCGCCTGTTCGGCCTGCAATTGCGCCCGCTCGCGTTGCAATACCTGCTGCTCCAGCAGCAAGGGTGCCACGCCGGTGCTGGCCAGTGCGGACAGGGCCAGCAACAAGGCCAGCACCACGATCAGGGAAAAACCGTGCGCTGGCCGTGTCATGTGCCGAGCCGGAATTGCAGCTGCAGCAGCCGGCGCTGCCGATGGTCTGCCGGCAAGCTGAGGCTGGCGCCGTTGTCCGCAGGGTGTTGCGCAGCGTGTGCCTGGCCGAGCGGATAAAGCGTTTGCGGTAGGGAGGCTTGCGACGGCTGGCTGGCGCTGCGCAGCACCAGACCAAGGCGGATGGCACGGACCTGCAGCCACTGTGCTTCGGTCGCAGCGCGGTTGCCGGCTACATCCAGTTCGCTGGCAGTCCGCCATTGCGTGATCTGCGCTGGATGGGTGGCATCGGCCAGGCCATAGAGCAGCTGCAGGCTTTCCACGCCGGGAATCAGGCCGGTCGAGGTGAAGACGCCATTGGCCGAGAGATAGGCGCAGGACAGCTGCGGCTCGCCGGTGACGCTGTGCCGGTTCACATGCAGAAAGGCGTAGGCCGCGCCGCTGCTGGCCCCCAGCGGCTGACCGATGCAGTTCAGCACGCCGCCATCACTGCCAGGACCGGAGGGGCCATCAGCGCCGTGGTAGCGCAGCGCCAGGATATCGCTGCCATTGCGGCAGGCGCTGTCCGTGCTGCTGCCACAGGCGGCCGGACGATTGCCGTTGCGGATGCTGTTGATATCGCTGAAGCGCCGCACCGTGCCGGGGTTGCGGTAGACCGCGTCGTCCCAGCCGTAGACGATCGGCAGGCCGTCATCCAAGGGGGCACGGGCATTGAGCTGGCGAAACAGGCGCGGCAGCCAGTCGCGCGCCAGGCGCAGCTGGTCCTGCAGCTGCTGTTGCTGGTCCAGGCTGGCGAGTGCCTGTCGACCCAGACGCAGGCCTTGCCAGGCGGCGGCCGTGACCAGCAGGCCGAGCGTGAGCGCCAGTAGCAGCTCGATCAGGGTCATGCCGTGTGGTGGGTGCAGGCGTGTCATGGCGTGTTGCGTGGCAGCGCCACTGGCAGCATCAACTCGGGTGCCTGCATCGATCCCCTGGACGGTGTGTCTTGCCAGCCAAGCTGGATCAGCAGCACGCTGGCAGCGTTGCTGGCCGGGCAGGCCCAGTCTGTCGGCATGGGCGTAGCGGCCGTGATCGGACAGAGTTGCAGCCGTAGCTGCGGTAGCAGACTGGTCGCTTGTTGCTGCCAGACTGACAGCGCATGGCGCAGTTGCTGTTGGGGATCGGCGCAGGGGGCATCGCTGCAGCTGTCGGGAGCAAACGGATCTGCCGCCTGCCAGTGGAAGGGCGTGGCCGCCTGCGCCAGGGGCTGGCCCTGAGCACGCAACAGCACGGCCAGCTGCTCTGCCAGCGCCATCGCATCCTGTTGCTGGCGCAGGTGCAGGGCTGCCTGTTGCAGGCGCGCTTGCATCGCCAGGGTTCCCATCAGCGTGCCGGCAAGCAGCAGCATCCCGACCAGCACCTCGACCAGACCGATGCCACGGCTGGGAGGCCGGAGCAGGGTGGTGGTGCGGGGAGAGCGGGATATGTGCAGTGGCATGCTCCTATTTTAATATAAAAGTATTATTATTTTTCGAATTTCTTCGGGCTCAACCAGCCGGTCGAGAGCATGGTGCCGAGCAGGATCACGCTGCCATAGCCGAGCATGGTCCAGCTCAACGATTCGTCCATGAAGCCGACGCCATAGCCCAGCGCAAACACCGGGATCAGGTAGGTGATGGTGGAGGCATTGCCGGGACCGGCGCGGGCAATCAGGCGGTAGTAGAGCACATAGGCCAGGCCGGTACAGACCAGGCCGACGGCCAGCATGGCGAGCCAGGCGGTGTTGCCGGGCATGTGGTTGGGGGCAAACCAGACGGTCAGCGGCAGCAGCACCAGAAAGGCACCGAAGTTGCTGCCCGCTGCCACCGCCATCGCCGGCATCTGCGACAGGTAGCGAGTGCTGTAGCAGGCGGCAAAGCCGTAGCTGCAGGTGGCCAACAGGCAGGCTAGCGAAGCGAGCAAGGCACTGCCGTGGCTGACATCCTCCGACAGGCCCGCTGGCTTGCTGCTGGCCAGTAGCGCGACACCGACGAAACCGATCAGTAGGCCGAGCAGGCGCCAGCGATCGGGCCGATGGCCAAGCCAGAACCAGGCGATGCAGGCGGTGAACAGCGGCGTGGTGGCGTTGAGAATCGAGGCCCAGCCAGAAGGAATCGTCAGCAGCGCGTAGGCATAGCAGGCAAATGGCAGGCCGGAATTGAAGATGCCGACGAAAAGCGTGGGTTTCCAGCGCTGGCGTAGCGAAGACCACTGGCCGCGCCAGATCATCAGCGGCAGCAGCATGGCAGCGGCAATGCCGACACGGATGCCGGCCGTGGCCCAGGGGCCGAAATCGACCACCGCCAGCCGCATGAACATGAAGGACGCGCCCCAGATGGCGGCCAGCAGCAGGAATTCCTGCTGCCAGTGTGCGGAAGCGCTTGAGCCCGGACGAGACATGGATTAGAGCAGGTCGGCCTGGGATTGTTCCAGATGCAGCAGCGCGGTCTTGCGCTCCAGGCCGCCACCATAACCGGTGAGCTGGCCCTGGCTGCCGAGCACGCGGTGGCAGGGCACGAACAGGCTGACTGGATTGCGACCGACCGCCATGCCAACGGCACGGCTGGCATTTGGGCGACCAAGTGCCGCGGCAATCTGGCCGTAGCTGCGGGTCTGCCCGTGCGGGATGCCGCACAGCCAGTGCCAGACCTGTTGCTGGAACGGCGTGCCTTCGACATAGGCCAGTGGCAGTTCGGCCAGCGGCTGGCCCTGGAAATAGGCGTCGAGCGCGGCTGCGGCAGCCTGCAGCACCGGATGGTCCGGCTGTTCGGGTACACCGGCCAGCGAGGCCGGGTCAAAGTGCCGTTGCGGTTCGAACCAGGCGCCAGCCAGTGCATCGGCAGTGCAGGCCAGGTGCATCGGGCCGAGCGGGGTGGCGTGACAGCTGCGCGCAGTCAGCAGGCGGGGATAATCGGGCAGGGGCATGGTATGACAGCAGCATGAAGCCCGGGCAGGCGGGCGGGTCAGCGCGCCATGGGCGCAGCCAGTGTAGCGGGTCTTTTACAATGCAGCAATCAACAGCCAGACGGAGTTCCCATGCAAGTAGCGGCATCGATTTTCAAGGCCTATGACGTACGTGGTGTCGTGCCCGATACCATCACGCCCGAAGTGGCACGTGCGCTGGGTCGCGCCTTCGGGACGCGTGCGCGCCAGACCGGCAGTCCGGTGGTGGCGGTGGGCCGCGATGGCCGCCTGAGCGGGCCGGAACTGGCAGCCGCGCTGGTGCAGGGTCTGGTCGATGCCGGTATCGAGGTGATCGATATCGGTATGGTGACCACGCCTATCCTCTACTTTGCCGCGCACACGCTGTGCGACAGCGGCATCCAGGTCACCGGCAGCCATAACCCTAAGAACCACAACGGCTTCAAGATGGTGCTGGGCGGTCGCGCCATCCACGGCGAGGAGATCCAGCAGTTGCGCCAGATCATCGAGCAGGAAAGCTGGGAGCTGCCCGGCGGCGGCAGCGTGCGCCAGGCCGATGTGCTGCCGGCCTACCAGCAGAAAATCGTTGCCGATATCAAGCTGGCACGCCCGATGCGGGTGGTGGTGGACAGCGGCAATGGCGTCGCCGGCGCTACCGCACCGGACATTTTCCGAGGCCTGGGCTGCGAGGTGCGCGAACTCTATAGCGAGGTGGACGGCAATTTCCCGAACCACCATCCGGATCCGAGCAAGCTGGAAAACCTGGAAGACGTCAAGCGCGTGCTGCGCGAGACCGATGCCGAACTCGGCCTGGCTTTTGACGGCGATGGCGATCGCCTCGGCATCGTGACCAAGGATGGCCAGGTGATCTTCCCGGATCGGCAGATGATGCTGTTTGCGCAGGATGTGCTGCAGCGCGTGCCGGGAGGCACCATCGTGTTCGACGTGAAATGCTCGCAGCGCCTGGCCCCGGCGATTGCCGCGGCCGGCGGCCAGCCGCTGATGTACAAGACCGGCCATTCGCTGGTCAAGGCGCGCATGAAGGAAGTCGATTCCCCACTTGGCGGCGAGATGAGCGGCCATATCTTCTTCAAGGAGCGCTGGTACGGTTTCGATGACGGCACTTATGCCGGTGCGCGCCTGCTGGAAATCCTGAGCCGCCATGATGCCCCGTCTGCCGTGCTGAATGCGCTGCCGACCAGTTTCTCTACGCCCGAAATCAACGTCGCCTGCGAAGAGGGTGAGCCGCATCGTATCGCCGCAGCGCTGCTGCCACTGGCCCAGCAGCAGCTCGGTGCCGAGGCACAGGTGAACGGCATCGATGGTGTACGCATCGACTGGGAAGACGGCTTTGGTCTGATCCGCGCCTCCAACACCACGCCGGTGCTGGTGCTGCGCTTCGAAGGCCATAGCGAGGCGGCGCTGCAACGTATCGAGCAGACCATGCTCGGCCTGCTGCGCCAGCTCAAGCCCGATGCCGTGCTGGGTGCATCGGCACACTGAGCACAACTGATGCTGCGCTCGCTGTATCGCGCCGTGATGGCGCTGGGTCGCCCGCTGCTGCTGCGCAAGCTGCGCCGCCGTGGCGAGCAGGAGCCGCTCTATCTGCATGCGGTGCACCAGCGCTTTGCCGAATACACGGCACAGGAGCAGCAGCAGGCGGCTGCGCACGCCGGCGACTGGGTCTGGGTGCATGCGGTGTCACTGGGTGAAACGCGGGCCGCAGCGATCCTGCTGCAGGCCTTGCGCAGCGTACGGCCAGAGCTGAAGCTGCTGCTCACCAACGGCACCGCTACCGGCCACGCTGAAGGGTGCAAGCTGCTGCGTGAAGGTGACATGCAGGTCTGGCTGCCGCTGGACAGCCGCCGTGCGGCACGCCGTTTCTTGCAGCTGTTCCGTCCGCGCGTTGGCCTGTTGCTGGAAACCGAGATGTGGCCGGAGCTGCTGCAGCAGGCTGCCGAGTTGCAGATTCCGATGGTGCTGGCCAATGCGCGCATGAGCGAAAAGACGCTACAGCAGTCGCTGCGCCTGTCATCGCTGGCCTACCCGGGTTACCGCAGCCTGCGCACCGCCTATGTGCAGACGCCATCTGATGCTGATCGGCTGCGTGAATTGCAGGTGCAGGATATCCAGATCGTCGGCAACCTGAAGTTCGATGCCAGTCCGGATCCGGAACTGCTGGCGCGTGGCCGCCAATGGCGCCAGCAACTGCAAGGTGGCGTGGCGCGCCCGGTCGTCATGCTGGCCAGCAGCCGCGAGGGCGAGGAGCAGATGTGGTTGCAGGCCTGGAACGCGCTGCAACCGGCGCAGCGCGAGGCCGTGCAATGGCTGCTGGTGCCGCGTCATCCGCAGCGGTTTGACGAGGTGGCAGCCTTGCTGCAGCAGAACGGCCTGCAGGTATGGCGCCGTAGCGCCTGGGAGGAGCAGATTGCATCGCCTGCCAGTCCGGTGGTCTGGCTAGGTGATAGCCTGGGCGAAATGCCGATGTACTACGCCATGGCCGACCTGGCGTTGATGGGCGGCAGTTTTGAAAAGCTGGGCGGCCAGAACCTGATTGAGGCCTGTGCCTGCGGCTGCCCGGTACTGCTGGGCCCGCATACCTTCAACTTTGCTGAGGCCAGCGAGCAGGCGATTGCTGCGGGTGCCGCGCAACGCTGTACCGACATGTCACAGGCGATGCGCGAGGCAGATCGGCTGCTGTTGCTGGATACGGCCACGCATCAGGCGATGCAGCAGGCCTGCGAACGCTTTACCGGCAGCCACCGCGGTGCGGCCATGCGCATGGCGCAGGACCTGCTGGCGCGTGGTCTGATCTGAAAAAACCGGAAGCAGGAATTCAGTAGCGCGCGATGCTGTTGTCGACGCTGGCCCAGGCGTCGATGCCGCCACTGATGTCGTACAAGTCGGAGAAACCGCGCTGTGACAGGAAATAGGCCGCATGCCGGCTGCGCACGCCGTGGTGGCACAGGCAGGCTAGCGGCTGGTCTGGTGGTGGCAGATCGTCCAGCAGTTCCAAGAAGACGGACAGCGGTGCCGACAGCAGGTGGAAGCCCTGGCTGCTGGCCTGCTGCTGCACATGGGCGGTCTGCTGCTCCCATTCTTCGCGCACATCCAGCACCACCGGCTGCTTGCCGGCGGCGCGCATGCGCTCGGCCCAGTCGGCCACCTGGGCCGGGGGCAGGGGCTGGAAACGCATCAGAAGCGGAAGCTGGTCGGCTCGGTCACGCCTTCGAGGCGTTGCACGACAACATCCCACAGCTCTTCGGTGGTGTAGCTGTTTTCGCTGTCGCGCGTGATGCGGATGGTCTGCATGGACGGCTCGTTGCCGGTGATGGCGACCAGGCGGCCACCGATCTTGAGCTGGGACAGCAGGTCATGCGGCACTTCGGCGACGGAGCCGCACAGCACGATGGCGTCGAACGGGCCGGTGGCCTGGGCACCCTTGAAGCCGCAGCCGTCACGCACATCAGCGTGGATGCCGGTGCGGTGCAGGTTGTCACGTGCGAACTGGGCCAGTTCCGGGTGGATCTCGAAAGCGACCACGCTTTGTGCGCTGCGTGCCAGCAGGGCGGTCAGGTAGCCGGAGCCGGCACCGATCTGCAGTACCTTGTCGGTGGGCTGCAGCT
Organism: Brachymonas sp. J145; assembly: GCF_036312245.1. Classification (NCBI taxonomy): domain Bacteria; kingdom Pseudomonadati; phylum Pseudomonadota; class Betaproteobacteria; order Burkholderiales; family Comamonadaceae; genus Allobrachymonas; species Brachymonas sp. J145. Next base: position 55,456 of record NZ_JAZDCI010000006.1, on the reverse strand, counting down.
GGGCATCCTGCAGCAGGCGCGCCTGCACGCGCGGCGCCAGCATGACCTGCCCGCAGGGCAGCGGCAGTTCCAGATCCATGAACGCCATGCTGCGCTGGGCCGGCTGCACGAAATCATCGCGGCTGATCTGGTCCAGCAGGCCAAGGACGAACGGGTCCAGCACGTTCCAGGGGCGGACCTGCTGTTCGATCATGTTGAAACGGGCTTGTTCGGTGTTCATGCGTGCTCCGACATGGGCGCGCGCATGCACGCCCCTGATGTGACAAATGTAACCCTTATTCTAGCGTGTCTGGGCCCTTCCTTGGCAGGCGGCCATGCCAGATATTGGGAGCAGGAAGCTGGGCGCGCAGCGCTCAGAGCCAGCCCGCCAGCAACAGCACCGCTACCGGCAGCGCCAGCGCAGCCAGCAGCGTCTGGCAGGCGATGATGCCGGCCATCAACGGCGCATCGCCGCCGAGCTGGCGCGCCAGGATATACGATGACGATGCCGTCGGCATGGCCTGGAACAGCAGGGCCACCAGCGCGGCCGGTCCCTGCAAGCCCAGCGCGCGGCAAGCCAGCACGGTGGCAAGTGGCAACAGCACAAAGCGCGCCAGGGACGACATGACGACCGGGCGCATCCATTGCCGGGCCGCAGAGAAATCCAGTGCGGCACCGACACACAGTAGGCCCAGCGGCAGCGAGGCCGCGCCCAGTGTCTTCAGCGTGCTGTCCAGCCCGGGCGGCAAGCCCCAGCCACTGGCTTGCAGGCCGATGCCGATTGCGCAGGCAGCCACCAACGGATTGCGGATGATCTGCAGCAGCACATGTTTCAGCGCAAAGTCGTCTGTCGGGCAGAGGCGGACAAATACCAGCACGCACAGCACGTTGACGGTGGGCACCAGCGTGGCATTGGCGACTGCTGCCAGCGCCACGCCCTGGGCACCCAGCAGGCCAGCCGCGGCCGAGACGCCGACATAGTTGTTGAAACGGATACCGCCCTGGAAGATCGAGGTGAAGGCTGGCTTGCTGACCGCCATCCAGCGCCGGCTCACGAGCAGCAGCAGGGCGACTGTCAGTGTCGCCAGCAGCAGTACCGCCACCATGTTGCCAATGGGCAGGCCGCGCAGATCGGCCGTGGCCAGGCTGTGGATGAACAGGGCGGGCAGCAGGATGAAATAGCAGAGCCGTTCTGCCTGCGGCCAGAAGGCATCGGCCAGGAAGTTCTGCTGACGCAGGCCGGCACCCAACGCAATCAGCAGGGCGATCGGCAGCAGGGTCAGGAACAGGTCGACGATCATGGCGCAGAGTGGAGAAAACCCGGCATCATAATGAAAGCGGTTCACATCGAAAAACCGCTGATGCATTGGTGACAATCACAGTCGGACAACCACAAGGCGCTAACTGGTATTGGCCTGGTACTACCATGCGGGCAAGAGCATGCTCCGGATCCGGGAGCGAGACCAGCACAACCCCAAGACAAGGAGCGGGCGATCATGACAGATCAGACAGGCACGGTGTACGAGACGATCACCCTGGGTGGCGGCTGCTTCTGGTGCATCGAGGCCGTGTTCCAGCGCGTGCGCGGCGTCGTCGCCCTGGAAAACGGCTACAGCAATGGTGACCTGCCCACGGTCAATTACGAGGCGGTGTGCCGTGGCGATACCGGATTCACCGAAGTGGTGCGGCTGCAGTTTGATCCGGCCGTGATCAGCCTGGAGCAGATCCTGGAGATCTTCTTTGTCGTGCATGATCCGACCAGCCTGAACCGCCAGGGCAATGACGTGGGTACGCAATATCGCAGCGCCATCTACGCTGACGACGAGGCCCAGCTGCAGCGCGTGCAGGCTTGGGTGCAGGCGGCGCAGGCGCACTTTCAGCAGCCGCTGGTGACCGAGGTAGCGCTGACCGAGCGCTATCTGCGCGCCGAGGACTACCACCAGGACTATTTCAACCAGCACCCCTATCAAGGCTACTGCATGATGGTGGTGGCGCCCAAGGTGCAGAAATTCCAGCAGACCTTTGCCGACTGGCAGCGCTGAGCCTGCCGCAACGGGTCAGGGCGCGAGGCGTTCGCGCAGCCAGCTGCCATCGGGCTGGCGCTGGTAGCGCAGGCGGTCGTGCAGGCGGCTCTTGCGACCCTGCCAGAACTCCCATTGCTCGGGCACCAGGCGGTAGCCGCCCCAGTGCGGCGGGCGCGGCGGTTGCAGCAGGAATTTGGTGCCGTAATACGCGGCATTGGTGACCAGCACGCTGCGGCCATCGATCACCTGGCTTTGCGGCGAGGCCCAGGCACCGATGCGGCTGTCCAGTGGGCGCGTGGCGAAGTAGGCATCGCTTTCGTCGCCGCTGACCTTTTCCACGCGGCCCTCGATACGCACCACGCGCTCCAATTCGACCCAGTGGAACTGCAGTGCGGCAAACGGATTGCCGGCCAGCTGGCGGCCCTTGCGGCTCTCGTAGTTGGTGTACCAGCTGATGCCGCGTGCGTCATAGCCCTTGATCAGTACCACGCGTGTGCTCGGGCGCAGGTCGCTGCCCACGGTGGCCAGCGTCATGGCATTGGGTTCGGGGACTTCGGAGGCAACCGCTTCGCTCAGCCACTGGTCGAACTGCTGCATCGGATCCTGGTGCGAGGCGGATTCGTCCAGCTCGGCGCGTTCATAGCTCTTGCGCAGGCTGGCGATGTCGGGGTGGGTAGTTTTCATGGTCGGACCGGAAGTCATGTATGACAATACTTTACAATAGCCGCGATGCCGCAGTCGTGTCAGGTACCGGCTGCGCCCGATTTTCATTCCTCAACGATTCATAGCCCTGGAGAAACCATGTCCACGACCCAAGACAACGACAAGGAACAAAACACCGTAGTCGGCGTGCTGCTGACGCTGATCATCCTGTTTGCCATTGCCCTGGCAAGCGGCTTCGGCCTGTACAAGAGCGGCGTGTTTGGCGGCAAGAACGGCGCGGTGGCCACTTCCAGTGCCAGCGCTTCCGCCGCTGCCATGGCCGCTGATGCCGCATCTGCATCTGCATCTGCATCTGCTTCCGCCACCGATGGCGCTGCCGCTGCCGCTGCTACCCTGGCCGCTCCGGCTGCCGATACCGCTTCTGCCACTGCGGCTGCCGACGAGGCCAGCGTGCAGTACGACAACGGCAAGGTGCGCTTCTACTTTGCCAGCGGCAAGACCGAACTGGCTGCGGGTGCCAACGACGCCCTGAACCAGCTGCTGGCAGCCGCGAAGGACGGCCAGAAGCTGGTCATCAGCGGCTACCACGACAGCACCGGCAGTGCCCAGCTGAACGCCGAACTGGCCAAGCAGCGCGCCATCGCCGTGGCTGATGCCCTGAAGGCGCTGGGTGTGCCCGAATCCCGCCTGGAGCTGAAGAAGCCGGAAGTGGCTGAAATCACCAGCGGCAGCAACGCCGAAGCGCGTCGCGTGGAAGTGACGATCGAGGACTGATCCGGTCCTGTCGCCTTGCCGCTCTGGCAAGGCCGTCCATGAAAAATCCCCTGGAGCTGATGCTGCAGGGGATTTTTTTCGTCCGGGCCGAAGAAGGGGGTCTAGAACTTCTCCATGCCGGCGTCGTGGGCACGCTCAATCAGTTCGATCTTGTAGCCATCGGGATCGACGACAAAGGCGATCACGCTGCTGCCGCCCTTGACCGGGCCTGGTTCGCGCGTGATCTGGCCGTTGGCGGCCCGGATCTTGTCGCAGGCGGCGTAGATATCGGGTACACCGATGGCCAGGTGACCATAGGCCGTGCCATGGTCGTAGCTGTCGGTGCCGTAGTTGTAGGTCAGCTCCAGTTCGGCCTGTTGCGGGTTGCTTTCGTAGCCGAGAAAGGCCAGCGTGTACTGATATTCCGGGTTGTCACTGGTACGCAGCAGCTGCATGCCCAGTACCCGGGTATAGAAATCAATGGAGCGCTGCAGGTCGCCGACGCGCAGCATGGTGTGGAGGATTCGCATGGGGTTTGCTTCCTGTTGGTGGGGGAGGGTGCGCACAGGGGCGCATCATGACCCGGCTAGTGTGCCACATGGCCGGCTGGTGCATGGACTGCCACGGTCGTGACATATTGACGAATTGCCGGTTTCCCTGAGATGCAGGTTTTTTCTTGCAGAGGCATAATATCGCGATTCATACATTGAACCGAGATATCTGAAATCATGAGCGAAGTCCTGATTGACATGCAGCACATGCAGCTGGCCGCACGCGAAGCCAGCCAGTTGCTGCGTGTGCTGTCCAATGAAAACCGCCTGCTGCTGCTGTGCCAGCTGAGCCGGGGTGAGCGTTCCGTGGGGGAGCTCGAAGACATGCTGGGCATCCGCCAGCCTACGCTGTCGCAACAGCTTGGCGTGCTGCGCAACGAAGAGCTGGTGCAGACACGCCGCGAGGGCAAGCAGATCTTTTACCGCATCGCCGACAGTCGCGCCCAGGAGGTGCTGGAAACGCTGTATCGGCTTTATTGCTCCTGATCCGGGCAGCGCTTTACCAGCAAGCCTTTTTGCCAGCGGCCGGGATGTCCCGGCCGTTGCCGATTCTGTCGCAGTCGGACAGCCGGGCGGCAGGCAGCAAAAAGGCCGGAATCTCCGGCCTGATCTGGCAGCCCGGCGAACCGGGTCTGCAGTGATTTACCAGCCGAAGCCGCCACCACCGCCACCGCGCTTGTTGCGGTTGCTGCGGCGCAGACTGTCCACGCTGGTGCGCAGCGGGTCCGGCTGACCGCCGTTGCCCTGGTTGCGCGGTACACCGAATTCGCCCTTGAACAGCTGGCTTTCGTGGCTGCGCGGTTGTGCGTCGCTGCCGGCACGCTGCGGGTTGCGCCGGCCACGGCCCTGGCCGGCATTGCCGTGGGCCTGCTGTTGTTGCGGGTTGCGCGGCTTGTGCTGGCGCGGTTCACGGGCCTCACGCGGTTCGCGCTGGCCGGCGTTGTCAGCGTAGTTGTCCTGGCGCTGCTCGCCGGCACCACCGCTGCGGAGGCGGTTGCGACGGCGGCGGTTGCGCTGGGCGTTCTGTCCGTTGTCGGCATTGTCGGCGCCGGACTGCTGCGGAGCGTTGGAGTCTTGCGCATCGGCACGGGCGGCATCGGCCTGGGCTGCCGGCTTGCTGCGGCCAGCCGGGCGTGCCGTCTTGTTTTCGCGCAGGCGCTGCATCATTTCCTGGCGCGCAGCCTTGGCGGCGGCGGCCATCACGTCGCGGCTCGGCGGCTTGCCGGCACCACCCCACAGGGTCTGGCGCCCCATGGCGATCGGCTCGGCCTTTTCGCCTTCTTCCGGACCGAAGCCTTCGACGAATTCGACCGGAATCTGCTGGCGCGTGAATTTCTCGATGGCGTGCATGAAGCCTTCTTCGTCCAGGCAGACGAAGTTGACGGCGGTGCCGCTGGCACCGGCGCGACCGGTACGGCCAATGCGGTGCACATAGTCTTCGGAGATGTTGGGGATCTCGTAGTTCACCACGTGCGGCAGGTCATCGATGTCGATACCGCGGGCAGCGATGTCGGTGGCGACCAGGGCACGGATCTCGCCGGTCTTGAAGCCGGCCAGCGCCTGGGTACGGGCCGACTGGCTCTTGTTGCCGTGCAGCGCCATGGCAGTGATGCCGTTCTTGTTGAGGTAGTCGGCCACGTGATTGGCACCGAACTTGGTGCGCGTGAACACCAGCACCTGGCTCCAGTCGTGCTGCTGGATGATGTGTGCCAGCAGGGCCTTCTTCTTGTTGCGGCCGACCGGGTGGATGACCTGCGTGATGCGCTGCACCGTGGTGTTGCGCGGCGTGACCTGCACTTCGCGCGGATCATGCAGCAGGCCCTGGGCCAGTTCGCGGATGTCATCGCTGAAGGTGGCGGAAAATAGCAGGCTTTGCTTGTTGCGCGGCAGCAGGGCCAGCACTTTCTTCACGTCGTGGATGAAGCCCATGTCCAGCATGCGGTCGGCTTCGTCCAGTACCAGGATCTCGACCTGGGACAGGTCGACAGCACCCTGGCCCTGCAGGTCCAGCAGGCGGCCCGGCGTGGCGACCAGGATGTCCACGCCTTTCTGCAGGCGCTGGATTTGCGGGTTCATGCCGACACCGCCGAAGATCACGGTCGAGGTCAGCTTGAGGTTCTTGCCGTATTCACGTACCGATTCCTCGACCTGGGCCGCGAGTTCACGCGTCGGGCAGAGTACCAGGGCACGTACCTGGCCATTGCGGGCCGGCGGCTTGCTGTTGAGCAGCTGCAGCATCGGCAGCGAAAAGGCGGCGGTCTTGCCGGTGCCGGTCTGGGCACCGCCGAGCAGGTCATGGCCGGCCAGCACCAGGGGGATGGCCTCGACCTGGATGGGAGAGGGCTGCTCGTAGCCCAGTTCGCGCACGGCAGAAATCAGCTCCGGCGCCAGGTTCAGTTCTTCGAATGTCATGTTGTTATCAGGCACCAGCAGGGGTGCAGAACCATCGGCCGTAAGCGTGTGCACGGGAGGCACTGGCGCAAAACCAGTGAGTGGCAGATGGAATCCAGAGGAGCCGCAAGAAGGGACTAGCCCGATGGCCGGGCTGTGCGGCAGGCGGTAGAACACCGGTGTTGCCATGCACTGGTGGTGGCAACAGCATTTATTGTCGCATGCTGGGATAATGGAGGCATCAGGTATTTGAACGAAATCCCTGCATTTTTTCCGTTTTTGCCGGTTTTTGGTGGTTTTCGAACCACGGGCCGGCCTTTTGACCAAGGATTTTTGCCACATGGCCCAATACGTTTACACCATGAACCGCGTCAGCAAGATCGTGCCGCCCAAGCGGCAGATCCTGAAGGACATCTCGCTGTCCTTCTTTCCGGGAGCCAAGATTGGCGTGCTCGGCCTGAACGGTTCGGGCAAGTCCACGCTGCTGAAGATCATGGCCGGCATCGACAAGGAGATCGAGGGCGAAGCCATCCCGATGCCGGGTCTGGACATCGGCTACCTGCCGCAGGAGCCGCAGCTCAATCCCGAGCACACGGTGCGCGAAGCAGTGGAAGAGGCGATGAAGGAAGTCAACGATGCGCGTGCGCGTCTGGACGAGATCTACGCCGCCTATGCCGAGCCCGATGCCGACTTTGATGCCCTCGCCGCCGAGCAGGGCGAGCTGGAGGCCATCATTGCGGCGGCCGGCACCGATAGCGAGCACCAGCTGGAAATCGCTGCCGACGCGCTGCGCCTGCCGCCCTGGGATGCCGTGATCGGCAAGCTTTCGGGGGGCGAAAAGCGCCGCGTGGCACTGTGCAAGCTGCTGCTGAGCAAGCCCGACATGCTGCTGCTCGACGAACCGACCAACCACCTGGACGCCGAATCGGTCGAATGGCTGGAGCAGTTCCTGTCGCGCTTTACCGGTACCGTGGTGGCCATCACCCACGACCGCTACTTCCTCGACAACGCCGCCGAGTGGATACTGGAACTGGACCGTGGCCACGGCATTCCGTACAAGGGCAACTACAGCACCTGGCTGGAGCAGAAGGAAGCGCGTCTGGAGCAGGAACAGCGCACCGAGGATGCCCGCACCAAGGCCATGAAGAAGGAGCTGGAGTGGGCGCGCCAGAACCCGAAGGGCCGCCAGGCCAAGTCCAAGGCGCGTCTGGCGCGCTTCGAGGAGCTGAGCGATTACGAATACCAGAAGCGCAACGAAACGCAGGAAATCTTCATTCCGGTGGCCGAGCGTCTGGGTACCGAGGTGATCGAGTTCACCAACGTCAGCAAGTCCTTTGGCGACCGCCTGCTGATCGACAACCTGAGCTTCAAGATGCCGGCAGGCGCGATTGTCGGCATCATCGGCCCGAACGGCGCGGGCAAGTCCACGCTGTTCAAGCTGGTGGCCGGCGTCGAGCAGCCCGACAGCGGTGAGGTGAAGATCGGCAAGACCGTGCAGATGGCCTTTGTCGACCAGCACCGTGACGACCTGGCCAACGACAAGACCGTCTGGGAAGACATCTCCGGTGGTCTGGACCTCATCACCGTAGGCAAGTTCCAGATGCCGAGCCGTGCCTACTGCGGCCGCTTCAACTTCAACGGTGGCGACCAGCAGAAGAAGGTCGGCATGCTGTCCGGCGGTGAGCGCGGCCGTCTGCACCTGGCCAAGACGCTGATGCAGGGCGGCAACGTGCTGCTGCTGGACGAGCCGTCCAACGACCTGGACGTGGAAACCCTGCGTGCGCTGGAAGACGCGCTGCTGGAGTTTGCCGGCAGCGTGATGGTGATCAGCCACGACCGCTGGTTCCTGGACCGCATCTGTACCCACATCCTGGCCGCAGAAGGCGATTCCCAGTGGGTGTTCTTTGACGGCAACTACCAGGAGTATGAGGCCGACAAGATCAAGCGTCTGGGCGAAGAGGGCGCCAAGCCCAAGCGCATGCGCTACAAGGCCCTGAAGTAATCATGGCGTGCCGGCAGGAGCTTCGGCTCACGGCCGGCACTTTCCAGGACCGTTGCCCATGCACGTGATCCCTTATCTGCTGGTGGACCAGCTGCCGTTCATGGCCAACCATGACCAGGTTCGCCATTACTACGGCAAGCCGCTCAGTATCGAACGGCTGGAGATCGGCCTGCAGGCCTTGGATTACGGCAGCTGGGTGGCGCGTTTCCAGCACAACGGCCGGTTGGAAGAAATCACCAAGCGCGCGCCGGAGCTGTTCCTGTTCGGGCAGCGCGTACCGTTTGCCGGTCTTGAGACCTTTGTTCGCCAGCGTGATGCTGGCGTTTTTGTGCGCAGCGGCTTTGTCGTCAGCCCGCGATTTGGCCTGGCGTTCGTACCGGGCGAACCGGACTGGGTGACGGCGCTGGCGGCACACTGCATCCCGACCTGGCGCTCCATGCCGGCAGTCTGAATCGCTGTTGTTACGCCGGCTTACATGGGGCGGCTCCGGCTTGGGCTATGGTGAAAGCTGTACAAGCACAAGGAGAATGCAATGCAGGACCAGGCAATGATCGTGACCGGGGCTGCCATGGGTCTGGGGCTGGCTGCGGCCAGGGTGCTGGCGTCACGCGGTGCTGCCGTGGCACTGGTGGATTACAACGCGGACGTCTTGCAGCAGGCGCAGGCGGCACTGGCGGCTGAATGCCCACAGGCCAGGATCATCACCGTGGCGGCCGATGTGTCGGACGAGGCCGCCGTGCAGCGCTATGTGGATGCCACGGTAGAGGCTTTTGGCCGCATCGATGGCCTTTACAACAACGCCGGTATCGAAGGCCGCCAGGCACCGATGACGGACTACGACCTGGAGGTGTTCCGCAAGGTGCTGGACATCAACGTGATGGGTGTCTACTACGGCATGCGCCATGTGATTCCGGTGATGCGGAAACAGGGCTATGGCCGCATCGTCAATGCGGCGTCGGTGGGTGGCATTCGCGGCGTATTGAACCAGACTGCCTATGTGGCCAGCAAGCACGCCGTGGTCGGCATGAGCAAGAATGCGGCACTCGAATACGGCAAGGACGGCATCCTGACCAATGCCATCGCGCCTGGTGCGATCCTGACGCCGATGGTGGCCGAGGCCTTCAAGCAGGTCAATCCGGCCGATCCGAAAGCGGCGGAAACCGAATACGCCTCGCGCAACCCGACGCGCCGGCTGGGCGCGCCGGAAGATGTCGGCCAGCTGGTGGCCTATCTGCTAAGCCGCGAGAACGGCTATGTCAGCGGGCAGGTGATTGCCATCGACGGTGGTGAATCGAATATGTACGGTAATCCCTGAGCGTCTGCCGCTTCAGGCGCGGGATTTTTCCAGCGCCGCGCGCGGCACCACTGCCATGGTGACGCGCGAGATGCAGACCAGCTTGTCCTGTTCGTCGGTGATGCGCACTTCCCAGACCTGGCTGGTACGGCCCAAGTGGGCCGGGCGTGCCGTGCCGATCACCCAGCCCTCGCGTACCGCGCGTACGTGGTTGGCATTGATTTCCTGGCCGACGCACAGGAACTGCTGCGTATCCACGGTGCAGACCGAGGCAACCGAGGCCAGGGTTTCGGCCAGCACCATCGAGCAGCCGCCGTGCAGCAGGCCAAAGGGCTGGCGCGTGCGCGCATCCACCGGCATGCGTGCCGTCAGGAAGTCGTCGCCCAGGGCGGTGCATTCGATGCCGAGGTGGCTGACGGCGCAGCCGCTGTTGAGCTGGTTGATCTGCTCCAGGGTGACGGGTTGGTGCCAGATGCGCATGGGAAATTCCTGAAATAAGACGGTCGTGCCATTTTAGGGGCGCGCGTGCCGGGGGCTGGGCTCAGGAAAACCCTGAGTTTACGTTTACGTCAATGTCGTTATCCTGATGCGTTCCATTCCAGAGCCACAGGAGCAGACAGCCGATGCTGACCAAAGAAGAGATCAGCGCCTTTCTGGCGCGCGAGTTTCCCCAGACCAAGTGCGTGATCGAATCGCTGGGCGATGGCGAGGCGGTGCTGTCGCACCCGGTGGGTCAGGACGAGATCCGGCCGGGTGGCACGGTATCCGGGCCGGTATTGATGGAACTGGCCGACGTGGCCCTGTATGTGGCGCTGTTCACGCGCATCGGCATTGTGCCGCTGGCAGTAACCACCAACCTGACCACCAATTTCCTGCGCAAGCCGCCGGGCGACCGACCGGTGATGGCGCGCTGCCGCATGCTCAAGGTCGGGCGCAGCCAGGCGATGGGCGAGGTGCTCCTGTACTCCGAAGGCCGTCCGGAAGACACGGTGGCCCACGTGGTGGGCACCTACGCCATCCCGCCCAATCGCTGATCAGCGCGCGCTGCGCGAGCGCGGGTTGACGTACTGGCGGAAAAAGCGCAGCGATTCATCGCTGGCATTGGGGCCGACCGGATCGGTATAGCTGCCGGATGGGTGGCCGCCGCTCCAGGCATGGCCCAGGCCGTGTACCAGCCAGAGTTCACCAGCGATGCTGCCTCCGGGCGTCAGGTAGCGTGTCAGCGTGACGTCGCGGCCCGGAGTGCTGATGCGCTGTTCGACCGAACTGCAATCGCTGGGCAGCATGGCCTGGATCGTATTCAGGCCGTTGTCCGGGTGCACGGTTTCGTCCCGGTCGCCTTGCAGCACCAGCACCGGTACCGGCGGGTGGCCGGCAGGCAGCGGTGTGCCGCGGGCACCGCGTCGCATCGCGCTAAAGGCACCGGGAATGCTGGTGGCAGCACCGGGTGGCAGGCCGGCATGGATGGCTGCGGCAGCGAACAGGTCGGGGTAGTTGCGCGCCATCAGGGCGGTCATGGCACCGCCAGCCGACAGGCCGGCGACATAGATGCGCGAGGTATCGACCGGATGGTCCTGCATGGCCTTGCGCACCATGGAGGCGATCAGTTCCGGTTCGCCCCAGTCACGGCGCTGGTTGCGGCGCGAGAACCAGTTCCAGCAGCCTTGCGGGTTGCGCTTGCGGTTCTGGCCCGGGTAGAGCACGAAAAAGCCTTCGGTATCGGCCAGCTGGTCCATGCCGGTACCGGCGGCAAAATCGTCCGGGTTTTGCTTGCAGCCGTGCAGCATCAGCACCAGCGGGCGCGGGCGCTGCGGATCAGCCTGCAGCGGAATGAACAGGCGGTAATCGCTGCTGCCCACGCCGGGCTGGAATTCTTCACCGCGCTCGATGCGGCCGCGCAGGGGCGCGGGCGGGCGGGCAGTCGATGCCGGAGGTGGCGGGCTGGCGGGGGCAGCGGCAGGAGGGCTGCTGCGCTTGCGTTTGCGGAACAGCGAGGATACGCCGCTCCTGAGTTTGTCAATCCAGGTCATGGGCGTGATTGTGCAGGAAGTCGCCAGGCGCTGTGTGAGACAGGCGTGACATTGGACCAGAAACCCTGTTGCCTGGAGGACTAATTAGTTGAAAAACATGACACGTATGGTCACGGTCTGATACAACCGCTACATTCCGACAATCACGCCGGAAGTTTTTATACGGAGTTCAGCATGAATCAAATGTTATCCCGGCTCCTGTGGCTGGTGGTAGCCATTGCCGGGGCAGGTGCACTCGGCTACGTGGCACTGCAGCGAGGGGAGTCCATCAATGCCTTGTGGATTGTCGTGGCTGCAGTGTGCGTCTACCTGATTGCCTACCGCTACTACAGCCTGTTCATTGCGAACAAGGTGCTTGGCCTGGATGCCACGCGCATGACGCCGGCCTGGCGTCACAACGACGGTCTGGACTATGTGCCGACCAACAAGGGTGTGCTGTTTGGCCACCACTTTGCCGCGATTGCCGGCGCCGGCCCGCTGGTCGGCCCGGTCCTGGCCGCACAGATGGGCTATCTGCCCGGCATGCTGTGGATCCTGGCTGGCGTGGTGTTTGCCGGCGCGGTGCAGGACTTCATGGTGCTGTTCGTGTCCACGCGCCGTGACGGCCGCTCGCTGGGCGACCTGATCAAGTCCGAAATGGGTCCGGTGGCCGGCGTGATTGCGCTGTTCGGCACCTTCATGATCATGATCATCATCCTGGCGGTGCTGGCCCTGATCGTGGTGAAGGCGCTGACGCACAGCCCCTGGGGCACGTTCACCGTGGCCGCCACGATCCCGATCGCCATCTTCATGGGCTTGTACATGCGCTACCTGCGTCCGGGCCGCATCGGCGAGATTTCCATCATCGGCTTCCTGATGCTGATGTGGGCGCTGTACTACGGCGGTGTGGTGGCCGAGACGCCTTCGCTGGCGCAGCACTTTGACCTGGACGGCAAGCAGCTGACCTGGGCGCTGGTGATCTACGGTTTCGTTGCTGCAGTGCTGCCGGTCTGGCTGCTGCTGGCGCCGCGTGACTACCTGTCCACCTTCTTGAAGATCGGCACGATTGTCGGTCTGGCATGCGGCGTGCTGTTCATCGCGCCCGAGATGAAGATGCCGGCCGTGACCCGTTTCATCGACGGCACCGGCCCGGCCTGGAGCGGCAACCTGTTCCCGTTCCTGTTCATCACGATTGCCTGTGGCGCCGTGTCCGGCTTCCACGCGCTGATTTCTTCCGGCACCACGCCGAAGATGCTGGAAAACGAAAGCCACGCACGCCTGATCGGTTACGGCGGCATGCTGATGGAATCGTTCGTGGCCATCATGGCGCTGATCGCTGCGTCCGTGATTGACCCGGGCGTCTACTTTGCCATGAACGCACCGGCAGCGGTGCTGGGCACCACGCCGGAATCGGCGGCTGCCGTGATCAACGGCTGGGGCTTTGCCATCACGCCGGAAATCCTGAACCAGGTCGCGGCCGATGTGGGTGAATCCACCATCATCTCGCGTGCCGGTGGCGCACCGACGCTGGCGGTGGGCATGGCCCACATCCTGCACCAGGTGTTTGGTGGCGAGGGCATGATGGCCTTCTGGTACCACTTTGCCATCCTGTTCGAGGCGCTGTTCATCCTGACCGCGGTGGACGCCGGTACCCGCTCCGGCCGTTTCATGCTGCAGGACCTGCTGGGCAACTTTGTGCCGGCGCTGAAGCAGACCGATTCGCTGATCGGCAACCTGGTGGCTACCGCCGTCTGCGTGGCGCTGTGGGGCTACTTCCTGTACCAGGGCGTGGTCGATCCGCTGGGCGGCATCAACACGCTGTGGCCGCTGTTCGGCATTGCCAACCAGATGCTGGCCGCGATCGCGCTGACGCTGGTGGCGACCGTGCTGTTCAAGATGAAGAAGGACCGCTACGCCTGGGTCGCCATCGTGCCCACGGTCTGGCTGCTGATCATCACCATGTACGCCGGTTTCCAGAAGCTGTTCCATACCGATCCGCGTATCGGCTTCCTGGCGCTGGCCAACAAGTTTGATGCCGCGATGCAGTCGGGCCAGTTGCTGGCCCCGGCCAAGTCCATGGAAGAAATGAGCCGCCTGGTGTTCAACAACCGCCTGGATGCGGCCCTGACGGCCTTGTTCATGTCGGTGGTTGTGGTTATCCTGTTCTACGGTATCCGTACATCGCTGGCTGCGCGCAAGCAGGCACAGCCGGTGATGCATGAAGTGCCGTACGAGCCCTTGCCTGCCGAGGCCATGGCCAAGTCCCACTGAAGGAGACATCAGCATGTTCCAGAAACTGACTGCCGCCGGCCGTTACTTCGGCCAGACCGCCCGTCTGATGGTGGGCGTTCCCAGCTATGACAACTACCTGGCGCACATGAAGCGCACCCATCCGGACCAGCCGGCGATGACTTACGAAGAGTTCTTCATCAACCGGCAGCAGGCACGTTACGGCGGCGGTATCGGTCGCTGCTGTTGACCCCATGGTGGCGGGCGATTGGCCCCGCTGACCTGCAAAACGGCCACACCTGTTCAGGTGTGGCCGTTTTGCGTGTGGGGTAAACCCTTGGGCTAGTTATAAAGCACGATCGTGCGTCACATACGTACGGTAGCATGTATGTATAAAGCAACAGCATCGGCGCTGTGCCGGTGCAATAGCCTGAGAAGAATCATGGATATGGCACGCAGTACTGGTGCAGATCGGGCTAGCCCGCTGACCCTGGCTTCAGGGCTGACTACGGTCCCTTCTACCTTGCGCATCCCGCTGGCAGGACGCGCGCTCGGCGATGCCATGTTTCCCCAACTGGCCATTCATGACCAGTATGCTGCCGGTGTGTTGCAGTCCATGGGCGACGACGGATCGCGCTGGGCGGAAGATCGCCACAGCATCTGGGGCGTGCTGGTCCGTACCCGGTTCATCCTCGACAAGGCGCTGGCGTTTCTGCAGCAGCATCCGGATGCCGTGTTCCTGAATCTGGGCTGTGGCCTGAGCCAGTATTTCCAGTGGCTGGACAGTGGCAGCAGCATCATGGTCGATGCCGACTTGCCTGAGGTGATGCAGTTGCGTGAGCAACTTCTTCCCTGCATCAATGCGCGTCATCATGCTGTCACGCTCGACCTCACCGCGCCGGACTGGTGGCAGCAGTTGCCGCTGCAGCAGATTGGCACGCGTCCGGTGTTCGTGATGCTGGAAGGCGTCACCATGTATCTGGACCCGGAACAGGTGCGAGACCTGCTGCATAGCCTGGCCACGCACCTGCCGATCGGTTCGCAGATGGTGATGGATGCCTTCAGCCAGCTGGCCTGCGGTTCGGCCTATTGGCATCCTTCGCTGCGTCAGACGGGAGCCAAGCTGCGCTGGGGCCTGACGCACGCCGGCAGCCTGCAGGCCCTGGAAGGGCGCCTGAAGCAGCTGGACTGCAAGGACGTGATGGCGGGTTATGACTGGACGCTGGCGATGGCCATGGGTGGCTTCACCATGCTGTCGGGCGTACCGTTCTACGCCATGTACCTGCTGTCCTGGGAATAAGGCACAGGCGCACCTTGGCGCGCCACCATGTTCAGGCCATCAGGCCAGTTCCACGATCATCTCGATTTCGACGCAGGCACCCAGCGGTAGCTGGGCCACGCCAAAGGCACTGCGCGCGTGCGTGCCCACTTCCGGACCGAACAGTTCGCCCAGCAGCTCGCTGCAGCCGTTGGTGACCAGGTGCTGCTCGGTGTAGTCGCTGGTGGAGTTGACCAGGCTCATCACCTTGACCACGCGCTTGATGCGCTTCAGGTCACCGGTGGCGGCCTGCAGCGTGCCGAGCAGGTCGATAGCGACGGCACGTGCCGCCTGGGCGCCGGTGGCGGTATCCATGTCCTTGCCGAGCTGGCCGGTCCAGACTGTGCCATCGCGTCGGGCGATGTGGCCGCTGAGGAACAGCAGGTTGCCGGTTTGCATGTAAGGCACATAGGCGGCAGCCGGCACGGCGACCGGCGGCAGGCTGATACCCTGGGCTTCGAGGCGGGTGTAGATATCGGACATGGGGGCTCCTGGTGAAGTGGGAGGGATTTGCGCTACCATCGCGGCATGCGTCAAATATTAATACAAAATAATTACTATACGGTAAGGCAGTCCAGCCGGATCTGGCCGTCGCCGGGCATCACGGGAGGCGCTCTGGCCTGGCTGGCCGGAATCTGGCTGCAGCTGCAACAGGCCAGCCTGTCGGCCTTGCTGCATTACCAGCTGGCCGTGCTGCTGGCACTTGGCATCATCGGATTGTGCCTGAAACAGCGCCGCGCCTTGTCGGCCTTGTGGCTGGCCTTGGCCTGTCTGGGCTGGGGCGTGGCGGGCTGGCAGGCGCATGGCATGCAGGCACAGCAGCTGGATCCGGAACTGGAGGGGCAGACCTTGCTGGTCACCGGCGTGGTGCAAGGCCTGCCGCAGTGGTCGGCGGACGGGTCGCGCTTCGAATTCCTGGTGGAGCAGGCCTTGCTCCCGGATGGCCGTGCCGTGCGCCTGCCTGATCGCCTGTCGTTGGGCTGGTCGCAAGAGGCGGTTGCCGGGCAGTGCCAGGCTTGCGTGCAGCCGGGCGAGCGCTGGCAGCTCAGCCTGCAGCTGCGCCGGCCGCATGGCTATCGCAATCCCTTCGGCTTTGATCTGGAGCGCTGGATGTGGGAGCAGGGGCTGGGCGCCACGGCGCAGGTGCGTGCACAGGAGGGCGCCATGCGTCTGCCCGATGCGGGCTGGCTGTCTCCGCAGCATGCGCTGGATCGGGCACGGCTGCACGTGCGTGAGCAGATCCGGGCGCGCTGGAGCGCAGGTGATGTAGAGGGCCAGCGCGCCGGCAATCTGCTGGTGGCGCTGGTGGTGGGGGATCAGACAGCGATAGCGCAGGACGACTGGACCGTGTTCCGGCTGACTGGCATCGCGCACCTGGTGAGTATTTCCGGCCTGCATGTGACCATGTTTGCCTGGCTGGCAGCGGCCCTGGTCGGCTGGGGCTGGCGCTGGACGGCACGCCGGGGCTGGCCGTGCTGCCTGTGGTTGCCGGCACAGCATGCGGCGGCCATCGGTGCCTGCCTGCTGGCAGCTGGCTATGCCTGGTTCAGCGGTTGGGGCGTACCGGCGCAACGCACGGTCTGGATGCTGGCGGTGGTGGCCTTGCTGCGCTGCAGTGGCCGGCAATGGCCCTGGCATGCGGTGCTCGGTGCGGCTGCGGTGCTGGTGACGGCGCTGCATCCGCTGGCCTTGATGCAGCCGGGTTTCTGGCTGAGCTTTGTGGCAGTGGGGGTGCTGTTCCTGACAGGTGATTCGGCGAAATCCGAAACCCCAGACAACTGGTGGGCGCGCCTGCTGGCAGCAGTACTCGCGTTTGGCCAGCAGCAACTGGTGGTGGTACTGGCGCTGACGCCGCTGGCCTTGCTGATGTTTGGCCAGGTGTCGGTGGTCGGAATACTGGCGAATGCAGTGGCCGTGCCCCTGGTGACCGTACTGGTCACGCCCTTGGCGATGCTGGGCATGCTGTGGGCACCACTCTGGACGCTGGCTGGTGTGATCCTGGAATGGTGCTGGCCGGGGCTGGTCTGGATGGCGGCCTATCCGTGGGCGGTCTACGGCACGGCGATGGCACCGGTCTGGGTTGGCGCCATCGGCATCGCTGGTGGCGCGTTGCTGTGCCTGCGCCTGCCGCTGTGGTGGCGTGCGCTGGGTGCGGTCTGCCTGGTGCCGGTACTGGGTTGGCAGGCTCCGGCACCGCCCGCTGGTGGTTTCAGCCTGCAGGCGGTGGATGTGGGGCAGGGTGGTGCCGTGCTGCTGCGTACGGCACGCCACAGCCTGCTGTTCGACGCCGGTCCCGCCATCGGCCGCCATACCGATGCCGGCGAGCGCATTCTGGCGCCGATGCTGGCAGCGCAAGGCCTGCAGCTGGACCGCATCGTGCTCAGTCATTCCGATACCGATCACGTTGGGGGCCTGCTGTCCCTGCTGGCGAGCCAGCCGCAGGCCGTGTTGTCCGGCGTCATTGAGCCGGGCCATCCGCTGCATGAGCAGCGGCAGATCCAGCCCTGTCTGGCGGGCCAGCGCTGGGCATGGGATGGCGTGCAGTTCGAGGTGCTGCATCCGGCAGCGCAGGATCTGGCCGGCAGTGACTGGGGCAATGCCGGCAGTTGCGTGCTGCGTATCAGCAACGGCCAGCGTACCGCCATGCTGATGGGGGATGCCGAATTTGTCAGCGAGCAGCGCATGCTGCAACGCTATCCGGCGCAGCATCTGCGTGCCGATGTGCTGCTAGCCGGCCACCACGGCAGCAACAGCTCTACGGGTGCGGACTGGCTGCAGGCGGTGCAGCCGCGCTGGACAGTGATCCAGCACGGCTACCGTAACCGTTATGGTCATCCGCATACCGAGGTCTTGCAACGCTTGCAGGAGCAGGGTGCCAACGTAGTGCGCAGCGACAGTTGTGGTGCTGCATTGTGGAGCTCACAGGATCAGCGGATGCACTGCGAGAGGGCAGGAAATGCCCACTTCTGGTCATTCCGGATGTTATAAATTTGAAGTTGCGGCAGCAATTGCTACACCAGATTACAACTAGGCATCATTCTTGCTTGTCTTGCAGTGATCCATTCCAAACCTGAGGAGTCCCGACGATCATGCGCGCCTTTGATGAAATGTTTGCCTCCGTGCCTTACGCGGATGATCAGGTTCGCGACCACTATTTGCGCTACGCCGAGTGGCTGCGTAGCCAGACAGCCGAATCAATGCAGCGGCGTCGAGAAGAGGCTGAGATGATCTTTCGCAAGGTCGGCATCACCTTTGCCGTATATGGCGAAAAAGACGAGGATGGTGCCGGTACCGAGCGATTGATCCCCTTTGATCTGGTTCCACGCATCATTCCTGCCCAGGAGTGGCAACAGCTGGAAAAAGGGCTGGCGCAGCGTGTGACTGCACTGAACCGCTTCATTCAGGACATCTACCACGACCAGGACATTCTCAAGGCGGGCGTGATTCCGGCCGACCAGGTGCTGCAGAACGCGCAATATCGTCCGGAGATGGAAGGTGTGGTGGTACCGCATGGGGTGTATTCGCACATTAGCGGCATTGATATCGTTCGAGCCAGCCATGGTTCCAAAGACGGCGAATACTTCGTACTGGAAGACAATCTGCGCGTGCCCAGCGGTGTCAGCTACATGCTGGAAAACCGCAAGATGTCGATGCGTCTGTGCCCCGAACTGTTCCGCACCTATCAGGTCGAGCCGGTCGCCCACTATGCTGACCTGCTGCTGGAAACCTTGCGCTCCTGTGCTCCCGGCGCGGTGTCCGAGCCGGTGGTGGTGGTATTCACGCCCGGCATGTACAACAGTGCCTATTTTGAGCATGCCTTTCTGGCGCAGCAGATGGGCGTGGAGCTGGTTGAAGGCCAGGACCTGTTTGTCAAGGATGGCTTTGTCTATATGCGCACCACGCGGGGCCCGCAGCGCGTCGATGTGATTTACCGTCGGGTCGATGATGACTTCCTGGATCCAACCGTGTTCCGTGCCGATTCCACACTGGGCTGCCCTGGACTGATGGAAGCCTATCGATCCGGTCGTGTCACGATATGCAATGCCGTCGGCACCGGCATTGCCGACGACAAGTCGATCTATCCCTATGTGCCGAAAATGATCGAGTTCTATCTGGGTGAAAAGCCGCTGCTCTCCAACGTGCCGACCTGGTGCTGCCGCGAGCCCGACGACCTGCAGCATGTGCTGGCGCACCTGGACGAGCTGGTGGTCAAGGAAGTGCACGGTGCCGGCGGTTACGGCATGCTGATAGGCCCGACCGCCAGCAAGGCAGAGATTGCGGAATTCCGCCAGGTGCTGCAGGCGCATCCGGAGCGCTATATCGCGCAGCCGACGCTCAGCCTGTCCAGCTGCCCGACCTATGTGGAGCAGGGCATTGCGCCGCGCCACATCGATCTGCGCCCCTTCGTTCTGTCTGGCAAAACCGTGGAAATGGTGGCAGGTGGCCTGACGCGGGTTGCCTTGAAAGAAGGCTCGCTGGTGGTCAACTCCTCTCAGGGAGGCGGCACCAAGGACACCTGGGTCGTCTGACCAGAATTTTCCCATTCACGCAAACCGAAGGCCATCATGCTATCCAGAACCGCCGATCACCTCCTGTGGATGTCCCGTTATATCGAGCGTGCCGAAAACACCGCACGCATGCTGGACGTGAACTACCAGACCACGTTGTTGCCACAGTCAGCTTTCCAGGCCGAGCAAGGCTGGACCGGCCTGCTGTCGATCTGTGAACTGCTGCCCGC
This sequence comes from Brachymonas sp. J145, assembly GCF_036312245.1. Taxonomy (NCBI): domain Bacteria; kingdom Pseudomonadati; phylum Pseudomonadota; class Betaproteobacteria; order Burkholderiales; family Comamonadaceae; genus Allobrachymonas; species Brachymonas sp. J145. The sequence goes on along the minus strand of NZ_JAZDCI010000006.1, from coordinate 35,505 downwards.
CTATCGCCGGCGTCACGGCGACATCCAGCCTGACAAGGTAATCGACTTCATGGTCGCCGATATGGACAACCCGGCCTCCATCATGTCCTGCCTGCATGCCTCGCGCGAGAATGCACGCGCGGTACGGGGTACGCTGACCACCGAGGTCTGGGAAACCTATAACCAGGTTTGGCTGGACGCCAAGCACCTCATCAAGACCGATGTGCTGCGCTCGGATCCGAGCCGCTTCCTGGAGTGGGTCAAGTACAACTCCCACCTGTCGCGTGGCGTGATCCTCGCCACCATGCTGATGGACCAGTCCCTCCACTTCATGCGGCTGGGCACCTTTCTGGAGCGTGCCGACAACACGGCGCGCCTGCTGGATGTGAAGTTCCACGGTAATGACCGAATGCCAGCGATGGATCTCGATGATGACGAGGAGCTGGACTTTTATTACTGGAGCAATATCCTGCGCAGCGTCTCGGCCTTCGAGATCTACCGCAAGGTCTATCGCGACGTGATCACGCCGGAACGCGTGGCCGAGTTGCTGATCATGCGGGGCGACATGCCGCGCTCCCTGACGCATTGCCTGAACCAGGTGGTGATCAAGCTGGAAAGCATTGGTGCCAGCATGCACAGCGGCAGCCAGTCACGCCGGCTGGCCGGACGGCTGCAGACCGACTTGCACTATGGTGATATCCGCGAGATCCTGCATACCGGGCTGCATGCCTACCTGACGCACTTCCTGGAGCGCATCCACGCCCTGGGCGTGGCGGTATCGCGCGAGTTCCTGCACCCGGAACACTGAGCCGGCTCAGCGCTGCGGCCCGCTGCCGGCCATGTGCAGCCGGATGCGTTGCACCGGCAGGCCGTCCTGCTGCAACCGCGACAGCCACAGCGGCAGCAGCTGGCGCACCTTGGCCGCCACGGCATTGCCGGAAATGATGACGCACCACTCGCCGTCCTGCACCGCACCCCAGGTGATGCGGCTGCGCATCATCGGCGGCACCAGTCGCGCAATGCTCTGACTGCACTGCTGCGACAGCTGCATGCACTGCAGCAAGGATCCCAGGATCGGTGCTTCCTCGGCAGCCTGGTTGACGTGAATGGCGTAATGCTTGCGCTTCATGCAGGGATTATCGGCCAGTCGCCGCCGCCGTGCAGCACCTTGTCACACGCGCAGGGGCTGGTGACACATGGCAGACAGGTGGCAAGAGTAGAATAGATCGTCTTATCCGGCAGCGGGAGCCGGGTCCGGCATGGGGAGGTGGCTTGCAGTACGGCCTTTTGCCCCCATGTAGCCTTTTTCGGATTTCCCTATCCCGGTGCTCCGGTTTTCATTACCTACCAAGGACATGGCCGTCTGGCGCTGCGACAGCGCAGGCGGTGATGTAGATGCATGGCCACAATCCTGACAAAAATCTTCGGCAGCCGCAATGACCGTCTGCTGGGCAAGTACCGCAAGGTCGTCTCGCGCATCAACGCCCTCGAAAAAGAATACGAACAACTCACCGACGAACAGATTCCGGCCAAGACCGCGGAATTCCGCCAGCGCATCGCCGATGGCGCCAGCACCGACAGCCTGCTGCCCGAAGCCTTTGCGCTGGTGCGTGAGGCCTCGCGCCGCATCATGAAGATGCGCCACTTTGACGTCCAGATGATTGGTGGCCAGGCGCTGCACGAAGGCAAGATCGCCGAAATGCGCACCGGCGAGGGCAAGACCCTGACTGCCACGCTGCCGGTCTACCTGAATGCACTCACCGGCAAGGGCGTGCACGTGGTGACGGTCAACGACTACCTGGCCAGCCGTGACGCGCAGTGGATGGGCCGTCTGTACAACTTCCTGGGCATGACGGTGGGCATCAACCTGCCCAACATGGCGCGCGCCGAGAAGCAGCAGGCCTACGCCGCCGACATCACCTACGGCACCAACAACGAATTCGGCTTTGACTACCTGCGCGACAACATGGTCTACGACCTGAACGAGCGCGTGCAGCGTCCGCTGCACTACGCCATCGTCGACGAGGTGGACTCGATCCTGATCGACGAGGCACGCACGCCGCTGATCATCAGCGGCCAGGCCGACGACCATACCGAGATGTACCGCGTGATGAACCAGGTCGCGCCGCAGCTGACACGCCAGGAGGGCGAGGCCGATCCGCTGACCGGCGAAGGCGTGACCAAGCCGGGCGATTTCACCGTGGACGAAAAGGCGCATCAGGTCTACATGACCGACCAGGGTCACGAACGCGCCGAAGAGCTGCTCAGCAAGATCGGCCTGCTGCCCGAAGGTGCTTCGCTGTACGACCCGGCCAACATCACGCTGATGCACCACCTGTACGCCGCCCTGCGTGCGCACAACCTGTACCACCGCGACCAGCACTATGTGGTGCAGCAGGGTGAGAAGGGGCTGGAAATCGTCATCGTGGACGAATTTACCGGCCGCCTGATGGCAGGCCGCCGCTGGAGCGATGGCCTGCACCAGGCCGTGGAAGCGAAGGAAAACGTGCCGATCCAGGCCGAGAACCAGACGCTGGCCTCGATCACCTTCCAGAACTATTTCCGTCTCTATGAAAAGCTGTCCGGCATGACCGGTACCGCTGATACCGAGGCTTACGAATTCCAGGAAATCTACGGCCTCGAGACCGTGGTGATCCCGCCGAACCGCCCGAGTGCGCGCCAGGACCAGCTGGATCGCGTCTACAAGACCACGCCCGAGAAGTACCAGGCTGCCATTGACGATATCCGTGACTGCTACGAGCGTGGCCAGCCGGTGCTGGTCGGCACGACCTCGATCGAGAACTCCGAGATCATCTCCGGCATGCTCACCGAAGCTGGCCTGCCGCACCAGGTGCTCAATGCCAAGCAGCACGAGCGCGAAGCCGAGATCGTGGCCCAGGCCGGTCGTGCCAAGATGATCACGATTGCCACCAACATGGCCGGTCGCGGTACCGACATCGTGCTGGGTGGCAACCTGGAAAAGATGATTGCCGCCGTCGAGGCCGACACTTCGCTTGACGACGCCACGCGCCAGCAGCGCATCACCAGCCTGCGCGATAACTGGCAGTCCGACCACGACGCCATCCGTGAGCTGGGTGGCCTGCGCATCATCGCGACCGAGCGCCACGAATCGCGCCGTATCGACAACCAGCTGCGCGGCCGTTCCGGCCGCCAGGGTGACCCGGGTTCCTCGCGCTTCTACCTGAGCCTGGACGACCAGCTGATGCGCATCTTTGCCGGTGACCGCGTACGCGCCATCATGGACCGCCTGAAGATGCCCGAAGGCGAGGCCATCGAGGCCGGCATGGTGACGCGCAGCATCGAGAGCGCGCAGCGCAAGGTCGAGGCGCGCAACTTCGATATCCGCAAGCAGCTGCTCGAGTACGACGACGTCGCCAACGAGCAGCGCAAGGTGATCTACCGCCAGCGCAACGAGGTGCTGGAGTCGCTGGGCGTGCAGGACGTCGTGGACGGCCTGCGCCACGGCTGCTTCACCGATCTGGTGAACGCCTTCGTGCCGCCGGAAAGCATGGAAGAGCAGTGGGACCTGCCCGGCCTGGAAAAAGTGCTGGCCGAAGAGTGGGGCGTGCCCATGAACCTGCGCGCCGAGGTCGAGCAGTCCAGCAGCATGACCTCCGAGGACATCCTGGAGCGCGTACTGCAGGAAACCGATGCCGCCTTCCAGAGCAAGCTGGAGCTGGTCGGCGAAGAGCAGTTCGTCAACTTCGAGCGTGCCGTGGTGCTGCAGAGCATTGACACGCACTGGCGCGAGCACCTGAGCGCGCTGGACCATCTGCGCCAGGGCATCCACCTGCGCGGCTATGCGCAAAAGCAGCCCAAGCAGGAATACAAGCGCGAGGCCTTCGAACTGTTCGGCCAGATGCTGGACGCGATCAAGAATGATGTCACCCGCATCCTGATGACGGTGCGTATCCAGTCGCCCGAGCAGCTGGACCAGGCCGCCGACCAGATGGTGGGCAACGACGGTGGTGGCTACATCAACATCACCTACACTTCGCCCGATGAATCCGGCGAGCCGCAGCAGAACGCCGGTGTGCCGCTGGGTGAAGACGGCTCGCTGCCGCCCGAGGCCCTGGCTGGAGTCGGTCGCAACGATCCCTGCCCCTGCGGCAGTGGCAAGAAGTACAAGCAGTGCCACGGCAAGCTGAGCTGATTTTTCCTTCTTTTTTGCAGGAGCTTCCATGCCCGTACAACTCCAAGCCCCCCGTCCCGAAGATCTGCATCCGGTCGCCGGCGTGCGTCTGGGCGTGACCGAAGCCGGTGTGCGCAAGGCCAACCGCAAGGACCTGACCGTGATCCTGCTGGACGAGGGTGCCAGCGTTGGTGCCGTATTTACGCAGAACCGCTATTGCGCCGCACCGGTGCAGGTCTGCCGCGAACATCTGGCGGCCGACAACGCGGCCATTCGCGCACTGGTGGTCAACACCGGCAATGCCAACGCCGGTACCGGTGCCAGCGGCCTGCAGCATGCGCGCCAGACCTGCGATGCCATGGCGGCACAGCTTGGCGTGCAGCCGCAGCAGATCCTGCCGTTCTCGACCGGCGTGATCATGGAGCCGCTGCCGGTGGATCGCATCATCGCCAAATTGCCGGATGCGATCGCCGCAGCCGCGCCGGACCAGTGGGCCGTGGCCGCCGAAGGCATCATGACCACCGATACCCTGCCCAAGGCCTACAGTGCCACGGCAGAAATCGGCGGTGCTAGCGTCCACATCACCGGCATCAGCAAGGGTGCCGGCATGATCCGCCCGAACATGGCCACCATGCTGGGCTTTCTGGCCACCGACGCGCGTGTCAGCCAGGGCGTGATGGCACAGCTGGCGCGTGAGCTGGCTGATGGCTCGTTCAACCGCATCACCATCGATGGCGATACCTCCACCAACGATTCCTTTGTCGTGATCGCCAGCAACCAGGCCGACCATGCCGAGATCACCTCGCTCGACAGCGCTGACGGTCAGGCGCTGAAGGCGGCGATGCAGGCGGTGGCACTGAAGCTGGCACAGGCCATCGTGCGCGATGGCGAGGGTGCCACCAAGTTCATCACGGTGCAGGTCGAAGGCGGCAAGACCGCCGAGGAGTGTCGTCTGGCGGCCTATGCGATCGCGCATTCGCCGCTGGTCAAGACCGCCTTCTACGCCAGCGACCCGAATCTGGGCCGCATCCTGGCGGCGGTAGGATATGCCGGCATCACCGATCTGGACCAGGAAAAGATCGAGCTCTACCTGGATGACGTGCATGTGGTCACGCAAGGTGGCCGCAACCCGTCCTACCAGGAAGCGGATGGCCAGCGCGTGATGCAGCAGGCCGAGATCACCGTGCGCGTGCAACTGGGTCGCGGTGATGCCTCCGACACGGTCTGGACCTGCGACTTCAGCCACGATTACGTGAGCATCAATGCGGATTACCGGTCGTGATCTGATCGGCTGATCCAGACATGACAAAGGCGGCTCCATGAGCCGCCTTTTGCGTTTGCAGGGTAGGGATGAACTCAGTGCAGCGTATCGTTGCCCGGCAGCAACTGCGCCCCCGGCTCCAGCTTGAAGAAGCCGGTGCCGGCCGAACCGCGACCGATTTCGTCCACCGTGGCTTCGCGCACGCCGTGGATGCGCAGCTGCAGGTGCAGGCTGATGCCGGCCAGCGGGTGGTTGCCGTCCAGCACCACGTGATCGGGATACAGGTCAGTCACGATATAGAGCGCGTCCTGCGGGATGTCCGCGCTGCAGCCGGCGGGCAGGCCCTGGCCGTCAAACGTCATGCCTTCCTCGGTCTCGGCCGGGAACAGCGTGCGTGCTTCCAGGAAGATCAGGTTCTCGTCGTAATCGCCAAAGGCGTCCAGCGGCTCCAGATCCAGCTTGATCGTGTCGCCGACCTGGCGGCCAATCAGCGCCTGGTCGATGCTGTTCAGCAGGTCATCGCCGCCGACCAGGAATTCGACCGGGTCTTCCAGCTCGTCCAGCACATCGCCCATGGAGTCTTTCATGACCCAGGTCAGGGCCACCACCGACTGGTCAGTGACGGCAGGGGTGTCAGGGGTATCGGTATCTGTGGTGTTTTCCATTGCACAATTGTCCCATGAACACGCAAATCCCCATGGCCCTGCTGGGTCAACTTTCTCCCGCCGATTTCATGCAGCAATACTGGCAGCGCCAGCCGCTGGTGATCCGCCAGGCGATTCCCGGTTTCCAGCCCTTGCTCAGCCGCGAGGAACTGGCCGATCTGGCCAGCCAGGACGAGGTCGAATCGCGCCTGATCGGCGATTTTCCAGATGGTGGCTGGCAGATGGAGCGTGGCCCGTTCGAGGCGGAAGACCTGCCGGATTACGACGAGCCGAAATGGACGCTGCTGGTGCAGGGCGTGGACCTGCACGATGCCGCGGTGCACCAGCTGATGCAGCAGTTCCGCTTCATTCCCGATGCGCGCCTTGACGACGTGATGATCAGCTACGCTACAGAAGGCGGTGGCGTCGGTCCGCACTTTGACAGCTACGATGTGTTCCTGCTGCAGGCCATGGGCAAGCGCCGCTGGCGCATCGGCCGCCAGGAAGATCGAACGCTGGTGCCGGATCTGCCGGTGCGCATCCTGGCCGATTTCCAGCCGGAAGAGGAGTTCGTGCTGGAGCCGGGCGACATGCTTTACCTGCCGCCGGGCTGGGCGCATGACGGCATCGCCGAAGATGGCGAGTGCATGACTTATTCCATCGGCTTCCGCGTGCCGCAGCGTGGCGATCTGGCACGTGAACTGCTGGGCCGCATGGCCGATCCGGCTGCCGATGCGCTGGGCGAGGATCTGTATGAAGATGCCGACCAGCCGGCGGTACAGGCCTCGGCGGCGATTCCGGTCAGCATGCAGGATTTTGCGCGGCAGGCCATTGCAGAAGCGTTACAGGATGATGACAATCTGGCATGCGCCTTGGGCGAATACCTGACCGAACCGAAAGCCAACGTCTGGTTTGACGTGCCGGAGCAGCAGCCCGAGGTGCTACAGGCCTGCTTCTGGCTGGATCGCCGTACGCGCATGTTGTATGACGAGCGCCATGTGTTCATCAACGGTGAAAGCTACCGCGCTGCAGGGGAAGATGCGGCGCTGATGCGCCAGTTGGCCAACCAGCGCCAGCTCGATGCCGACGCGCTGGCTACGGCGAGCGAGGAGGCGCGGGCGCTGTTGCTGTCCTGGGCTGATGATGGTTGGGGCCATACAGGTGCTGCATTGCAGCAATGATGTGGCAAGCTGACAACAGATTGACAATTGCTCACAAGCAGGGTGTCAGCTTCTGTCAGCTTAGCGGGTGTTTTCCCTATAATGCGGTGCAGGGGGCAAGTAACGGGCTTCCTCCCGTCTTCTGCCGACAGGCAGAAAACACTCCCGGAAACTGTTTCGTACCCAACACATTCCTCAAGGATTGAAAAAATGAACAAGTCTTACCTGATCGCTGCTGTTATCGCTGCTGCTGCCCTGACCGCTTGCGGCAAGAAAGAAGACGCTGCTGTGCAAGCCGCTTCTGCTGCTGCTTCCGCTACTGATGCTGCTGCTTCCGCTGTTGACGCTGCTGCTTCCGCTGCTGCTACCACCGTGGACAACGCTGCTTCCGCTACGGCTGACGCCGCTGCTTCCGCTGCTGCTGTTGCTACCGACGCTGCTGCTTCCGCAGTTGACGCCGCTGCTTCCGCTGTGGACGCTGCTGCTTCTGCTGTTGACGCTGCTGCTTCCAAGTAAGCACAGGTCAGCCACATGGCAGCGCAAGCTGCCATGCAGCACCAAAAACCGCCTTGAATTCAAGGCGGTTTTTTCATGCCTGAAAGCAGGCGGATTCAGGTGGATTCAGACGGCGGCCGCTGGTGGCAGGCGCTGCCAGCCAGCATGGTCGGCTTGCCAGCGCAGCACCTCGGCGCGTTGCGGGCCGCGGCCGGGCTCCAGCTGCCAGTCGCTCAGCACGATGCGTTGCAGCGCGCAGCTGTCTTCCGGCAGATGCAGGGCGTGTTCGCCGGGGCGGTGCGTATGGCCATGGATCAGCGTGGCAGCGTCATGCGCCTGCAGCCAGGCACGCGCCAGTGCCGGATCCACATCGGCATAGCCTTCCACGCCCAGTTCGTTCTTGCGTGCATCGCTCTGGGCGCGCATCTGCTGCGTCATCGCCATGCGCACGGCCAGCGGCTGCTGCAGGAATTGCTGCTGCACCGCCGGGTTGCGCACCGTCTGGCGGAATTGCATATAGGCCACATCATCAATGCATAGCGCATCGCCGTGGCTGAGCAGCACGCGCTCGCCATCGGGCAGCTGCAGCACGCTCGGGTCCGGCAGCAGGCGCGCCTGCGCATGCTCGCAGAAGGCCTGTGCCAGCAGGAAATCGCGGTTGCCATGCATCAGGAACACCTGGCAGCCGCGTGCCGCCAATGCGGCCAGCTCGTCAGCCACCAGCTGCTCGAAAGCATGGTTGCTGTCCTGCAGCACATCGTCACCGATCCAGACTTCAAAGATGTCGCCGAGCAGGAACAGGGCCTGCGCCGGCGTCTGGCGCAGGTAGCCGAGCAGGGCCTGCCAGGTGGCGCCGTCCTGCTGCAGGTGCAGGTCGGAAATGCAGTCGATGGTGTGCCAGCCGGCATCGGCCAGCAGCAGTTCGGCGTCAGGAATCGGGTGCGTGGGGGCAGGCGTGCTCATGGGCGTGTGGCGGGAATCGGATCAAGAAAAAGGCCACGGCAGCGAGGGGCTGCGTGGCCTGTGCGATAGCGCTGTCAGATCAGAGCACGGTGGCCTTCTCGACCAGCACGTCGTCCTTCGGCACATCATCGTGGTAGCCGCGGCGGCCGGTCACGACCTTGGCGATCTGGTCGACCACTTCCGTGCCGCTCACGACCTTGCCGAATACCGCATAGCCCCAGCCCTGGGCCGTGGGGGACTTGAAGTTCAGGAAGTCGTTGTTGGCGACGTTGATGAAGAACTGGGCGCTGGCAGAGTGCGGCGCAGAAGTACGGGCCATGGAGATGGTGTACTTGTCGTTCTTCAGGCCGTTGTCGGCTTCATTCTTGATTTCGGCAGCGGTGGGCTTCTGGTCCATGCCGGGGACGAAACCGCCGCCCTGGATCATGAAGCCGGGAATCACGCGGTGGAAAATGGTGCCGTCATAGTGGCCCTTGTTCACGTACTCCAGGAAGTTGGCCACGGTCACGGGCGCCTTTTCGGCGTCCAGTTCGATGGTGATGTTGCCGAGGCCGGCGATCTGCAGTTCGACTTGGGGGTTGGACATGGGTTGCCTTTGTATCTGAAAAATGAGCTGCCAATGGCAGACGAACGCTTATTTTATCTGTGTCGCCGATTCGATCAGCATGGTGTGGCGCGGAACATCACTGGCAAAAGGGCCAAGCGGGCCGGTCGGCTGCTGGCGTATGCGCATCACGGTGTCCATGCCGCTGACGACCTTGCCGAAAACCGTGTAGCCGTAGAGCTGCGGTGCGCGCTCCAGGCTGGCACGCGACACGTTGGTGTAAGTGCGGCCCTGGTAGACAAAGCGTGGCACCGGATCGGCATCGGGAATCGGCACCGGATCAAGGAAGCCGTTGTCCTTTACGTTGATGAAGAACTGGGCGCCGGCAGAATCGGGATCATTGGTGCGCGCCATGGCGATGCTGCCCGTGACGTTGCGCAGGCCGGCCTGGTAGGCCTGGCGACCTTCGTGCACCACGCGCTGGCGCGCCGGGCGTTCGATCAGCTTGGCATCATAACCGCCGCCCTGGATCATGAAGTCCGGAATCACGCGGTGGAAGATGGTGCCATCGTAGTGCTTCGCCTTCACGTAGTGCAGGAAGTTGGCCACGGTTTTGGGCGCCTTGTCCGGATATAGCTCGACCACGAAGTTGCCCTCGCTGGTAGTGAACTGGACTTGCGGTGCCGGCTTGGCTGCCAGCGCCGGCGTACCCAGCGTCAGCATCAGGGCGCTGGCCAGCAGGGTACGGCGACTGGAAAAAAAGAAGGTGCGTGGTGTCATGGAAAGAGCTTTGCAAAGGGATTCGAGGCATCAGGCAGGCGCATTATGGCAGCATACGGCAAGAGGCCTGCCACACGCTGTGTCCGGCTGTTGCCGAATGCAATCATCGGTTTGGGGTACCATTGGAAGTCCTGACGTACTTTTTGACAGTGCGTCCAGACCGCTTCAGCCCGACAGCAGCCTGTCGGGCTTTTTCAGCCGTGGCGTCTGCTGCGGCCAGTCTCCGGATTTCTCCACACGACGATGACGCTCCGTATCTACAACACGCTGGCGCGTGACCTGCAAGATTTTGTCCCGCTCGAACCTGGCCATGTGCGCATGTATGTGTGCGGCATGACGGTGTACGACCTGTGCCATCTCGGCCATGCGCGCGTGATGGTGGCATTTGACGTGGTGCAGCGCTGGCTGCGAGCCAGCGGCTACCGCGTCACCTATGTGCGCAACATCACCGATATCGACGACAAGATCATCAAGCGTGCGCTGGAGAATGGCGAAACCATGCGCGGCCTGACCGATCGCATGATTGCTGCCATGCATGAAGATGCCGATGCGCTCGGCATCGAGCGCCCGACGCACGAGCCGCGCGCCACCGATTTCGTGCCGCAGATGCTGTCCATCATCGGCACGCTGCAGGACAAGGGCCTGGCCTACCAGGCCGGCAATGGCGACATGCTGTATGCGGTGCGCAAGTTTCCCGGTTACGGCAAGCTGTCCGGCAAGTCGCCTGACGAGCTGCGCGCCGGCGAGCGCGTGGCGGTGCAGGACGGCAAGCAGGATCCGCTCGATTTCGTGTTGTGGAAATCGGCCAAGGAAGGCGAGCCGGAAGAGGCCAAGTGGAGCAGCCCCTACGGCAGCGGCCGTCCGGGCTGGCATATCGAGTGCTCGGCGATGAGCTGCGCGCTGCTGGGCGAAACTTTTGACATCCACGGTGGCGGTGCCGACCTGCAGTTTCCGCACCACGAGAACGAGATCGCCCAGAGTGAAGGCGCCCATGGCGACGGCTTTGCGCGCCTGTGGATGCACAACGGCTTTGTGCGCGTGGACAACGAGAAAATGTCCAAGAGCCTGGGCAACTTCTTCACCATCCGCGAGGTGCTGCAGGACTACGACGCCGAAACCGTGCGATTCTTTATTTTGCGCGCGCACTACCGTAGCCCGCTCAACTACAGCGATGCCCATCTGGACGATGCGCGCGCCGCGCTCAAGCGCCTGTACACGGCGTTGAGCCTGGTGCCGGCCGAGGTGCCCGCCAGCATGGACTGGACCAATCCGTATGCGGCGCGCTTCCAGGCCGCCATGGATGAGGATTTCGGTACGCCCGAGGCGGTGGCCGTGCTGTTCGAACTGGCGTCCGAAGTCAACCGCAGCCAGTCGCCGGAACTGGCCGGCCTGCTGAAGGCGTTGGGTGGCGTGATCGGCCTGCTGCAGGCGGATCCGCAGCAGTTCCTGCAGGCGGGTGCCAGCCTCGACGCTGCCGCCATCGAGCAGCAGATTGCCGCGCGCGCTGCCGCCAAGGTGGCCAAGGACTGGGCTGAGGCCGACCGCATCCGCAAGGACCTGCTGGAGCAGGGCGTGGTGCTGAAGGACAGTGCCAGCGGCACGACCTGGGAAATGGCACAGTAATGGGCAGTAGCAGTAACCAGGCACTGGTCGTGAGCAGCACCCGCGCATCTACCGTCGCCGTTCCGGTACAGGAGCTGACCGTGCCATTTCCGGATTATTGGGCCGAGGCCTGCAAGCAGCTGGCGCGGCGCGATCGCGTCATGAAACGGCTGATTCCGCTGTATGCGCATACCAGCCTGCAGTCGCGTGGCGATGCCTTCAGCACGCTGGCGCGCAGCATCATCGGCCAGCAGATATCCGTCAAGGCAGCGCAGTCGGTGTGGAACCGTTTTGAAGCGGCCTGTGGCCAGATGCTGCCGCAGCAGGTGCTGGCGCTACCGACCGAGCAGATGCGTGCGGCCGGCCTGAGCGCACGCAAGGCGGATTATCTGCATGACTTGGCGCTGCACTTTGCCGAAGACCGGCTGCACCCGCAGGCCTGGCAGGGCATGGACGACGAGGCCATCATCAGCGAACTGGTGCAGATCCGCGGCATCGGCCGCTGGACTGCCGAGATGTTCCTGATGTTCCACCTGTTGCGCCCGAACGTGCTGCCGCTGGACGATGCCGGCCTGGTGAAAGGTATCAGCCAGAACTATTTTTCCGGCGAACCGGTCAGCCGCAGCGACATGCGCGAGGTGGCCGAAGCCTGGAAACCCTGGTGCACTGTCGCCACCTGGTTCATCTGGCGCTCGCTGGAACCGGTGCCGGTGGCTTACTGAAGTCCAGTTACCCTCCCAACCATCGCGTTCTGACCGTGGGTCAGGGCAATGCAACTTACAATACGCGGCATGTTCCCCCAAAGGAGTTCAAGTGGCCAAACGGACCTTCCTCGATTTCGAGCAACCCATTGCCGAACTTGAAAACAAGATCGAAGAACTGCGCCAGGTGCAGAGCGAATCGGCGGTTGACATCTCTTCCGAGATCGACCAGCTGAGCAAGAAGAGCCAGCAGCTCACCAAGGATATCTACAGTGACCTGACCGCCTGGCAGATCACGCGGATCGCGCGTCACCCCGACCGGCCCTATACGCTGGACTATGTGCGCGAGATCTTTACCGATTTCGTCGAGATGCATGGCGACCGCCATTTTGCCGATGACCGTTCCATCGTCGGCGGCCTGGCGCGCTTCAACGGCAGGCCCTGCATGGTGCTGGGCCAGCAGAAGGGCCGCGACACCAAGGAGCGCGGCCTGCGCAACTTCGGCATGAGTAAGCCCGAAGGCTATCGCAAGGCGCTGCGCCTGATGAAGACGGCCGAGAAGTTCGGCCTGCCGGTGTTCACCTTTGTCGATACTCCGGGCGCCTATCCCGGCATCGACGCCGAGGAACGCGGCCAGAGCGAGGCGATTGGTCGCAACATCTTCGAGATGGCGCAGCTGGAAGTGCCGATCATCACCACCATCATCGGTGAGGGTGGTTCCGGTGGCGCGCTGGCAATCAGCGTGGCCGACCAGGTGCTGATGCTGCAGTATTCCGTTTATTCCGTGATCAGTCCCGAAGGCTGTGCCTCCATCCTGTGGAAGACCGCCGACCGCGCCGAGGAAGCCGCCGAGGCGCTGGGCGTGACGGCACCACGCCTGAAATCGCTGGGCCTGGTCGACAAGATCGTGAACGAGCCGGTGGGCGGCGCCCATACCAACCACCAGCAGATGGCCAGCAAGCTGAAGACGGCGCTGGTCGATGCGCTGAACCAGGTGGTGGAGCTGCCGGTGAACGAGCTGCTGGACCGGCGCTACGATCGCCTGCAGAGCTACGGCCGTTTCAAGGATACCGGCCCGGCTGCCGCCTGAGTGACAACGCCCTTGGCTGATGCCAGCCAGGCCGGCCTGCCGGCCCTGATGGACTGGCCCGACTCCGATACCGACCGCGCGCTGCAACAGTGGTGGCAGGCCTGGCCGCAGCCCGGCCCGACCGTGCTTGGTATCGCCTACAGCGGTGGTGCCGATTCCACCGCCTTGCTGCTGGCAGCAGTGCGCCTGCTGCTGCGCCAGCGCGATGAGCTTCCGGCGCTGCGCTGGCCGACGCGGTTGGTGGTGCTGCATGTGCACCATGGCCTGCAACAGGCCGCGGATGGCTTTGAACACCACGGGCAGGTTTTTTGCGCCGCACTGCAGGCAGCGCACCCGATATTGCAGCAGGATCTGCACTGGTGCAGCCGCCATATCCAGGTCGATCACCAGCCCGGCGCCAGCCTGGAAGCCAGTGCGCGCCAGGCGCGTTATGGCACGCTGGCCGAGATGGCACGCGAGCAGGGCGCCAGCCTGGTGTTGCTGGGCCAGCATGCCGATGACCAGGCCGAAAGCCTGCTGCTGGCGCTGAGCCGTGGCGCCGGTGTCGCCGGTCTGGCGGCAATGGCGGCACGCTTTAAGCGCCATGGCATGCTGTTTGCCAGGCCGCTGCTGGATGTACCTGCGGCTGAATTGCGCCGCTGGCTGCAAGCATGGCAGGTGCCCTGGATCGATGACCCCACCAACGTGGACCAGCGCTTTACGCGCAACCGCTTCCGCCATACGCTGCTGCCGGTGCTGGAGCAGGCCATGCCGGCGTTCCGCAGCAGCTTCGCCCGCAGCGCCCGCTTGGCGGCCGAAGCCGACCAGCTGTTGCAGGAACTGGCTGCGATCGACCTGCAGCAGGCCGGCCAGCCGCCGCGCATCCGGACCTTGCAGGCACTGTCACTTGCACGCCAGGCCAATGCCTTGCGCCATTGGCTCAAGCAGGCACATGGCGTGATCGGCAGTGAGGCGCAGCTGCATGCCTTGCTGGAGGTGCTGGCGGCCTGCACCACGCGTGGCCACCAGATCCGGATCCGGGTCGGGCCGGGCTATGTGGTGCGGCAGGGTGAGTTGCTGGGGTGGGTGGAACAGGCCTGAGCCTTGTTTCGCAAAAGTTGGGTTGGCGTGCTGACAAACGATAAAAAACTGCGCTACAATAGCGCTTTGCTGGAGACGTGACCGAGAGGCCGAAGGTGCTCCCCTGCTAAGGGAGTATGGGGTGTAGAGCCCCATCGAGGGTTCGAATCCCTCCGTCTCCGCCAGAATCAGCCCGCCCTGACGCAAGTCAGGGCGGGCTTTTTTGTGTACCCATACTTCCATGTCCACTGCACCCAAGCTTGAAGATTTGCGCCGTTATGCAATAGCGCGCAGCCTGTTCCCTGCGACAACGCTGCTGGCCGCCATCCGTCGTCTGGGCTTTGTACAGGCAGACCCGATACGTGCGCCAGCCCGAGCGCAGGATCTGACTTTGCGGCATCGTGTGCAGGGTTATCGTGCAGGCGATCTGGAGCGGCGTTATGAACGGCTACCAGTCGATGAAGACTATTTGGTCAACTATGGTTTTCTGCCAAGCGAAGCCGTGTCCCTGTTGCAGCCACGCCAGCCAAAACGCGTCTGGGATGCAGATATCCTGCGCAAGGCTGCCGATGTACTGGCGTTTGTGCGTGAGCGGGGAGAAGTGCATCCGCGAGAGCTGGAGAAGCATATTGCCCAAGGACGGGTGCAGAACTACTGGGGCGGTTCGAGCCGAGCCGGTACGCAGCTGCTGAACGATATGCATTACCGCGGTTTGCTCCGGGTCAAGCGGCGTGACAGTGGCACGCGTATCTATGCCTTGGCCAGCCATCCCGCGCTGGACGACAGTCCGCAGGATCAGGCTCGACGTGCTACCGCATTGATCGACCTGGTGGTGAACAAGTACGCACCCTTGCCAGCCAGTAGCCTGACATATCTGGTACGACTGCTGGATTACGGAGCACCGCATCTGTCGCAACAGACGCGTACTGCGCTAAATCTGACGCGCCAGACCTTGAGCAGTTGCCAGATAGCAGGGACTACTTGGTACTGGCCTTCCGATGAGTGTCCAGCTTCCCATCGGGACCTGGTGGATGAGGGCGTGCGCTTGCTGGCACCGTTTGATCCCATCGTTTGGGATCGGGCGCGGTTTTCTCGATTCTGGAACTGGGATTACAAGCTAGAAGCCTATACCCCGGCAGCGCAGCGACGGTTTGGCTATTATGCTTTGCCCATGCTCTGGCATGATCAGGTGGTTGGTTGGGCCAATGTGACCATCAAGGCCGGACGACTGGATGCCAGCTTCGGCTATGTCACAGGCACGCGTCCTGGAGCGCTCGGCTTCAAAAAGGGACTGGATCAGGAGCTGCAGCGCATGGAGCAATTTCTTGCCTCGCGTGCGGATACGTCTCTGGCCGGGAACGGCCAGAGCCCGGCAGCCTGATAAAAACTGGCCAAGTCGTGTGCTTGCTGCCTTAGGCTTTCGATGTGTTATGTCTGCAAGCGCATAACGATCCTCCATTGGTTAAAGTATTAACTGAGTAAGACGGCAGGTTGAGGTTGCGGCCAGACAAGGTACACGGTGAATGGCCGATAATGTTGCTGCTGGCAACCAGTCCAACATGGCAGAATTACGCTCCTGTACCGGGTTAAGCCGGTCTCACGGTGATAACTGTCAGGCTACGATGGACTGGCAGTCACAATTTTCATAAATGCTCTTGGAGGACACGGCCATGATGGATATGGACCGGAGACAATTCTTCCGGGTCAGTGGGGCAGGGCTGGCAGGTTCCAGCATGGTGGTCCTGGGCTTCTCGCCCACCGCCGCACTTGCCGAAACGCGCCAGTTCAAGCTGGCACGTACCACGGAAACCCGTAACACCTGCACCTACTGTTCGGTAGGTTGCGGCCTGATCATGTACACCCTGGGTGATGGCGCCAAGAACGTGCGCGGCAGCATCATCCACATCGAAGGCGACCCGGATCACCCGGTCAGCCGTGGTTCCCTGTGCCCGAAGGGCGCCGGCATCCTGGACTACGTCAAGAGTCCGAACCGCCTGCGTTACCCCGAGGTGCGCGAGCCCGGTACCAACGAGTGGAAGCGCCTGAGCTGGGATGAGGCCCTGGGCCGCATCACCAAGCTGATGAAGGAAGACCGCGACGCCAACTTTATCGCCACCAACGAAGCTGGCCAGACGGTGAACCGCTGGACCACGACAGGTTTCCTGGCTGCGTCTGCCTCCTCCAACGAGGCGGGCTATATCACCCACAAGGTGATGCGCAGTACGGGTGCCATCGTCTTCGACAACCAGGCACGTGTCTGACACGCCCCGACGGTAGCCAGTCTGGCTCCGACGTTTGGGCGCGGCGCGATGACCAACCATTGGGAGGACATCAAGAACGCCGATCTCGTGCTGATCATGGGCGGTAACGCCGCCGAAGCACACCCCGTGGGTTTCAAGTGGGTGATCGAGGCCAAGCAACGCAACAAGGCGAAGCTGGTCGTGGTCGATCCGCGCTTTACCCGTTCCGCAGCCGTTGCCGACTACTACGCACCGCTGCGTGCCGGTTCTGACATCGCCTTCCTGGGCGGCGTCATCAACTACCTGTTGAGCAATGACAAGATCCAGACCGAATACGTCCGGAACTACACCAACGCCGCGTTCATCGTGAACGAGGGCTATAGCTTCACTGACGGCCTGTTCTCGGGCTACGACGAAGCGAAGCGTGGCTACGACAACAGCAGCTGGGCCTACGAGAAGGAAGGCGATCACGCCAAGATTGATCCGACCATGCAGCACCCGCGCTGCGTGTTGCAGATCATGAAGAGCCACTACAGCCGCTATACGCCGGAAGTGGTGGAGCAGATCACCGGTACGCCCAAGGAGAAATTCCTGAAGGTTGCCGAGATGATCGGCAGCACGGCCACGACCGACCGCGTGATGACGATTCTGTACGCGCTGGGCTGGACCCAGCACAGCATGGGCTCGGAAATCATCCGTACCGCGGCCATGGTGCAGCTGCTGCTGGGCAACATCGGCCAGCTGGGTGGTGGCATCAATGCGCTGCGTGGCCACAGCAACATCCAGGGTCTGACCGACCTGGGCCTGCTGTCCACCAGCCTGCCGGGCTACCTGAGCCTGCCGCGCGACAGCGAGCAGGAGCTGCAGGGCTATCTGGACGCGCGCTCGACCAAGCCGCTGCGCCCGAATCAGATGAGCTACTGGCAGAACTATCCCAAGTTCTTCGTGAGCTACCAGAAGGCGACCTGGGGCGCGGCTGCGACCAAGGAAAACAACTGGGCCTACGATTACCTGCCCAAGTACGACCGTCTGTATGACATCCTGACTGCGTTCGAGCTGATGAACCAGGGCAAGCTCAATGGCTACTTCTGCCAGGGCTTCAACCCGGTCGGTTCCTTCCCGAACAAGAAGAAGATCATCAGCGGCCTGAGCAAGCTCAAGTACCTGGTGGTGATGGATCCGCTGAACACCGAGACCGCCGAGTTCTGGAAGAACCACGGCGAGTACAACGATGTGAAGCCGGAAGAAATCCAGACCGCCGTGTTCCGCATTCCGACCTGCTGCTTTGCCGAGGAGGATGGCTCCATCACCAACTCCAGCCGCTGGCTGCAGTGGCACTGGAAGGGCGCCAACCCGCCGGGCGAAGCCAAGCCGGACATGGAAATCATGGCCCAGATCTTCATCCGCCTGCGCGATGCCTATCGCAAGGACGGTGGTGCCTTCCCGGATCCGATCGTGAATCTGGACTGGAAGTACAAGGTGCCGCATGCGCCCACCGCCACCGAGCTGGCGATGGAGTCCAACGGCTATGCCGTGACCGATGTGGTTGCGCCGGCAGACCCGAACAATCCGGGCGCGGCAGCACAGGTGCTGGCCAAGGCCGGTGAGCAGCTGTCCGGTTTCGGCCTGCTGCGTGATGACGGTTCTACCGCTTCCGGTTGCTGGATCTACGCCGGCTCCTGGACGCCGGCCGGCAACCAGATGGCGCGCCGCGACAACACCGACGTCTACGACAATGGCCAGACCCCGAACTGGGCCTGGTCGTGGCCGGCCAACCGCCGTATCCTGTACAACGCTGCGTCTGCGCGTCCCGATGGTTCGCCCTGGGATCCGAAGCGCCGCCTGGTGTGGTGGAACGGCAGCAAGTGGGTCGGTGCCGACGTGCCTGACTACAAGGCGGATGCGAACCCGGCTGATCCGGACCGCATGATGCCCTTCATCATGACTGGTGAAGGCACGGGTCGCCTGTTTGCCCCGACTGGCCTGGCCGATGGCCCGCTGCCGGAGCATTACGAGCCCTTCGAATCGCCGCTGGAAAACAACCCGATGCACCCGAACAACCCAAAGGCGCGCGCCAACCCGGCCGCCCGCGTGTTCAAGGGGGACATGGAAGCCTTTGGCAAGCCGGCGGACTTCCCGTACGTGGCAACCAGCTATCGTCTGGTCGAGCACTTCCACTACTGGACCAAGAACGCGCTGAGCAATGCCATCCTGCAGCCGCAGCAATTCGTCGAGATCGGCGTTGAGCTGGCCAAGGACAAGGGCATCAACAACGGCGACATGGTGAAGGTCTCGAGCAACCGTGGCTACATCAAGGCCGTGGCGGTGGTGACCAAGCGCATTCCGCGCCTGACGGTCGATGGCAAGCCGGTGGATACCGTTGGCCTGCCGAACCACTGGGGCTTTGTGGGGCTGACCAAGCCCGGCTATCTGGTGAACACGCTGACCCCGTTCGTGGGCGACGCCAACACCCAGACGCCCGAGTACAAGAGCTTTACCGTGAACATCGAGAAGGCCTGAGCAGGAGCACGACATGTCATCTTTGCAATCCCTTGACATCGCCAAGCGCTCTGCCACGACCACGCCGTCTCCGCAGGTGCGCAAGGAGGCGACTCCTGAAGTCGCCAAACTGATCGACGTTTCCAGCTGCATCGGCTGCAAGGCCTGCCAGGTAGCCTGCATGCAGTGGAACGACCTCCGCCCCGAAGTGGGCCACAACGTCGGGGTGTACGACAACCCGGCTGATCTGGGCCCCGAGGCCTGGACCGTCATGCGCTTCGCCGAAGTCGAAGTCGAGGAAGACCGTCTGGAGTGGCTGATCCGCAAGGACGGCTGCATGCACTGCGAGGATCCGGGCTGCCTGAAGGCCTGCCCGTCCCCCGGTGCCATCGTCCAGTACGCCAACGGTATCGTCGACTTCATCAGCGAGCACTGCATTGGCTGCGGCTACTGCGTGAAGGGTTGCCCGTTCGATATCCCGCGCATCAACACGGTGGACAACAAGGCGTACAAGTGCTCCCTGTGCTCCGACCGTGTGGGCGTGGGCCTGGAACCGGCTTGCGTGAAAACCTGCCCGACCGGCGCGATCCGCTTCGGTACCAAGGAAGACATGCTGCACTTCGGCGAGACCCGCGTGGCCGACCTGAAGGAGCGTGGCTACGAGAATGCCGGCATCTACGACCCCGAGGGCGTGGGTGGCACGCACGTGGTCTATGTGCTGCAGCACGCGGACAAGCCCGAGATCTATAACGATCTGCCCAAGGATCCGTCCATCAGCCCCTGGGTGTCGCTGTGGAAGGGCGCGGCCAAGCCGCTGGCGCTGGCCGCCATGATCGGTGCCGCCGTGACCGGCTTCTTCCACTACGTGAAGGTAGGCCCGGTGCCCGAGCCCGAGGACGAGAACGATGTGGCCGACCCGGTTGGCTACGCTGATTCGACTAGCCGTCGTGAAGGAGATGCATGATGAAACGCTACCTGCAACGCTATGGCAGCATGATGCGCTTCAACCACTGGATCATGGTGCTGCTGTTCGGCCTGGCCGGCTTCTCCGGTCTGGCCCTGTTCCACCCGAGCCTGTTCTTCCTGAACAACCTGTTCGGCGGTCCGCAGTGGACGCGTATCCTGCACCCCTACCTGGGTGTGGGCGTGTTCATCGCCTTCTTGTTCATGTTCTTTGCCCTGGCCAAGGACAACCTCTTCGGTCCGCGTGACATGGAGTGGATCAACAAGTCGTCGGACATGCTGAAGGGCAACAAGGCAGCGATGCCGCCTGCTGGCAAGTACAACGCTGGCCAGAAGGGTGTGTTCTGGGTGATGGCCATCTGCCTGCTGCTGCTGCTGGTGACCGGTCTGCTGTTCTGGCAACAATGGTTTGCCGATTCGGTGCCGATTCCGCTGCAGCGTGCCGCGGTGGTGATCCATGCCATTTCCGCCTTCATCATCTCGCTGGTGGTGGTCATGCATATCTACGCGGCCCTGTGGGTGAAGGGCACGGTCCGTGCCATGACCCAGGGTACGGTCTCTGCTGGCTGGGCCAAGCAGAACCATTATCTGTGGTACAAAAAGGTCACTGGCCAAGGCGCTGACAAGCGCTGATCCCGCCGGCTGACGGATACCTCCCAGGCCCCGGCACCCAGTGTGCCGGGGTCGTTTTTTATGCACGCCATGAACGATCACACTCAAGCCGCAAGCATTGTTCCCGCCGAGGAACTGGCCTTGCGCACCGAAATCGAAGCCACTTTCCTGCACCTGCCGGAAGTGCGTACCTGTTTTGCCGAACGCGAGATGCGTCTGCGCCAGCTGGCTCCGGGCCATGCGATGCAGGATTTCCTGCTGTTCATGGCCGAGCTGGCCCATGCGCAGCACGAGCAGCTGCAGGCTTTTGCCGGTGCTGCGCTGCCGGACGAGGAAGCCGTTACCCAGGCCGCACTGCTGGGCCGCCCGCCGCTGCCGGCAGAGCTCTGGACACGCGATCCGGCCTGGCAGCAGATTGCGCGCGCGCTCGCACGCAGCCTGCGCGACCACGCCCCTGAGCCGGCCCACGAGATGCTGCAGCAGCTCGAAGAGGCCCAGGGCGACTGGCTGGAGCTGCAGGCCGACAAGCTGCTGCACGGCATTGCCTACGACCTGGACATGGGTGCGGCCCCGGTGATCGGTGCGGCGCTGCAGGTCTACTGGACCTGGATGGTTGATGCCGTGGCCAAGCGCCCGCAGACTGGCGAGCAGCGCGTGGCGCCGTTTGGCCGTATCGACGATGCCAAGGTCTGCCCCTGCTGCGGCAGCAAGCCGGTGGCCAGCGTGGTCAAGGCCGGTGTCGAGCGCGGTGGCCAGCGCTACCTGCAGTGCTCGCTGTGCGGTAGCCAGTGGAACATGGTGCGTATCAAGTGCACGCATTGCGAATCGACCAAGGGCCTGCAATACCAGGAGCTGGAACTGGCCGATGTCGAGCACGACGAGTCGCGCGCACGCAAGGCCATCGTGCAGGCCGAGACCTGCGACGAATGCGGCCACTACAGCAAGCTGATCCACGCCGATCGCGACGTGATGGCCGATGCCGTGGCCGACGATCTGGCCAGCCTGACGCTGGACCTGCTGGTGACGGAATCGGGCAAGCAGCGCCACGGTGTCAACATGATGCTGCTGTTTGGCGCGGCCGACCCTGAAGCACCAGGAGAGGCATGATGCACGAACCCGCTGAATCCGTGGTGCACGGTTCCGGGTTCGGAGCTGAAGGACAAGAACAAGGCAGGGCGCATCCGCGCGACCTGCCGGCGACGGACCGGTTGCTGCGCGAAGCGCAGGTGCAGCAGCTGATCACCGAACACGGCCATACGCTGGTGGCGACCGAGGCGCGTGGCCTGCTGGACGGCTGTCGCCAGCAAGCGGTGGCCGGGGCGCTGACACAGGATCAGGCCGCACTGCCGGCATTGGCCGTGCAATTGCAGGCGCGCGTGCAGCAGCAGCTGCGCCCGCGCATGCAGGCAGTGCTGAACCTGACCGGCACGGTGATCCATACCAATCTGGGGCGCTCGCTGCTGGCCGAGCCGGCGCTGCAACACATGCTGGCGATGATGTCCGGCCCGAACAACCTCGAATACGACCTGGACAGCGGTGGCCGTGGCGACCGTGACGACCTGATTGAGGAGCTGCTGTGCCAGATCACCGGTGCCGAAGCGGCGACGGTGGTGAACAACAATGCCGCAGCCGTGCTGTTGACGCTGGCGGCGATGGCGCGTGGCCGCGAGGTGATCGTGTCGCGTGGCGAGCTGGTGGAAATTGGCGGCGCCTTCCGCATGCCGGACGTGATGGAAAGTGCCGGTGCGCGCCTGGTCGAGGTCGGCACCACCAATCGCACCCATCCGCACGATTACGAGCGCGCCATCACCGGCAACACCGCCTTGCTGATGAAGGTGCATACCAGCAACTACCAGGTGCAGGGCTTTACCCGCAGCGTGACCGAGGCCGAGATGGCGGACATCGCGCACCGCCATGGCCTGCCGATGGCGACCGACCTGGGCAGCGGTTCGCTGGTGGATCTGGCGCAGTACGGCCTGCCGCGTGAGCCGCTGCCGCAGGAGATGCTGGCTGCCGGCTGTGATGTGGTGACCTTCAGCGGCGACAAGCTGCTGGGTGGTCCACAAGCCGGCCTGATCGTCGGCAGCAAGGAGGCGGTTGGCCGCATCCGCAAGTTCCCGATGAAGCGTGCGCTGCGCATGAGCAAGCTGCCGCTGGCGGCGCTGGAAGCCACGCTGCGCCTGTACCTGCAACCCGAACACCTGACGCGCGACGTGCCGACATTGCGCCTGCTGACGCGCCCGGTGGCGCAGATCCGTGAGCAGGCACAGCGTTTGCAGCCCTTGCTGCAACAGGCGGTGGCGGGGCGCTTTGGCGTTGATCTGGTGGAGCTGCAGGGCCAGATCGGCTCCGGCTCGCTGCCGGTGGACCGGCTGCCGTCTGCCGGACTGGCCATTCGTCCGCTGGAGAAAAAAGGTGCCGGCCGCGCACTGGACGCGCTGGCTACCACCTTGCGCGGCCTGCCGCTGCCGGTGATTGGCCGCATTGCCGATGACAGCCTGATCCTGGACCTGCGCTGTCTGGAGCAGGAGCCGGCATTTGTCGGGCAGCTGTCAATGCTGCAGGAGCGTCTCGCATGATCGTCGGCACCGCAGGCCATATCGACCATGGCAAGACCACGCTGGTGCGCGCGCTGACTGGCGTCGATACCGACCGCTTGCCGGAGGAAAAAAAGCGCGGCATCAGTATCGAGCTGGGCTACGCCTTTCTGGATACGCCCGAGGGCGATCGCATCGGCTTTATCGATGCGCCAGGCCACGAACGGCTGGTGCACACCATGCTGGCGGGTGCCAGCGGCATTGATTTTGCGCTGTTGCTGGTGGCGGCCGATGACGGCATCATGCCGCAGACACGCGAGCATCTGGCGGTGCTGTCGCTGCTGGGCAAGACGCGTGGCGCGGTAGTCATCACCAAGGCAGACCGGGCTGATACCGGCGGTATCGAGACGCTGACGGCCGAGCTGCAGGAATTGCTGCAACACAGCAGCCTGACCGGTGCGCCAGTGCTGGCGGTATCCGCACAGAGCGGGCAGGGCGTGGATGCGCTGCGTCAGTTGCTGGTGGATGCCAGTCGTGCGCTTGCCAGTCAGGATGCCGGACAGGCTTTCCGCCTGGCCGTGGATCGCAGCTTCAGCCTGGGCGGTACCGGTACTGTGGTGACCGGTACCATCCACACGGGACAGGTACAGGTGGGCGACCAGCTGCAGCTGGTGCCGTCCGGCCATGCGGTGCGCGTGCGCAGCCTGCATGCGCAGAACCAGCCGGTGCAGCAGGCCCATGCCGGGCAGCGCTGTGCCGTGGCGCTGGTCGGCATCGACAAGGAACAGGCTGGCCGGGGTGACTGGCTGGTGGAGCCGGCGGTGGCGCTGTCCACGCACCGGCTGGATGTGCGCCTTAGCCTCTGGCATGCCGAAGAGAAGGCGCTGAAATCCGGCGCGCGCGTGCAGGTGCACCTGGGTGCCGAATCGGTACCGGGTACGGTGGCCGTGCTGGACCAGGGCAGCCTGCAGCCGGGCGCATCTGCTCTGGTGCAAATCGTGCTGCACCAGCCACTCGGCGCCTGGCATGGAGATCGCGTGGTGCTGCGCGATGCCTCGGCCACGCGCACCATGGCTGGCGGCGTGGTGCTGGATCCGTTTGCGCCGGTGCGTTATCGGCGTACGCCGCAGCGCCTGGCGGAGCTGGCGGCCTGGGAGCTGCCTGATCCCGGCCAGCGTCTGCAGGCCTTGCTGGAGTTGTCGGCGCACGGGCTGGACCTGCGTCGCTTTGCCCAGGCGCAGGGCTTGCGCAGCCTGCCTGAGTTGCCTGCTGGTGCCTTGCAGGGCGAGCAGGCCGGTACCACCTGGGCCATGGGCGAGGCTGCGGTGCAGCAGGCCTGGGACAAGGTGCAGCAGGCGCTATCCGTCTTTCACGAGAAGCAGCCGGACGAACTTGGGCCGGTGTTGTCACGCCTGCGCCGGCTGTCGCAGCCGCGCATGCCGGAGCCGCTGTGGGAGCTGCTGGTGCAACGCTGGCGGGATGAGCAGCGGCTGGCGCAGCAAGGTGCCTTCCTGCATCTGCCGGAGCATGGCGTGCGCCTGTCGGCGACGGAGGAGCGGCTGGCAGAGAAAGTGCGGCCGCACCTGTCACAGGCCGGTTTTGAAGGGGCCTGGGCGCGCGATCTGGCCAAGCTGACTGGCGAGCCAGAGCCGCTGGTGCGTTCTACCCTGGCGCGGCTGGCGCGTCGCGGCGAGCTGCATCAGGCGGTGAAGGATTTGTATTATGATGCAGCGACCATGCGTGCCCTGGTGCAGCTGGCGCGGCAAGTTGCGCAACAGCACGAGGGCAAGGTGCTGGCGGCCGATTACCGCGACGCCACCGGACTGGGCCGCAAGCGCGCGATCCAGATCCTCGAATACCTGGACCGCATCGGCGTGCTGCGCCGGGTCGGCGATACGCATCTGCTGCGTACCGACAGCAGCCTGTTCACGTAGCGCGTAACAGACAACGGAAGAGCAACGATCCTGGTGGGTCGGCCGGGCTTCAAACCCGGTGGGTGGTGCCAAGCGCTGCCGGGCAGGTTCGACTCCTGTGCTCTTCCGCCAATTTCCTTTTAAATCAATTTGTTAAGTTGTTGAGGCGACTGTCTGATGGTATCCGATACCATCAACCGCGCTGCCCCAGCACCTTTTCAATCTTCTTGTCGGTCTTGTACTGGCTCAGCGCATACACGGCCCAGATGGTGGCCGGCAGCCAGCCGATCAGGGTGATTTGCAGGATCAGGCAGATGATGCCGGCGAACGGGCGGCCGATGGTAAAGAAGGTTAGCCAGGGCAGGATGAGGGCGATCAGCAGTCGCATGAGGATTCCTTTCAGGAGGGAGGCCGAATACAGATCGGCAGAAAACGAAAAGCCGCTGACTTCCAGCGGCTTTTCCGTGCAGCCTGCATCATACAGTGCAGGCAGACGCTATCAGGCGTGAGCTGCAGCCAGCGCCAGTTTGCGCTTGTTGCGCGCCCGGATATTGAGCGCTTCCACGGCCAGCGAGAAGGCCATGGCCGAGTAGATATAGCCCTTGGGGATGTGCGCGTCAAAGGCTTCGGCGGTGAGTGCCATGCCGACCATGACCAGGAAGGCCAGTGCCAGCACCTTGACGGACGGATGGCGTTCCACGAATTCGCTGATCGAACGCGCAGCCAGCATCATCACACTGATGGAGGTGATCACAGCGGCGACCATGATCCAGATCTCGTCCACCATGGCGACGGCTGTGATCACGGAATCCAGCGAGAACACGATGTCGATCACGGCAATCTGGGCAATGATGTTCCAGAACAGGCTGCGACCGCTCTTCTGCAGGGCGGCATCGTCGGTCTCGGTCGGACCATGCTGCTCGGGTGCTTCCACTTCGACAAAGATCTCGTGCGAGGCCTTGTAGAGCAGGAACAGGCCGCCGAACAGCAGCACCAGATCCCGGCCGCTGATGCCCTGGCCGGCCACTTCAAACAGGTCGGCGGTCAGGCCCATGATCCAGCTCAGCGAGAACAGCAGCAGGATACGGCAGATCATGGCCATGGCCAGTCCGATCTTGCGGGCGCGATCGCGCATGTGCTGGGGGAGTCGTCCGACGAGGACGGAGATGAAGACGATGTTGTCGATGCCCAGCACGATTTCGAGCGCGGTGAGCATGAAGAAGGCAACCCAGATGTTCGGGTCCAGCAGGAATTCCATGAAAGAGAATGGTTCGTCAATGACCGGAGCAGCGGCCTTGGAGGCCAAGGCTGTCCACGAGCTTTCGCATTCTAGGGATGCGATGTGCATCGGTAAATCAGAAAAAAATCCGCCAATCTTCGAAAAAAATTGATAATGGCGGCATGCTCAACTACAAGCACCTGCACTATTTCCAGCAAGTGGCCGAGGCTGGCAGCATTGCCCGCGCCAGCGAGCGCTTGCATCTGAGTCCGCAAACCATCAGCGGCCAGATTGCCGAGCTGGAAGAGCGTCTTGGCGTGGAGCTGTTCGTGCGCAATGGCCGCGCGCTGGAGTTGACCGAAACCGGTCGCATGGCGCTGCAGTATGCGCGCGATATCTTTACCACGGGCGCCGAACTGGAAGCGGTGCTGCGCGGCCAGGCCGAGCAGGGCAGCAAGGCACTGGAGTTGCGCGTTGGCATCGTGGACAGCCTGTCCAAGGCGGTGGCGCTCCATCTGGTGGAGCCGGCCTTGTCGCTACCGGAGCCGGTGCGGCTGGTGTGCCAGGAAGGGCGCATCGAGCATCTGCTGACCGAGCTGGCTTTGCACAAGCTGGATCTGGTGTTGTCCGAGGGGCCGCAGCCGGCGGGGGTGAGCGTCAAGGCATACAGCCATCGGCTTGGTGGCACGGGGTCTGCTTTCTACGCGGCGACCAGTCTGCGCGAGAAGCATCCGCAGCCGTTTCCGCAGTGTCTGCAGGGGGCGCCCATGTTGTTGCCGACGGCGGTGTCGGCGGTGGGGCAGCGCGTGCGCGCCTGGCTGCAGGAGCAGGGGCTGCGCCCGGTGATCGTGGGCGAGTTCGATGACAGCGCGCTGGCGCAGGAGTTTGGCCGCAAGGGCGTGGGCTTTTATGTCGGGCCGGCGGTGCTGGCCCACGGCATCGTGGAGCAGACCGGCATGCAGCTGATCGGACAGGTAGACAGCCTGCGTGCCGAGTTCTACGCGATTTCGATCGAGCGGCGCATCCGGCATCGCGGCGTGGCGGCAATCACGCAGGCGGCGCGCAGCCTGCTGAGCTGAATGGCTTTCCCTCAGCCGGTCAGCTGGTTCAGCTCCATGATCGGCATCAGCACTGCCAGCACGATCAGCATTACCACCAGGCCCATGCCAACGATCAGCAAGGGCTCCAGCACCGTCGCCAGCCGCATGGCACGCCGCTGCACCTCGCCACTGAGCTGGCGTGCCACGCGGCCCAGCATCTCGCCGAGCTGGCCGGTCTGCTCGCCGAGGCGGGCAAACATGCCGATCAGCTTGGGGAAGCGGCTCTTCTGGCTCAGTGCGCTGCCCAGGGGTGCGCCTTCGCGCACCAGCACGATCACGTCTTCGGCATCGACCTGCATCGCGCGGTTGGAGAGCGTGGCGGTGGCGGCCTGCAGCGCGCGCAGGATCGGCACGCCGGCCTGCGACAGCATCGCCAGGGTGCCGGCAAAGCGCGCGGCGTTGTACTGGCAGCTGAGCGGGCCGACGACCGGCAGTTTCAGCCACCAGGCATCGAAGCGCTGACGGAAGGCATCGCCCTTGAGCAGTTGCCGCAGCAGCAGGCCGCCGCCCAGTAACAGCAACGCCAGCAGCCAGCCCCATTGGCGGATCAGGTCGCTGAAGGCGAGCATGATGGTGGTGAGCACGGGCAGGGCGCGCTTGCTGCCGGCATAGACACCGGCGACCTGCGGCACCACATAGCTGAGCAGGAAGATCACGATGGCCACCGCGACCAGCGAGACAATCGCCGGATAGAGCGCGGCACCGGTGACCTTGGACTTCAGTTCCTGCTGCGCCTCCAGGTCATCGGCCAGCCGCAGCAGCACCATGCCGAGGCTGCCGCTTTGCTCACCGGCGGCAATCACGGCGGTGTAGATGGGCGTAAACTCGCGCGGATGCTGCTGCAGCGCCTTGGCAAAGCTGCTGCCGGCATGCACCTCGGAGCGCAGCGCGCCGACCAGCTGGCGCTGGCGTTCCGGCGCGGCGTCTTCGCTTAGCGCCTGCAGCGCACGTTCTACCGGCAGGCCAGCCGATACCAGCCCGGCCAATTGGCGCGTCCAGACCGCCAGTGTGGTGCTGTCAAATATCTTGCTGACGAACAGCTGGCGGTTCAGGCCGCTGCCGCGCTGCGCCGCATCGCCTTGTAGCGCCTTGACTTCCAGTGGCACCAGCTCGCGTGCACGCACGGCAGCGCGTGCCGCCTTGAGCGTATCGGCCTCCAGCGTGCCCTTGCGGGTGCGGCCATTGGCATCGAGCGCCTGGTACTGGTAGACGGGCATGGCGGCGGGGTGTCCTTAGTCGCGCGTCACGCGCAGCAGCTCTTCCAGCGTGGTGATGCCGGTATCGACCAGGCGCTGGCCATCGTCGCGCATCAGCGTCATGCCGGCGCGCTGGGCGGCGGCGCGGATATCGGCTTCGGCGGCGCTGTGGTGGATCTGCTCGCGGATGGTGTCGTCCACCACCAGCAGCTCGAAGATACCGGTACGGCCGGCATAGCCGCTCTGGCCGCAGTGCTCGCAACCGCTGCCGTGGCAATGCTGGCAGCGCTTGCGCACCAGCCGTTGCGCCAGCACGCCCAGCAGCGAGGACGACAGCAGGAAGGGCTCGATACCCATGTCGGCCAGTCGCGTGACGGCGCTGGCCGCATCGTTGGTGTGCAAGGTCGCCAGCACCAGGTGGCCGGTGAGAGAGGCCTGGATCGCGATCTGCGCAGTTTCGAAATCGCGGATCTCGCCGATCATGATCACGTCCGGATCTTGGCGCAGCAGCGCGCGCAGCGCGCGCGCGAAAGTCAGGTCGATGCGGGCATTCACCTGCGTCTGGCCAATGCCGGGCAGCTCGTACTCGATCGGGTCTTCCACCGTCATGATGTTGCCGCTGCGCGCATCGAGTCGGCTCAGCGCCGAATACAGCGTGGTGGTCTTGCCGGAACCGGTCGGGCCGGTGACCAGCAGGATGCCGTGCGGCTGGCGGATCAGATGGTCGAACTGGCGCAAGGTATCGCCCTGCATGCCGACCGCTTCCAGGCTGATCTTGTTGCCGGACTTGTCCAGCAGACGCAGCACGGCGCGCTCGCCAAAGGCGCTCGGCAGGGTGGATACACGCACGTCGATGGCCCGCGTGCCCAGGCGCAGGCTGATGCGGCCATCCTGCGGCAGGCGCTTTTCTGCAATATCGAGATCGGCCATGATCTTCAGGCGCGAGATCAGCGCTGCGTGCAGCGCGCGGTTGGGCTGTACCACCTCGCGCAGATTGCCGTCCACACGGAATCGCACCAGGCTGTGGTGTTCGTAGGGCTCGATATGGATATCGCTGGCGCCATCACGGGCCGCCTGGGTCAGCAAGGCGTTGAGCATGCGGATGATGGGCGCTTCGTCGGCGGCCTCCAGCAGGTCTTCTACCGGCGGCAGCTCCTGCATCATGCGCGACAGGTCGGCATCGCTTTCTACCTCGCTGACGATGCTGGCGGCGGTCGATTCGCCCTGGGCGTAGGCGGCGCTGATGCGCTGCGCCAGCGCCGGCGCTTCCAGCGTGCGGTGCGCGCCCACCGGGTACTTGCGCATGACCTCGTTCCAGGCCGCCGTGGGAGCCTGGTCGCGGCCATGCCAGAGCAGCAGACTGCCGTCATCCTGCTGTTCCAGCAGCAGCTGGTGCTTGCGCGCAAAGGCGTAGGGCAGGGGGTGTCGCATGCCGATTACGCTCCGCCGGAGGTATCCCAGGTGTCAGTGGAGATATGCGCAGGAGAATAGCTGATTTCAGGAGATACATTCCCGTTAGGGTTGATTATTTTTTCCCATGGGTTTTCTGCAGCAGGCTGCAGGTGTGCGTCGGGTGCCTGCATGTCCTGGTAGATCAGCGGTCGCGGCAGCAGCTTGTCCGGCGCGTCGCTAACCGGTGCCCAGGCCGTGTCGTCCTGCGGGCGGATGGCTGGTAGCACCGGTGCCTGCAGCGGCTGAATCAGGCCCGGGTTCGGCTGGGTGTTGATCTGGGTGGCGCGCATCATGTCGTAGCGGTCCATCGACAGCGCATGGCTGTCGCTCAGGTCGCGCACCACGATCGGGCGCAGGAATACCATCAGGTTGGTCTTCTTGCGGCTGCGGTTCTCGTTGCGGAACAGGCCGCCAATCACCGGAATATCGCCGAGCAGCGGAATCTTCTGCTGGGTGTTGGCATATTCGTCGGACAGCAGGCCGCCCAGTACGATGATCTGGCTGTCTCCAACTACCACATTCGATTCGATCGAGCGCTTGTTGGTGCTCAGGCCGCTGGGCGAGTTGACCGAGGCCGGATCGACGCTGCTGACTTCCTGGTAGATCTGCATGCGCACCGAGTCGTTCTCGCCGATCTGCGGCTTCACGCGCAGCGTCAGGCCGACGTCCTGGCGCTCGATGGTCTGGAACGGGTTGACGGCGCCGTTGCCGCTGTTGTTGTTGGTGTACTGGCCGGTGACGAAGGGCACGTTCTTGCCGATCATGATGCGTGCTTCCTCGTTGTCCAGCGTGATCAGGTTGGGCGTGGACAGGATGTTGGCATCGCCGGTGCTTTGCAGGAAGTTGGCGACCAGGCCGAGGATCGGCTGGCCATTGACGCGATCGGTCATGGCCAGGTTGAGGCCGCCACGCACGTCGGGCATGGTGCGGTTGGCAATCGCCGCCGTCATGCCGAGGATATTGCCCGGGCCGCCAAAGTTGGTGCCGATCAGGCCGACGTTGCCACTGCTGCTGAAGGCGTTCTGCCACTGGATGCCCAGATCGGCGGCGGTATCGGCATTCACTTCGGCGATCAGGCTTTCCACGTAGATCTGGGCGCGGCGCGTATCCAGGCGATCGATCACGGCGCGCAGCTGGCGGTATTCCGGTTCGCTCGCGGTAATGACCAGCGAGTTGGTGCTCGGATCGGCCTGGATGCGGCCGCCGGTGGACGGGTTGCCGCTGGTCTGCAGCGCCGAGGTGGCGGTGACCTGCACCTGGTTGCCGGTGGTGTTACTGCTGCTGGTTCCCGCGTTCACGCCCATGCTACCGGTGTTGCCCTGGATGGCGGCATCGTTGGCTGCCATGGCGGCGCGCAGCGTGGTGGCCATCTTGGCGGCATCGGAGTTCTTCAGGTGTACCACCCAGATATTGCCGGCGGCACCGTTGCTGCTGTGGTTGCTCAGCGCTGGCTGGTCGAGCTTCAGGATCAGGCTGCGCGCTTCCAGGGCTTGCGCGTGGGTGGGCGCACGCAGCAGCAGCGCGTTGCTGCGCGGCTCCGGCAGCACCACGGTACGGCTGAAGCCGCCGACGCCGGCAGCCGTTGCCTGGGCGGCCACGGCACCGACACCGCTGCCATCCAGCAGGCGCTGCACCAGCGGTGCCATGTCGGTGGCCACGCCGTAGCGCAGCGGGATCACTTCGACGCCGCTGCCGACCGGCTGGTCGATGCCGGAAATGATGCGACTGATGCGCTCGACGTTATCGGCGTAATCGGTTACCACCAGCGTGCTGCTGCCGCTGGCGTTGATGGTGTTGTTGGGGCTGATCAGCGGGCGCAGTACCGGAATCAGGTTGGCGCTGTTTTCGTGCTGCAGCTTGAACACGCGCGTCACCACCTGGTTGCCCATGGTGCTCTGGCCGCGCGGCAGCATGCGTGCCTGCAGCTTGGCATCGGCTTCGGGCACGACCTTGTACATGCCATCGGCCTGCACCAGCGCCAGGCCCTGCAGGCGCAGCGCCGCGGCGAACTGGTTGACCGCCTGTGCCGGCGTCACCGGGCGCTCGGACTGGATGCTGATGGTGCCCTTGGCGCGTGCATCCAGCACCACGTTGCGGCCGGTGATGGAGGCAATCGTGCGCGCTACCGATTCGATATCGGCATTGGAAAAATTCAGCGTGATGCGTTCCTGCGACCAGGCCGGCGCAGTCTGCGCCAGGCCGGCCAGCAGCAGCGCCACGGCCAGGCCATGGCGCCAGCCGCGTGCGGACTGCAGGAGGGTGGGAGGGGTGAAAAACGACAACATGGTGGTTCGGGCTTAGCCCACGGAAAGAATGGAACGGTCGCCACTGCGGCGGCCGATGATGTTGATCAGGTTGTTCAGCGCTTCTTCCTTGCCGGCATCGGCACGGGCTTCGCCACGGAAGCGGAACTTGCCATCGATCCACTCGCCCTTGCCCTGCAGCAGCAGGCTGCTGCCGGGCTGGCTGTCGAGCGTGAGTTCGGGGCGGGCGGTACTGCCGGGCGCGCCGCCCAGCAGGCGCAGCTGGTAGCTGCCAATCGGGCTCAGCGTGGACAGGCGCGTGGTGGCCTGGTCCAGGCGGATATCGAGCGTGCCGAAGAGCTGGCTGCGGCCCTGGACCAGCGCCAGCTGCAGGTTCTTGCTGCGCGCGCCCAGCCGGCCATCCAGCTGCAGCGTGTTCCAGGGCGTGCCCAGACCGGCCAGCAGGCTGCTGGGCAGGTCGATGTCGCTATCGGCCAGTTGCAGCAGCGTGCGGCCGGGTTGCCAGCTGATATCGAGTTGCAGCGGCTGGCGCGTGCAGCAGGCGCTTTCCAGCGCCACGCGGGCACCCAGCAGGCGCGGACGCAGCTGCCACTCCAACCGCGAAGGCAAGGTGGTGGCATCGCGGCTCTGGCTGCCGCCAGTCAGCACCAGCCAGGCCGAGCCGTTCCAGACCGTGCCGCTGGCATCCTGCAGCTGTACCTTTTCATCGCTGGCATAGGACACGGCAGCGGCCAGCCAGCGCGCCGGTGCAAACAGCACGATGGTCAGCAGCAGGCCGAGCAGCATGCCGGCCAGCGCCCAATACCAGGGGCGCAGCAGGCGTACCGGGCCAGCGGCCTGGGGCAGGCGTGTACGGCGTGCCGATGCCGGAGCCGGCAGGCGCAAGCGCAGCTGCGGGCGCGGCAGGCGCAGCTGGGGCAGGGGGATGCGCGGTGTCTTCATCGGGCGGCCTCCTGCGCTGGCAGTGGCACGATCAGGCTGCCGTTCCAGCCGGTGGCGCTGCGCTGCAGCTGGGCCTGTTGCGGCAATACATGGGCCAGCAGGCGTGTCTGCATCAGCCATTCGGCCAGTGCCGCTGGCGGCACGTTGCGCAGCTGGATCTGCGCCTGGCCTGCCTGCACGCTGATGCTGTCCGGTCCGAGCAGGCGCAGAGACAGTTCAGTCAACAGCTGCTCACGCGTGGCTGGATTGACGCGCGGCAGTTGCTGCAGCGCGTGCGCCTGCTCCTGCAGGTGGCGCATCTGGATCAGCTGGCGGTCCAGGTCGGCCTTGCGTTGTGGGGCTTCGCGCAGGGTCTGCAGCGCAGGCGCTATCGCCAGCAGCCAGAGCAGCGCCAGCAGCAGCACGCCGCCGCCGACCTGCAGCAGCATGCGCTCACGCGGCGACAGCTGCTGCCAGCGCTGGCGCACCACCTGCAGCTGCGGACGTAGTTTGGCGCTCAGGGCATCGGTGCGGCTCATGGACGTGTCTCCAGCAGCCAGTCATTGCCGTCCTGACGCACGCGCACGGCGGCATCGGCCAGCGCGGACTGGATGGCGGATTGCTGGTCGGTGCCGAGCGCCAGGCCCTTGAGGCGCAGCACCTGGCCATCCCATTCCAGCTGTTGCAGCTCGGCTTCGGGCGAGCTGGCGACTACGGCAGCGAGCCGGCCTTCCAGCGTATGGCCGGTCAGCACCGCATGTTGTTGCTGCAGCAGGCTGACTTCGCGCTGCATCTGCTTCGGTGCATCGACGACCAGCTTCACCTGTGGGAAGGTGCTGGTCAGGATGCGATCTGGAGTTGGAGTTCCCCCTATCTCACGGACGGTTGAGCGCTGAAGAATTCAGCGCGGTAACGGTGGTATTTTCTACCGGGGACTGCCCGGATTGTGCATTGATTTGCTCGAATTCGTTGGGAGCAAGGTAGCCCAGTGCGCTGTGCAACCGATGTGGGTTGTACCAGCCCTCTATCCAGGTAAACACGGCATGCCTGGCCTCGGTCTGGCTTTTCCAGCTTCTTCGGTTGACCAGTTCGCATTCCAGGCTGGCAAAGAAACTCTCGGCCATGGCGTTGTCGTAAGCATCCCCCACCGATCCCATGCTTGGGCGCACGCCCATTTCCTCGCAACGCTTGCCAAACACCGTGCTGGTGTATTGGCTGCCCTGATCGGAGTGGTGGATGACGCCCTGGGGCTTGCGCGTGAAGGCGGCCATCTCCAACGCCTGCACCACCAGATCGGCCGTCATGCGCGTGCCAAAGGCCCAACCCACTACTTTGCGGCTGTATACGTCGATGACTACCGCCAGATAGGCAAACCCGCTCCAGGTAGGCAGGTAGGTCATGTCTGCCACCCAAAGTTGGTTAGGAGCATCCGCCGCAAAGCGGCGATTGACCAGATCGCTGGCCAGCCCAGCCTCTCGATCACGGCGCGTTGTCACGCACCAGCCGCGCCGGCGGCTGACACCCTTCAGACTCGCCTGACGCATCAGGCGTTCGACGCGCTTCTTGTTGACGATCACCCCATCGCGCGCCAGTTGCGCGACCATGCGCGGCACGCCGTAGGTGGTATCGCTCATCTGATGGATGGCTTTGATGCGCAGCAGCAGCTCGGCATTGGCCTGATCGCGTGCACTGGGTCGGCGATTTAGCCAGTCGTGGTAACCACTGCTGGACACACCCAACACCCGGGCCATGGTGCGTATTGGGAGATCGGCCTGGTTCGCCTGCATCAGCGCGTAGACGGCGTGGACGTCTTCTCGCTTTGTCCGGCAAACCAGGCCGTAGCCTTTGCCAGGATGTCGCGCTCCGTTTGAAGACGCTTGACCTCCCGGCGCAAGCGGACGAGTTCCTCGCGCTCGGACGTTGTCAACACATCCTTGCCGGATAACGGCTTGCCAGCATCGGCTGCAGCGCGTGCAACCCAGTTGGCAATGCTCACCGCTGACACATCGAACTCACGTGCCAGCTCGGATTGGCTGCGACCGGAATGAAACAGCTCGACGATCTGCTGTTTGAATGCCTCGGGGTACGGGGGCTTGGTTTTTCCCATGGGGGCTCCTTTCTTCTCAGTGAAAGTGTCCGTCAAATGGGGGGAACTCCA
>NZ_JAZDCI010000005.1:0-156773 GCF_036312245.1 Brachymonas sp. J145 | reverse complement strand
ATGGAGCACGCTCTCGCCAGGCATAGAAGCCGCTGGCGGAGACACCGAGCACGCGGCACATGGCGCGCACAGGAAGGTCGGCCTGGTTCGCCATCACGAGTCCGAAGACTTCGTGGATGTCGCATCGCTGCGACCGGCGAACCAGGCCGTAGCCTTTGCCAGGATGTCGCGCTCCATCTGGACCTGACGCAACTGGCGGCGCAGCCGCACCAATTCTTCTCGCTCGGCGGTGGTCAGGCCTTCTTTGCCAGGTAAGGGCTTGCCCTCGTCGATGGCGGCCTGACCGACCCAGTTGGTGATGGACTGGGCAGTGACACCGAACTCACGCGAGAGCTGTGTGGGTGAGCGGCCGGCTCGAACCAGCTCGACCATCTGCCGACGGAATTCCGCCGGGTACGGCGGTCGTACTTTGGACATCTGCGACTCCTTGAACACAAAGAATGATGTGTCCACGGAACCGGGTCAACTCCACTTTATGAAATAGGCGAAAAACGCATCAGTGTGCGCTCGCGTGCCCTGGCGTGATCGACGACAGGCTGCGGGTAGTCCACCCCCAGCCGCAGACCGCAGGCCGCGAGT
Source organism: Brachymonas sp. J145 (assembly GCF_036312245.1). Lineage (NCBI taxonomy): Bacteria > Pseudomonadati > Pseudomonadota > Betaproteobacteria > Burkholderiales > Comamonadaceae > Allobrachymonas > Brachymonas sp. J145. Next base: position 156,194 of record NZ_JAZDCI010000005.1, on the reverse strand, counting down.
TCGACCGGCTTCATGGCGGCGGGAAAGTGGATGTGCGCATCCGGCACTCGGGCCAGTTCGGGCAGGTAGCGGCGGATGAACTGCCCGTCCGGATCGAAGCGTTCGGACTGCGTGATGGGGTTGAAGATGCGGAAGTAGGGCTGCGCGTCGCAACCGGTAGACGCGGCCCACTGCCAGCCGCCGTTGTTGGCGGCCAGGTCGTAGTCGTTCAGGTGCTGGGCAAAAAACCGCTCGCCGCGGCGCCAGTCAATGCCCAGATCCTTGGTCAAGAAGCTCGCCACCACCATGCGCAAGCGGTTGTGCATATAGCCCGTCTGTAAGATCTGGCGCATGGCGGCATCCACCAGCGGGTAGCCGGTGCGCGCCTCGCACCAGGCTTGCCACAGCGCGGGCGCCTCGTCCCACTGCACGCGGTCGTATTCGGGCTTGAAGGACTGCGTGACCACCTGCGGGTGATGCCACAGGATCATGAAATAAAAGTCGCGCCAGGCCAGCTCGGACAGCCAGGTCTGCGCGCCCGCGCTGCCTTCGCATGCCTGCTGCGCCGCCAGCGCCGCCAGCTGACGGATGGACACGGTGCCGAAGCGCAGGTGCACCGACAGGTAGGACACGCCCTTGCGCCCGGGGTAGTCGCGCGCCTCGTGATACGCCGCCATGCGTGGCGCAAAGTCGTGCAGCAGCTGCTGCGCACCGCGCATCCCGGTGGGTAGAGGCAGCGCGTGCAGGTTGGTGGGGGTAAAGCCCAGGTCTGCCAACGTGGGCAGGCGCTCGCCCGCGGGGGGCGGCGCCAGGTGGCGGGCGTAGCGTTCAACGGAATAGGGCTTGAGCTGGAAGGCATCCAGCCGCTGCAGCCAGGCGCGCTTGTAGGGGGTAAACACGCTGTAGGGCCGGCCCTGCTGGGTCAGCACCTCGTCACGCTCCAGCAGCACCTGGTCTTTGTAGTCGCTAAAAGCGATGCCCAACTCGCCCAAGGCCTGGGCCACGCGCTGGTCACGTTCCAGGGCCTGGGGCTCGTAGTCGCGGTTGGCCAGCACCTCCTGCACGCCCAGCGCCTGCGCCAGTTGCACGATGCACGTCAGCGACGGGCCGTGGCGCACGATGAGCCCGCCGCCGGGCGCGCCGCTGCGTGCGGCCAGCTGCTGCAGGCCGTCGTGCAGCTCCAGCACGCTGGCGTGGATGAACTCCACGCGCCGGTCGCAGCGCGTGGGCAGCGCATCCAGGATGTCGGTGTCGAACACGAAGGCGCAGTACACGCGCTCATGGCGGCGCAGCGCGTGGTAGAGCGCGGCGTGGTCGTGGCAACGCAGGTCGCGGCGCAGCCACACCATGGCGCTGGGGGCCGTAGCCGCCACGCCGTTGCTGCCCGCAGGTATTTTTTTTATCGTCATGGTCCGTTCACGAGGACATCAACACCGGCCCGCCCTTTTGCAGCGCACGCTGGTAGGCAGGCCGTGCCTGCAGGCGCTGGCGGTAGGCGGCCAGATGCGGCCAAGCCGCTTCGTTGCCGCCCCGGGCCAGAGCTGCCTCCACGGCAAAGCTCATCTGAAAGTCCGCCATGGTGAGGTGCTCGCCCGCAAACCAGGGGTGCTGCGCCAGGTGCGCCTCCATGAAGGCCAGCGCGGTCTGCACGTTCGGCGTGATGAGCTTTTGCTGCACCTTGGCACACAGGGCGCGGGCCACGGGCCGCACCAAGAACGGCATGGGCTGGCGCGGAATGGAGTCGAACACCAGCTTCATCACCAGCCAGTTCATCAGCGAGCCCTCGGCGTAGTGCATCCAAAAGCGGCACTGGCGATGCTCTGCGGTGCCGCGCGCGGGCTCCAGGTGGGCAAGCTCTGCCGGCGCCTGGGCGCCAAAGCGCTCGGCCAGGTATTCGATGATGGCGCCGGACTCGGCCACCACGGTGTCGCCATCGGTCACCACGGGCGATTTGCCCAGGGTGTGGATACGCTTGAGTTCGACAGGCGCCAACCGGCTTGCCGGGTCGCGCCGGTAGAGGCGGATGTCATAGGGCACGCCCAGCTCCTCCAGCAGCCAGAGGATGCGCTGGGAGCGCGACATTTCAAGATGGTGAACGGTGATCATGGTGCGGCCTTGTGGGTGGCGGAAGCTGCCTTGCGCAGCCAGCGCATCAGAGTGCCGAGCAGTGGCAGTTTTTCGTACAGCTCTTCGGCGGCATCCCAATAGTCGCGGTGCAGCGTTACGCGTCCCTGGGTGTCAAAGCGCACCAGGGTGGCGCCGCGGATGCATTGCGCCACCTGAGGCCGCCAGCGCCGCATGCGAAAGTGAAATTCCCAGGCCAGAAACGCCTGCTTGCCCTGCACGAGGTGCTGCGTGACGACGAAACGCGGCTGCTCCAGCGTGTCAAACATGTGCGCAAACACCTGCGCAATGGCGGGTACGCCGCGCACGTCGTTGAAGGGGTCTTTGAACTGCGCGTCGGGCGCGTAGTAGTCGCCCAGCCGCGCCAGTTGCGCGGGGCTAAGCTGCTCGTACAGCGCAATCAGTCTTTGCACGGCGGCGGGGGTGTCGGGGCACGAAGCGGCGGGAGAGGTCTGCATGGGTCAAAGGCCGGTGAAGCGGTGCACCAGCGGGAAATACCAGCGGTACGGCAGGCAGCGCATGAACCTGAGCACACCCGTGAAGCGCTTAGGGAAATGCGATTCAAACGCCCCCCGCTCCCAGCCGCGCACGATGGCCAGCGCCGCCTGTTCGGGTGTGATGAGGGAAGGCATGGTGAACTGGTTTTGCGCCGTGAGTGGTGTATCGACAAAGCCCGGGTTCACCAGGCTGACGCCCACGCCCTTGGGCCGCAGGTCGAGGAACAGGTTTTCGGCCAGGTTGATCAGCGCCGCCTTGGTGGGCCCGTAGGCCAGGCTTTGCGGCAGGCCGCGCCAGCCAGCCACGCTGGCCACCAAACTCAGGTGCGGCGCGCGCCCGGCGCTGGCGGACTGCAAGAGCGCGGGCACCACCGCGGCCAGCACATGCAGCGCGCCAGCGACGTTCACGCGCTGGTGCTGCAGCAGCTCGGGCAAGTCCAGCGCGTCGGCCACCATGGGGCGGTAGTAGCCGGCGCAATAAAGAACCAGATCCAGCGGCCCGCCCTGCAGCAGCTGCTGCGCAGCGCTGGCCGTGGCCTGGGCGTCGGTCACGTCCAGCGCCAACGCCTGGCTGCCGGGGTGCTCGCGCACGAAGGCGTCCAGCAGGCCCTGCTGACGCGCCGACACGCACACCTGCGCCCCGCGTGCGTGCAGCAGCGCGGCCACGGCACGCCCAATGCCGGTGGACGCGCCCACCAGCCATACGCGCTTGCCGTGCCAGTCGGTGATGCGGGGGTTCAGAGGCATGGGCTCATTCCTTGCTGAAGGACAGCAGCACTTCGCCCAGCGTGATGCCGAACTTGCTCATGGTGGCGCGGTTGAGCATCACGCGCTCATCGACCAGGAACATCCAGTCGTCGAACTGCACCTCGTACTCCTTGCCGTCCACCGGCAGGCGCAGGGTGTAGTTCCAGCGGAAGGCGTTGCCGGACTCCTGCCCCGCGGCCTCGCCCACCACGTCGTCGGCGCGCCCGGTGTAGCGCCCGCCCTCGTGCTTGGTCAGGCGCCAGACGCGGCGGGAGGTGCTGCCGTCGGAATAGCTGAAGGCTTCGTCCAGCACGCCCTGGTTGCCCTCCCAATGGCAGTCCATGACCACGGTGAAGCGGCGTACCACCTCGCCGCCGCGCTTCTGGAAAATGCCGTGGGCACGGATGCGGCCATTGAAATAGCGATCGAGCTGCAGCGCGGGGCGCTGCTGGGCGTAGTCGCTGACCTGCGGCCCGGCGCAGCCCGCGAGGACGGCCGAGCCCGCAAGCAGGGTCAACAAAACATGGCGGCGTGTGTTCATGGTGTCACTCCTGGGGGTGGTCTGGAGAATCGATCAGCAGCCAGTGCAGCAACGACGCGGCCACCAGCTTGAGCGCGCAGGGCAGCAGCGCGTAGACCCAAGCCAGGTGCTGCAGCGCATAAAAATCCTGGCTGCCGGGCGTGTAGCCCAGCCATTGCAAGAGCGGCAGCGTGGCGCCTGCGGCCAGCGCCAGGTTGAGCTTGGCGGCCAGGTTCCACCAGCCCAGGTAGGCGCCGTCGTGCACGCCCTGGGCACCGTGGCGCTCGATCAGCAGGGCCAGCAGCGCGCCGGGCACGGCCAGGTCGGCCCCCAGCGCCATGCCGGACAGCACGCAGATCACGCCAAAGGCAAGCACCTGGCCGCCTTCCAGGCCCGCAGCCCAGCCAAAGCAGACCACAGCCAGCAACATGCCGGCCAGCCACGCGCGCTCCAGCCCGAAGCGGCGCACCACGCGCAGCCAAGCCGGCATGGACAGCGCGCCACTGACGAAATACAGCACAAGAAACAGCGCGATCTGCGGCTGCGTGGCCAGCAGCCGGTCCTGGGCGAAGAACAGCATCAGCGCGGCCGGTATGGCGCTGGCGATGCCGTTGCACAAAAACACGGTCAACAGGCGGCGGAATGGTGATTCGGCCAGTGGCTGCCACAGCGCAGGACTGGGTTGATGCCCCCTATCGCGTAGCGCAACCGCCACCGGCGGGCGCGGCGCGCGCCACAGCACAAGCCAGCCGGCCAGCAGTGCCAACGCAAACACGGCCAACATACTGCCCGCGCCCCAGGCCACCGACAGCGCGCTGGCCGTGACCACGCCCAGCAGCCCCGCCCCCTCGCGCCAGGCCACGATGCGGCTGCGCTGCAAGGCGTCGCCCCCCAGGCGCACGCCCCAGGCCTGGTGCGCGATGACCAGCAGGCTGTGCGCCAGGCAGGTGAACAGCAGCCCCGCCACCATCCACACCGCCAGCGCCGCTTTACCCTGCACGCGGGGGAAGAACAGGCCCGCCAGGCCCAGCGCCAGCAGCAGCGCCGCAGCCCCGGCCACCCACAGCACGGCCTGCGAGGTGCGGCGGTACAGCCGATCACTTAGGCGGCCCAGCAGCGGCTCAGCCCCGGCATCCATCAGCCGCACCAGCATCAGCAGCGCGCCCACGGTGGCCAGCGGCAGGCCCAGGTCGCTGGCGTAGTAATGCGGCAGCACCACGTACAACGGCAGCGCGGCAAAGGCCAGTGGCAGGCCCAGCAGCCCGTAGGCCAGGCCGGCGCGCCAGGGCAGCACCTGCGCGGCAGTCCACGGAAGATGGGCGCGGGTCATGGCCCGCCTTCTGATCTGCGCGCCAGCAAGGCGCTGCGCAGGCCGGGCTCGGAGGTGCGCGGCGACAGCCAGATGGCGAAAAAGCGGCGCGCCAGCTCGGCATCGTCCGTGACGCCCAGCAACTGCTCGCCGCGCCAAAAACGCATGCCCCGGCCGGGTTGGTACAGGCCGGTCAGCCGGTCGCCAGACTGCACATCGGGCAGCAAGGCGGTCAAGACTTTCAGCCAGCGTTGCGCCTGCGCGGGCGGCAACTCACCCTGGCGCTTGATCTCGTCGATGGAGCGCTGCGCGATGGCCGCGCCCTTGAAGGCGCGGTGGTAGCTCAGCTCCAGCGCCAGCGGGTAGTCACCAAAGTCGGCCGCCTTGAATTGCGGGCCCACCCACAGGCGGGCGTCGTAAATGCGCAGCCCCAGAAAGCGCATCTGCCCCTGGCCCAGCAGGGCTGCGGCAGGCAGTGCCTGCTGCACAAAGCTGGGCGGGGCGGCTGCGCCATCGGCCGCAGCGGTGGCGCTGGCGACCGCGGCCCCCAAGGCCACCGCCAGCACGCCCACGCGGGCCATTCGGTTTAGCGATGAAATGAGGCTGTAAGGCATATGCAGAAAGCGCGAGCAGCTATGGTTTTTAATCTTTCACCAAGGTGTACTGCACCACGTCGATGTTGCGGCTGTCGAAGGCCGCCTCGCAGTACGCCAGGTAAAACTCCCAGGTGCGCAGGAAGGCCGCATCAAAGCCCTGGGCCAGCACCTGGGCGCGCCGCTCGGTGAACTGGCGGTGCCAGCGGCGCAGGGTTTCGGCGTAGTCGGGGCCGAAGGCGAATTCCTCGATCACGCGCAGGCCGGCCTGCTGCGCGGCGGCGCGAAAGCGCGCCGGGCTGGGCAGGCAGCCGCCAGGGAAGACGTACTGCTGGATGAAGTCCGTGCCCTGCACGTAGCGGTCGAACAGCGCGTCGTCGATGACGATGCTTTGCACACAGGCCCGCCCGCCGGGCTTGAGCAGCCGCGCCAGCGCGCCAAAGTAGCTGGGCCAGTAGGCCTGGCCCACGGCTTCCACCATCTCGATGGAGCAAATGGCGTCGAATGGCCCGTCCTGTATGTCGCGGTAGTCCTGCAGGCGCAGATCGGCCTGCGGCGCAAGGCCCGCTGCCAGCAGGCGCGCCTGGGCAAACGCCAGTTGCTCGGTGGACAGCGTCACGCCCGTCACATGGGCCTGACACTCGCCCGCCGCCATTTCGGCCAGCGCGCCCCAGCCGCAGCCAATTTCCAGCACGCGGCTGCCGGGCTGCACGCCGGCGCTGTGCAGGGCGCGGCGCACTTTGGCGTGCTGCGCAGCGGTCAGGTCGCCCGTCAAGTCACCCTGGAACCAGGCCGACGAGTAATTCATGCTCGGGTCCAGCCACAGCTGGTAGAAGGCGTTGCCCAAGTCGTAATGGGCGTGGATGTTGCGGCGGCTGCCCGCGCGGCTGTTGCGGTTGAGCAGGTGGCGCAGCCGGTAGGCCAGGCGCCCCCACCAGGCGCCGTAGACCAGGGATTCCAGCGCATCACGGTTGGCCATCAGCAGGCGCAGCAGGTCGGCCAGGTGGGGCGTGCTCCAGTCCTGGGCGATATAGCCCTCGGCCAGGCCGATGTCGCCCGAGCGCAGCACTGCGCCAAACACGCGCCAGTGGTGCAGGTGCAGGCTGGCGTGCGGGTAGCCGCCCTGGCCCACTTGCAGCGTGCTGCCGTCGGGTAGCTCCAGGTGCAGCGTGCCGTGCTGCAGGCGCTGCAGCAGGCGCAGTCCGCTGCGCGCGCTGGCGGGCGCACTGGCGGGCAGGGGCAGCGAGAACGGGTTGCTGGCTGTGGTGGTCGTAGTGGTGGTGTTCATGGTCAGTGCTCGGATGAGGATGAACGGGAAACGGGCAGCACCGGCGCGGCGGGCTTGGCGTGGAACGGCACGTGCTTGAGCCACAGCAGCAAGGCGTTCCAGAGAATGCGAGCCATCACGCCCAGCGTCAGCAGGGGGTAGCGCCACAACGCGCGGCGGCGGCTGGCGGCGGTAAGGGGTTCGAGCCGCCCGGCCATGCCGGTGAGCAGCACCGGGCCTTCGGCGTCGTGGTAATCGATACGCACCCGCGCTGAGCCCAGGCCTTCGGGCCCGCTGCGGCGGAACTCGAAGCGGTAGCCGCCCTCCACCGCGCAAAACGGCGACACATGAAAGGCCTTGCGCGCCTGCAGCTCCTGGCCGTAGCGCGGCTGGTCGAGCAGATAGGCGTGGCGCTCGCCAAAGGTGTTGTTCACCTCGGCCACGATGGCGCGCAGGCTGCCGTCGCTGCGGTGGCAGTACCAAAAACTCACCGGCTTGAAGCTGTAGCCCAGCACGCGCGGGTAGCACTGCAGCCAGATCTCGCCCTGCGCGTCGGTAATGCCCTCGGCATGCAGCAGCGCCTCCAGCCAGGCCAGTGCGCCGCCGTGGCTCGCGTCGCTGCCGTCGCCGTGATCCGCATCGCGAAAGGCCAGCACCCCGGCGCGGTTCAGGGCCAGCACCCCCGCCGCCTGCGGCTGCGCGCGCAGCGTGCGCATGGGCAACATGAGGAAGAAGGTAGGCACGCTGAAGCGGTGCTGGCGCGGGCGCAGCCGCGTGTGCCACACATGGCCGAAGCCGATGTGCGGCACAGGGCCGGGGGCGGCAGCGGGGGTCATGCGGCCTTCCTGCGCTGCATCTGCGCCAGCAGCGCATCGGCGGCGCGCCAGCCGGACTGCAGGCCGTCTTCATGAAAACCGTAACCCGTCCAGGCACCGGCAAACCAGGTGTGCTGCGCGCCCTGCAGCTGCGGCACGCGCTTTTGCGCGGCCATGGCCCCCAGGTCGAACACCGGGTGGTCATAGTCAAACTCACCCAGCACCTGCGTCGGGGCAATGTCGTGCAAGGGGTTCAGCGACACCAGCACCGGCTGCGCAAAGGGCAGCGGCTGCAGGCGGTTGAGCCAATAGTGCAGGCAGACGCGGGCCGATTCCTGTGCGCCGCTGGCCGCGCGCTCGTAGTTCCACGCGGCCCAGGCGGCACGGCGCTGGGGCATCACGCGGGTGTCGGTGTGCAGCACGGCGCGGTTGGGCTGGTAGCGGATGGCGCCCAGCACCTGTTGTTCAACAGCGCTGGGCTGGGCCAGCAGGCGCAAGGCCTGGTCGCTGTGCACGGCCAGCACCACGGCGTCGAAATGCTCGCTGCCGGCGCTGGTCTGGATGAGCACGCCGGCGGCGTTGCGCTGGATGCGTTCTACTGGCGTTGCCAGCCGCGCGTCCAGCCCTTGCACGATGGCATGGACGTACTGGCGCGCGCCGCCCGCCACCGTGTACCACTGGGGCCGGTTCTGCACCTGGATCAGGCCATGGTTGTGGCAAAAGCGCACCATGGTGGCCACGGGAAAGCGCAGCATCTGGTCCGTCGGGCAGCTCCAAATGCAGCCCAGCATGGGCAAAAAGTACCAATCACGAAACGCAGCGCCAAAGCCGTGCTGGTCAAGAAACTCGCCCAAAGGCTGGGCCAGCGCCCGGTCTTCACCGCGCTCGGCCAGGGCGGTGCACAGGCGGTTAAAGCGCAGCAGCTCGGCCAACATGGCCAGAAAGCGCGGTCGCAGCAGGTTGCGCCGCTGGGCAAATACCGTCGCCAGGCTGGAGCCGCTCCACTCCAGCGCCCCTGCCCCCAGCGCGCCAGCACCCGGCACCTGGACCGAGAACGACATGTCCGACGCCGCCGTGGGTACGCCCAGTTCTTCCAGCAAGCCAATCAAACCGGGATAGGTGCGCTCGTTGAGCACCAGAAAACCCGTGTCCACGCCGTGCGTGACGCGCTGGCCCTGGGCATCGGGCAGCGTGACATCCACCGTGTGGGTGTGGCCGCCAAAGTAGCTGCCCGCCTCGAACAGCACCACCTGCGCGTGCCGCCGCAGGCGGTGCGCGGCCGCCAAACCCGAGATGCCTGATCCGATGACTGCGACTTTCATGAGCCTGATTCCAATCTGCGGTACTGTGGAGTGCAGCCCTGGCTGCTGCACATAATGCGTATTGTACTAGACAAAATTATTTTTGTCTTAGACAATTAGCGCAACCCATCCTCCTTTGTCCATGAGCATCCCAACTCCCGCACCGTCTTTTACTGCACCCCCCACGGGCGATGCAGGCCTGCCGATTGCCGCCGTGGAGCGCGAAACAGGCCTGGGCAAAGACACCTTGCGCGTGTGGGAAAAGCGCTATGGATTCCCTGCGCCCACGCGGGATTCGGCGGGTGACAGGCTGTACAGCGCAGCCCAGGTGCAGCGGCTCAAGCAAATCCGCCGGCTGCTCGATGGCGGCCTGCGGCCAGGCAAGGTGGTGGGCCTGGATGACGCCCAGTTGGGGCAATTGCTGGAAAGCCAGGAACCGGCCACCACAGCCTTTTTGTCCAAGACACACAAACAAGACTCTCTCCACTCGCACCTGCTGGAGGAACTGCTCCACGCCATCGGCACGCACGATCCGCGCGCGCTGCGGCACGGCCTGAGCCACGCCCAGCTGCGCATGGGCCTGGGGGCTTTTGTCACCGATCTGGTCGCGCCTTTGACGACTGCGGTGGGCGACGCCTGGGCGCAGGGCCGCTTCGAGATTTACGAGGAGCACCTGTACACCGAGGTCATCACCGGCGTGCTGCGCCATGCCATTTCCACGCTGGCGCCGCAGCCCGTGCCGCTGGGCCCCAAGGTGCTGCTGACCACGCTGCCGCAAGAGCAGCACAGCCTGGGCCTGCTGATGGTGGAAGCCCTGTTGGCGCTGGAGGGCTGCACCTGCGTGTCGCTGGGCACGCAAACGCCGCTGACCGACATTGCGCAGGCCGCGCGGGCCCACCGCGCCGACGTGGTGGCCCTGAGCTTCAGCAACGTGCACAAACCCGCCCTGGTGCAGGCCAGCCTGCGCGAGCTGCGCGCGCAACTGCCCCCCGCCACCGCGCTGTGGGTGGGTGGCGCCTGCACCGCGCTGTACCAGCGGCCGCTGGCAGGCGTTAGCGCCGTGGCGCAGCTGCCTGCCTTGCAACCGCTGGTGGCGCAGTGGCGCCGCGGCCCATGAACCCCTGGAGGACTTTGTATGCACACCGCCGCCCGCACCCTGAGCAGCACCCGCCCTTCGCCACTGCAGCGCCATCGCCTGGCACTGCTGGCCCTGCTGCTGGCCGGATCAGCCCTGCTGCTGGCGGGCTGCGCCAGCACCCGCCCGCCGCCGGGCGTGACCGCCGTGACGCCGTTTGACATGCAGCGCTACCAGGGCCGCTGGTATGAGCTGGCGCGCCTGGATCACGCCTTTGAGCGCGGCATGACCGATGTGTCCGCCACCTATACCGCGCAGGCCGACGGCAGCGTGCGCGTGGTCAACCGCGGCTATGCCCCGGCCAGCGGCCAGTGGCGCGAAGCCGTGGGCAAAGCCCTGTTCACCGGCGCGCCCACCACCGGCTCGCTCAAGGTGTCGTTCTTCGGGCCGTTCTACGGCGGCTACCACGTCGCCGCGCTGGACCCGGACTACCGCTGGGCCCTGGTGGTGGGGCCCGACACGGGTTACGCCTGGATTCTGGCGCGCGACAAGCACATCGCCCCGGCACAGCAAAACGCCATCGTCGCCCAGGCGCGCGCGCTGGGGGTCGATACCGCCGCGCTCATCTGGGTCACGCACGAGCGCCAGGACCCGGCGCACTGAACGCCCCATGCATCGCCCCCACCCCAGGCAAGCGCACCATGGCCTACACCGTCGTCTGGTTCAAACGCGACCTGCGCGTGCATGACCACGCGCCGCTGATCCACGCCGCGCGCCAGGGCCCGGTGCTGTGCCTGTACGTGCTGGAGCCCAGCCTGTGGGCGCAGCCCGACTGCGCGCTGCAGCACTACGGTTTTCTGCGCGAAAGCCTGCGCGACCTGGCCCTGCAATTGCGCACCTGTGGCGCCACGCTGCAGCTGGCCGTGGGCGAGGTGCCCGAGGTGCTGGCGCACCTGCATGCGCTGCAGCCCTTTGCGCGCCTGGCCTCGCACGAAGAAACCGGCAACGCCCACACCTACGCCCGCGACCTGGCCGTGGCGCGCTGGTGCCGCCAGCAATGCGTGGGCTGGCAAGAGTGGCCGCAGCACGGCGTGGTGCGGCGCCTGCCCTCGCGTGACCGCTGGCACGCGCGCTGGCAGGCCTTCATGCAGGCCCCCTGCCTGGCGCCCCCGCCGCCCGCCAGCCTGCAGGCCCTGGCCCTGCCCTGGCGCGATGCCTGGCCCGCGCCCGAGACCGTGGGCCTGCTGGATTTGCACGACCCACCCCTGCGCCAGCGTGGCGGGCGCACCCTAGGCCAGGCGGTGCTGCACGAATTTTTGCAGCAACGCAGCGCCGGGTACCGGGGCGGCATCTCTTCTCCCTTGACCGCGCCCACAGCCTGCTCGCGCCTGTCGCCCTACCTGGCCCTGGGCTGCCTGGGCATGCGCGAGGTGGTGCAGGCCACGCAGCAGCGGCAAATCCAGCTCAAGGCCGACGACGACCCGCTCGCCCCGCGCCAGCGCCAGGGCCTGGCGGCCTTCATGAGCCGCATGCACTGGCACTGCCACTTCATCCAAAAGCTCGAATCCGAGCCCGAACTGGAATGGCGCAACCTGCACCGCGGCTACGACGGCCTGCGCGAAGACGACTGGAACCCCGCCCATTTCGAGGCCCTGCAAACCGGCCGCACCGGCTGGCCCATGGTCGATGCCTGCGTGGCCATGCTGCGCGCCACCGGCTGGCTCAACTTTCGCATGCGCGCCATGCTGGTGTCGGTGGCCGCCTACCCGCTGTGGCTGCACTGGCGCCCCGTGGGGCTGTGGCTGGCACGCCAGTTTCTGGACTACGAGCCCGGCATCCACTGGAGCCAGATGCAAATGCAAGCCGGCACCACGGGCATCAACACCACGCGCGTCTACAACCCCATCAAGCAAGCCCAGGACCACGACCCCGAAGGCGTTTTTGTGCGCCGCTGGCAGCCCCACCTGCGCCACGTGCCGGACGCCTGGCTGCTGGAGCCCTGGCGCATGCCCGCCGACGTGCAAGCGCGCTGCGGCGTGCTGCTGGGCCGCGACCTGCCCGAACCACTGGTGGACCTGGCCTCCGCGACCCGCGCCGCCAAGGCCAGGGTGCATGCACTGCGCGCCCAGGCGCCTGTGCGCGAAGCCAAGGCCGCCATCGTGGAAAAACACGGCTCGCGCCTGGCGCGCCGAGGCAACAAGGGCCGCCCCGCCAGCGCGCCCGACCCACAACAAAGCCTGGAGTTTTGAGCCATGCACCGCAAGCCGCACCTGCCGCAAAAGCCCTGCCTGGTCTGCGGCCGGCCTTTTGCATGGCGCAAAAAGTGGGTGCGCGATTGGGACGCGGCCAAGTATTGCTCCGAACGCTGCCGGCGTTCCGCAGGCAAGCCCGGTGATGCGCAGGGAAGTTCATGAGCCCAGTGATCCTTTGGTTTCGCAATGACCTGCGCCTTCACGACCAGCCCGCCCTCCACGCAGCCCTGGCCCAAGGCGCGCGCCAGCTGCTGCCCGTGCTGTGCTTGCCGGACGCCGAGGCTCCCAGCCGCTGGGGATTTGCCCGCATAGGGCCGCACCGCCGTGCCTGGCTGGCGTCCGCCATCGATGGCCTGCGCCTGGCGCTGCTGCAGCGCGGCTGCCCGCTGCTGATTTGCCCTGGGCCTGCGGCCAGCGTGCTCCCCGCCCTGGCCGGCGCCGTGGGTGCCAGCGATGTTCTGTGCGAAGCCATTGCCGCCCCCTACGAGCAGGCCGAGGTGAACGAGCTGCGCGCGGCCGGCCTGGCGGTGCATACGGTCTGGCAAAGCAGTCTGCTCGAACCCGCGCAGCTGCCCTTTCCTGTGCAGCAGCTGCCACCCGTGTTCACCCCTTTTCGCCAAGCGGTGGAGCAGGCCAGCCTGCAGCCACCCACCCCGCTGCCGCCGCCCACCAGCTTGCCCCCCTGGCCGAAGGGCGTGCCCGCTGCCTACTTGTACAGCCAGGACGATGCCCTCACGGCCTTTGTCGGCACGCCCCCTGCGGCCGATGCGCGCAGCGCCTTCCCCTACCAACGCGGGCCACTGCACGGCGGAGAGACGGCAGCCCTGGCCCACCTGGCGCAGTACCTGGCGCGCGGGCTGCCGCACAGCTACAAGCGCACGCGCAACGGCCTGGTGGGGCTGGACTATTCCAGCAAATGGTCGCCCTGGCTGGCCACCGGCGCGCTCTCGGCGCGGCAGACGCTGGCGCAGCTGCGCGCTTACGAAGCCGCCCAGGGCGCGAGCGACGGCAGCTACTGGCTGTGGTTCGAGCTGCTGTGGCGCGACTACTTTCGCTTTTTGCACCTGCAGCATGGCCGCGCGCTCTACCGCGCCCAGGGGCTGGGCCCCGCACGCGCCACGCCGCACGACGCGGGCCGCTTTGCCGCCTGGTGCGCGGGCCAGACCGGCCAGCCACTGGTGGACGCCGGCATGCGCGAGCTGGCCGCCACCGGCTACCTCAGCAACCACCTGCGCCAGGTGACGGCCAGCTACCTGATCCACGACCTGCAGTGCGACTGGCGCGCGGGCGCGGCCTGGTTCGAGCACCACCTGCTGGACTACGACGTCTACAGCAACCAGGGCAACTGGCTGTACATCGCGGGCCGGGGCACCGACCCGCGCGGCGGCCGCCGCTTCGACCCCGTGCAGCAGGCCCAGACCTACGACCCTCATGGTGCCTACCAAGACCTGTGGAGCCGCCCATGACCCGCGCCTGCCACACCCTGCGCCTGGTGCTGGGCGACCAGCTCAACCCCGGCCACAGCTGGTTTGCCCAAGTAGACCCGCAGGTGGTCTATGTATTGATGGAGGTGCGCCAGGAGACCGACTACGTGCTGCACCACGCGCAGAAAATCCTGGCCATCTTTGCCACCATGCGCGACTTTGCGCGCCAGCTGCGCGAGGCCGGCCACCGCGTGCGCTACGTGGCGCTGGACGACGCCAGCAACCGCCAGTCCATCCCGGACAACCTGGCCGCCCTGGCCGCGCACTATCGTGCCCAGGCCGTGCAATGGCAGCAGCCCGACGAATGGCGGCTCGATGCCCAGTTGCAGGACTGTGCCGCTACCGCCCTCCAGCCCCTGGCCTGCAAGGCGGTGGACAGCGAGCACTTTCTGACCGCCCGGGGCGACCTGGCCGCCCTGATGCACGGGCGCCGCCAGTGGCTGATGGAGCACTTCTACCGCCACATGCGCCGCCGCCACCAGGTGCTGCTGGACGCCCACGGCCAGCCCGAAGGCGGGCAGTGGAACTTTGACCACGACAACCGCAAGCCCTGGTCCGGCACCCCGCCCGAGCCCGCCGACTGGCGGCCGCAGCACGACCACAGCGGCCTGTGGGCCATGATCAAGCGCGCGGGCGTAGCCAGCTTTGGCGCGCCCCAGGCCGACGCGCTGCGCTGGCCGCTTAACCGGGGCGAGGCCCTGGCCTGCCTGGACGCCTTCATCACCACCGCGCTGCCGCACTTTGGCGACTACGAAGACGCGCTGGCAGCCCAGGCGCCGCGCCTGTTCCACTCGCTGCTGTCGTTTGCGCTGAACGTGAAGATGCTGCACCCGCTGGAGGTAGTGCAGCGCGCCGAGAGCGCCTGGCGCGCGGGCCGGGCCCCGTTGGCCGCGGTAGAGGGCTTCGTCCGTCAAATTTTGGGCTGGCGCGAATACGTGCGCGGCATCTACTGGGCGCACATACCGGGTTACGACGCGCACAACGCGCTGGGCCACCACCAGCCGCTGCCGCACTGGTTCTGGAGCGACGACACACGCATGCGCTGCCTGCACCTGGCCATCACCCAGTCGCTGCAGACAGCGCACGCGCACCATATCCAGCGGCTGATGGTGATTGGCAATTTCGCGCTGCTCGCCGGGCTGGAGCCGCAGGCGCTGCACCGCTGGTACCTGGGCATTTACATCGACGCCTTTGAGTGGGTGGAACTGCCCAACACCCTGGGCATGAGCCAGCGCGCCGATGGCGGCGTGATCGCCACCAAGCCCTACGTGAGCAGCGCCGCCTACCTGCAGCGCATGGGCGACTATTGCCGGGGCTGCGCCTACGACCCCAAGCAAAAGACCGGCGCGCGCGCCTGCCCCTTCAACGCCCTATACTGGGACTTTTTTGCGCGCCACGCCCCGGCGCTGCAAGGCAACCCGCGCCTGGCCCTGGTGTACCGCCAGTGGCAGAAGATGGACGAGCCCCAGCAAACCGCCCTGCGCGCGCAGGCCACGCAGCTGCGCCAGCGGCTGGAAACCCTTTGACGAAAGGCCCTACCGCCATGCAATCCCTGCCCGACGGTTACCGCGCCCTGGTGCTGGGCGCCACCGGCGCCATTGGCGGCGCAATGGCCGCGCAATTGCGCACCGACCCGCGCTGCGCCGCGGTGCGCACGCTGGCGCGCGGCAGCACACCTGCGCTGGACTTTGGTGCGCCCGGCAGCATCGCTGCCGCAGCCCAGGCCCTGCACGCCGAAGGGCCCTGGCATCTGGTGCTGGTGGCCACCGGCATGCTGCAGGGCCCCACCGGCAACCCTGAGAAACGACTTGCCGAACTCCAGGCCGACCACATGGCCGCCAGCTTCGCCATCAACACCATCGGCCCGGCGCTAGCGCTGGCGCACTTCGCCCCGCAACTGGCGCGCGACGAGCGCAGCCTTTTCGCCGTGCTATCGGCCAAGGTGGGCAGCATTGGCGACAACCGCCTGGGCGGCTGGGTCAGCTACCGCGCGTCCAAGTCCGCGCTGAACATGGTGGTGAAGACCGCCGCCATCGAGTTGGCCCGCACCCACCCGCAGTGCGTGCTGGCGGCGCTGCACCCAGGCACGGTGGATTCGGCCCTGTCGGCCCCGTTTCGCGGCGCGCAGATCGGGCGGCCCGCGCAGGACGCGGCGCGCGACCTGCTGGCAGTGCTCGACCACCTGACGCCTGAGGACAGCGGCGGCTTCTGGGCCTACGACGGCCAGCGCCTACCCTGGTGACGGCGCCATCAACACACTGACGAGAGGAGAACCCACCATGCGCATCCTACTTACCGGCGGCACGGGCCTGATTGGCCGCGCGCTGTGCCAGCACTGGAGCCGGCAGGGGCACGCCCTCTGCGTCTGGAGCCGCAGCCCCCAGCAGGTGCCCGCGCTGTGCAGCGGCGCGCGTGGCATTGCGCAGTTGCAAGAACTGGACGCCGGCCCACCAATGGACGCTGTGGTCAACCTGGCCGGCGCCCCCATAGCCGATCGCCCCTGGACCCAGGCGCGCCAGGCCCTGCTGTGGCGCAGCCGCGTGGACTTGACGCGCAGCCTGGTGGACTGGATAGGCCGGCAGCCCGTGCCGCCGCGCGTGCTGCTTTCGGGCTCGGCCGTGGGCTGGTATGGCGACGGCGGCGAGCAATGGCTGTCCGAAGACAGCGCCCCCGGCAACACCGACTTTGGCAGCCGTCTGTGCGTGGCCTGGGAACAAGAGGCCGAGCGGGCGCGCCAATGGGGTGTGCGCGTCGCGCTGCTGCGCACCGCGCCGGTGCTGGCCGCGCAGGGCGGCATGCTGGCGCGGTTGCTGCCACCGTTTCGCCTGGGCCTGGGCGGCCGGCTGGGCAGCGGCCAGCAATGGATGCCCTGGATTCACCTGGACGACCAGGTGGCGCTGATCGACTACCTGCTGCAGCACCAGGACGCCAGCGGCCCCTTCAACGCCTGCGCACCCGAAGCGGTGCGCAATGCCGACTTCACCCGCACCCTGGCGCGCACCCTGCATCGCCCCGCGCTGCTGCCCGCGCCCGCCTGGGCGCTGCGCCTGGCGCTGGGCGAGATGTCGGTGCTGCTGCTGGGCGGCCAGCGCCTGGTGCCACAGCGCGCCCAGGCAGCGGGCTTTGTCTGGCGCTACCCCGAGCTATCGGGGGCGCTGGCGCAGCTGCTGCAAAAAAAATAGCGAAAGAACGTCACACTTCAAGCGGCACCGCACGCCCAGCGCCGCAGCTTGCCCTTCGTCAGGGCGTGGCAAGCAGCTTTTCCAGCTGCTCCACAAATGCCTTGTTGTCAGGCTCGACCGTGCTGGCGTAGTGGGTCACCGAACGCCCAGAGCGGTCAATCAGGTATTTGTTGAAGTTCCAGGACGGAACCTTGCCCGTAATTTGCGCCAGTTGCTTGTAGAACGGGTTGGCATCCGAGCCACGCACGGCAGAGCGCGCAAACATCGGAAAGATCACGCCATAGGTGTTGTAGCAAAACTCGGCAATCTCTTTGTTGTCGCTTTTTTCCTGCAAAAAGTCGTTGGACGGAAAGCCCAGCACCACCAGGCCGCGGCCCTTGTACTTTTGGAACAGCGCTTCCAACCCTTGGTATTGGTAGGTGAAGCCGCAATAGCTGGCCGTGTTCACGGCCAAAACCACCTTGCCTTTGTATTGGCACAAGGACTGCGGGCTTTCATCCTGCAGCTTGGGAAACGTGTAGTTCAAGAGCGCCGGGCAAGCCGACGCCGCCGGTTCACGTGCCACAGCGGCCACCTGCGCAGGCGCAGGGGTGGGGGATGCGGCCAACACCATTGGTGGCACCAGAGCCAGCAAGAGAGCCAATGCACGAGCAGACATATGCAGTACCCATGGGAACTATGACCGCTTCATTGTCATGCAAACGCGCTTGCCTCGTTGGGACATGCGGGCGACCCGGGCGTTCAGGCTGCGCGCATCGCTTGGATGGCCGGCGATACATTGGTGTGGGCATAAAAAGCGAACGACGCGACCGCAGCGCACCCCACCTGAGCAACTGACGTTGAATGTGTTGACGATCTTCCATATGAAGCGGGAAATGCTTTGACAGCGTTGGTTGTGGGCGGTGCTTGCGCCGACATTCCCCTGACGGCGCGGCCTGCTGCTGCGCCAGCACCCGCAACGCGATGCCAAGGCAGTGCCGGAGCTGGGTGGCGCAGGCCCTGGCGGCTTTGTGTTGATCCGCCCTTTTTCATTGAGGAGCCATCCATGAATGCAATGATGTCTTGTGCAAGACCTTACAAGGCCCTGGTACTGCTGGGGCTGTGCGCGGCCCTCGCGGCGCCGTCTTTTGCGGGGCGGCGCAACGCGCCCGGCGTCAGTGCCGACGGCGCTCTTCAGTGGGCACGCCGCTCCATCGATGGCAATGGCAGCATTGCGCAGGTGGATCAGCCCACGCTCGATGGAGGCCCGTCTTACCGCTTCGTGGTGCCGGACGATGGCGTGTCCTACAGGGCCGAATTGGCCGCTGCCGCCATGCCCTGGGGCCATTACCGCTACCAATTTGCGGTCTTTGTGCCGCAGGACTGGCGGCCCAACCCGCAGGCGACCATTGTGCCGCAGTGGCACGGCTACAAGCTCGACAGTGGCAGGGACACCAATCCGCCCATTTCGCTGGCGATCGAGGGCGATCACTGGCGGTTGATGGTCAACCGGCTGGCGTCACCGGATCAGGTGGAGAAAAAAGAGTTTTCTCTGCCGCCGCTGCAGACCGGGGTGTGGCACCGCTTTGATGTCCGCATCCATTGGTCGCGCAGCGGCCAGGGCGGCCTGGTGGCGTTGACGCACGATGGCGAGAACTGGGTCAGCTACGAGGGCGCGAACAACTACGACCAGAAAAACCCGCCTTACTTCAAGATCGGCATCTACCACCCGCAGTGGAACCCGCGCAAGGATGTGCCCCACGCCACGGGGGGCGCACCCATCGTGGTGTACGCGGCGGGCGTGGCGGTGACGCGCTCGGATCGCTGACGGTGGCGCTCGGAGCGAACAAAGCACACCCGCCTGATTTGGCGTCGAAGGGTGGCTGATGATGCCGGACTACGAAGCGGCGGGTTGCTGGGCTTTCAATAAACCCTGTCCCGGCTCGTTCAATCTGCTGGCGGCGCCAGCAATTGCTCTAGCGCGTCGATGCGGTGCCGGCGCGGCGTGGTGATGGCGTAGAAGTTTTCCTGCAGCAGCGTCGATTGGCCCACCGTCACCAGGGTGCCCGCGCGCAGTTCGTCCTGCACCACCACCTCGGGCAGCACGGTCAGCCAGCCGCTGTCGCGCGCCACCAGCTCAATTGTCGTATCAGTGATACGACAATTCGCTCGTCCGGGTAAGCTATTGATAAACCTGCTGTATCGAGCTTCGGCGTAGTCCAGCGAAGTACCGGGCTGGAGTCATCGTCAAACAAAAAAACCGGTGCCCCGCAAGGCACCGGTTGTCGGCTGGGCTCAGGTCTGCATCAACGCAGCACGAAGTAGCCCCACAGCGTCAGCACGATCACGCAGAACACGTTGAGTACGGCGCCGGCGCGCACCATCTCGGACTGGCGGATATGGCCGGTACCGAACACGATGGCGTTGGGCGGCGTGGCCACCGGCAGCATGAAGGCACAGGAGGCACCGATACCGATCATCAGCACCAGCACAGTGGGCGGCATGCCCATGCGCTCGGCAATGGCTGCAAACACCGGCACGAGCAGCGCAGCAGATGCCGTGTTGCTGGTGAACTCGGTCAGCACGATGATGAAGGTCGTCACGCCAAAGATGATCAGCAGCGGGTCAGCACCGGTCAGGAAAGCCGCGACCTGGTCGCCCAGCACGGCAGAAGCGCCGGAGCTGCGCAGCAGGCCGGACAGGGTCAGACCACCGCCGAACAGGAACAGCACGCCCCAGTCGGTGTTGTCGGAAATCTGGCGCCAGGTGGCCAGGCCCAGAATGGCAATGACCACGGCCGCAGTCAGCGCGATAAAGGTATCAGGCGCAGTCACTTGCAGTGCCTTGGCGACATCGCCACCAAAAATCCAGGCCAGGGCGGTAACGGCAAACACCACCATGGTCATGACGCGCTTGCTGGTCCACGGGATCTCTTCATGGGGGATCTGGATACGGCGATTCAGGTTGGGACGGAACACCAGCCACAGCGTCAGCACCATCAGCGGCATCAGGATCAGCATCAGCGGCAGGCCGACCTTCATCCAGCCGGCAAAGTCCAAGTTCAGCGCACGGGCGGCAATCGCATTGGGCGGCGAACCGACCAGCGTACCCAGGCCGCCAATGGATGCGGAATAGGCAATGCCCAGCAGGATAAAGATGAAGGTATTGCGCTCCTGCTTCTTGTCCAGGTGGCTCATGATGCCCAGTGCCAGCGGCAGCATCATGGCGGCAGTCGCCGTGTTGCTGATCCACATCGACAGTGCCGCGGTTACTGCAAACAGCAGCAGCGCGGCAACGCCCAGGTGGGAGCCTGCCAGCGACATCAGCCAGAAGGCGATCTTGCGATCCAGGTTCTGCACGTGCAGTGCGGTAGCCAGCGCAAAGCCGCCGAAGAACAGGAAGATGATCGGATCGGCAAACGTGGACAGCGCCTTGCTGGTGTTGAATTCCGGAAAGCCGAGGATCAGCGCGCCCACTGGCACCAGCAGTGCGGTAATGGTCACGTGGATCGCTTCGGTCAGCCACAGGATGGCGATGAACAGCAGCAGTGCCAAGCCCTTGCTCGGCACCGGCTCAATGCCGGCCGAGCCGGTCAGCAAGAAATACAGGCCTACACTGGCGGCCACGGCAACCGCCACGATGATCCAGGAGCGGACCAGGCTGATGCCGGTATGGTTCATTTCATCGGTCGGATGCTCGATCACATCCTGCCCCGGCTGTGTCGTCGGGTTCGTCATGGGAAGTCCTTTCTTGTTCTTGGCATGCCCGGTTGCGGCCAAGCATGTCCATGATCTACAACGGAAAAAACCGGCGATGATGCCATGACTTCAGGGTTTACACCCGGAGTAACAATATGCACAGCTTGGTTAATGTCGGGTGTAATTGAGCTACCAAGGCGCATCGTATGGTCAACTACGATGCGCCCAATCTGTACTTCGGTGCAACAATAGGACCCTGTTTCTTCTACTCGGGAATTCCCATGGCGCATGCATCTCGGCTGGATCTTGGTCCGCTTGAACGCGCTATCCAGCGCTTGGATGAAGGCTGGATACGCTATCAGCAGGACATCAGCGACACGCAAATTCGTGACGGGCTGATCCAGCGTTTCGAATTCACCTACGAAATCAGCCACAAGATGCTGAAGCGCTTTCTGGAAGCCACTTCGGCCAACCCCGCCGAATTCGACGCCATGAACTTCCAGGATCTGGTTCGCAGCGGCAATGAGCGCCAACTGCTGTTGGGTGACTGGTCACAATGGCGAACCTACCGCGATATGCGAGCCAGAACCAGCCATACCTACGACGAAGAAGTCGCCCTGCTGGTGGTGGGTGGCATCCCTGCTTTTCTGAATGAAGCCAGGCATCTGCTCCTGCAATTGCAAGAGGCGCAGGCGTGAACCAGATACGCATGCCAGATGTGGATCTCCAGCCTGAACAGTGGCAAATCGTGCAGCATATTCTGCACAAGCATGTACCTGGGCACGCCGTCTGGGCCTTTGGCTCACGCGTCAAGGGAACAGCCAAGCCCTATTCCGATCTGGATCTGGCCATCATCACCGACACCCCGCTTCCCCTATCCTTACATGCCGCTCTGGCTGATGACTTTTCTGTTTCCGATCTACCCTGGAAAGTAGATCTTGTCGATTGGGCCGTCACCAGCGATGCCTTCAGGGCCGTGATACTGCGGGATCGGGTGGTGTTGCAGGATGCCACTCAAGGCTAAGAACACGCCAGGTAAGGAGGCGACATGAGCACCAACTGGTTCACACAAGGTGGCCAGGCCTACGCACGACACCGCCCAGACTATCCGCCGGAGCTGGCAGCCACCCTGGCTCAGTTGGTGGCACAGCCGCGCGTAGCTCTGGATGTAGGCTGCGGCAACGGCCAGCTGACGGTACAACTGGCGCAGCATGTGGATCAGGTCATCGGTATCGATCCCAGCCAGGACCAGATCGATCACGCCGAGTCACGTGCCAACATCCGCTACCTCTGCGCCCCGGCCGAACAGCTCCCCCTGCCAGACCAATCGGTTGACCTGATCACGGCAGCGCAGGCGGCGCACTGGTTTGACATGCCGGCATTCTGCGCCGAAGTGCAGCGCGTCGCCCGCCCCGGCGCGGTAGTGGCGCTGATCACCTATGGTGTGCTGCATGTGGACGACCCGGAGATCGATCGCATCGTGCAGGGTTTCTATACACGCGTCATTGGCCCCTACTGGCCGGCGGAACGGCGGCATGTGGAGAATGGGTATCGGGAGCTGTATTTTCCGTTTCGGGAATTAGAAGTGCCTGCCATGGCGATACGGCGCCGCTGGGATCTGCAGGAACTGTTGGGGTATGTGGGGACGTGGTCGGCGGTGAAGGCGGCTGAGCGGGTGTTGGGGTCCTCGGCCATGCTGGAGTTTGGGCAGCGGCTGGAGCAGGCATGGGGGCATGCGGACGTGAAGCGTGGGATTACCTGGCCGCTGGCGGTGCGGGCAGGCAGGATGAATGCATAGGTCGCAGATCATCATTGCAACACATTAGTGGGGCAATTGCGATTTCTGCCCAACGCCGCAGACTTACTGCCCCACAAACTGCCCCACGCTGCCTTGCACTGACCGTCAGGGGAATCTGTCCAATTTGAAATTGAACCTGTTGATCCACAAAGAAAAACGCCACCCGTCAAACAATGACAGATGGCGTTGATCAGTGAAATGGTGGCGGAACACGGAACCGAACCCGCGTCCGCAATCCGAGCCAGATGGTAACGCCTTGGCCTTGAGGGCGTGGATTCGACGAATTGGCCGAAACCGTGTTGGCTTTCGGCGACTTACCCTTTCATGTGCGTGATCCGGGCTGCCGAGGCCATGGAGGCTTCTATGTGGCCATTGGTTGGCCTCGTGTGCTGCAAATTGCGGTTTGTCAGATACTGATTTATACTTCTGACAAAGGAGCCGTGACCATGAGCCATCTTGCCGAGAACATCTTGTCTGCCGCCCGGGCCATGCCCGAGGGTGGCTTGCTGTCGCCCAAGGAGTTCTTGCATCTGGGTTCGCGGGCGGCCATCGACAAAGCCTTGTCCCGGCTCGCTCAGGAAGGGAAGCTGCTGCGCGTGAGTCGCGGTGCCTATGTCGCACCCCATGAGGGTCGGTTTGGCTCCCGCCCGCCGTCCACCGAGTCCGTGGTGCAGGCCATCGAGGCCAGCTGCGGTGAAACGGTGGTGGCCAACGGCGCGGCCGAAGCCAATGCGCTGGGGCTGACCACGCAGGTGCCGACCCGCGAGGTTTTTCTCACCTCCGGCGCATCCCGCACCCTGCATCTTGGCAGCCGGTGCGTAGAGCTCAAGCACGGCAACCGCTGGCAACTGCTGCTGGGCAAGCGCCCCGCAGGCAAGGTGATCCGTGCGCTGTCATGGCTGGGGCCGGAAAGCGCACCGGCGGCTCTGAAGCAACTGCGCGCCAAACTGCCCGAGTCCGAATGGGAAGCCGTGCGTGGCGCGCGGGCCGCACTGCCGAGCTGGATGGCCAAAGTGGTCAGCGAGGCAATGGCGCATGGCTGAGTCCTGGTTTTCGCTCAGCAGGGAAGATCAGGTTGAAGCCTTGGAATTTGCTGCGGCTCGTACCGGGCGGCCTGCGCATTTGCTCGAAAAAGACATCTGGGTGGTCTGGGTGCTGTCCGCCATCTACGAATCCGACTTGGCCAGCAAACTCACCTTCAAGGGCGGCACCTCACTGTCCAAGGTCTATCGCATCATCGATCGGTTTTCCGAGGACGTGGATCTCACCTATGACATCCGCGAACTGGCTGCCGACCTGTTGAAGCAAGGCAACCCCATTCCCGATTCCGCCAGCCAAGAGAAAAAGATCAGCAGCGCGGTACGTCACCGACTGCCCGACTGGATCGAGGCGACGGTCAGGCCGGTCATTGCTGCGGCGCTGGCGAAAGATGGGTTGGACGCAAGCTTGACGCTGGCGGGCAAAGATCAGGACAAGCTGATCTTGTCGTATCCGGCGGTCAAAACGGGAACCGGCTATTCAGCGCCCACGATCCAGCTGGAGTTTGGTGCCCGCGCCACGGGCGAGCCGCATCATGTTCAACCCGTGGCCTGCGACATTGCACCAGAAATTGAAGGCGTCACTTTTCCCGTCGCCCAGCCCTTGGTGATGGCGGCAGAGCGCACCTTCTGGGAAAAAGCCACCGCAGCGCATGTGTATTGCTTGCAAGGACGGCTGCGCGGCGAGCGTTATTCGCGTCATTGGTATGACTTGGCCGCCATCGCAAAAACGCCGCACTTTTCTGCGGCCTGCGCCGACCAGGCGCTGGCTCGGGCAGTTGCAGAACACAAATCGGTGTTCTTCGTCGAGAAAGATGCTGTCGGTGCAAAGATCGATTACTTCGTCGCCGTCAGAGGCCAGCTACAACTCATCCCCACGGGAGAATCGTTGGCGGCGCTCGAAAAGGATTACGCCGCGATGCTGGAAGATGGCTTGCTGGCGCTCAATCAGCCAAGCTTTGCCGACATCATCGAGCAGTGCCGTGTCATTCAGGATGAGGCCAATCGGCAGGCCATCTTGGGCGAGCGCCGCAAGGCATTGGACGAGTTGGCCGCGCAGGCGCAAAAACTCGACATGGGCTACTGACGCTACATCCAGCTGGAGGGTCCAGTAGTTCAGATAGAGCGCTGCAACGAGCTCCATGAACCGCCCCGGGTTTCGAGGAGGCTGGTTGGTTTAAGTGGACACCTCTGCCAAGGTGTTGCTGTCGGCAAGTTGCCTCCAGTAGTTTGCCTCAGCTTCTGCCGGCGGGATACCCCCGATCGGCGTGAGCAGTCGGACGTGGTTGAACCAGTGCACCCATTGCAGGGTCGCCAGTTCCACGGCTTCCCTGGTCTTCCAGGGGCCCCGGCGATGAATCAGTTCGGCCTTGTATAGCCCGTTGATGGTCTCGGCCAGCGCGTTGTCGTAGCTGTCGCCTTTGCTTCCCACTGATGGCTGGATACCTGCCAGGCCCAGCCGCTCGGTGTAACGGATGCTGACGTACTGGCTGCCCCTGTCGCTGTGGTGCGTCAAGGCATGCGCTGCTGGCTGGCGCTCATACAGGGCCTGTTCCAGCGCATCGAGCACAAAGTCCGTGTGCATGCTGCGGCTGACACGCCAGCCCACGATGCGCCGGGCGTACACATCCACCACGAAGGCCACGTACAGCCAGCCCTGCCAGGTGCTGACGTACGTGAAGTCCGACACCCACAGCTCGTTGGGCCGGCTGGCCTTAAACAGCCGGTTGACATGGTCCAGCGGGCACGGCACTGATGTGTCCGGCGTGGTGGTGCGCATCGTCTTGCCTCTGCGTGCCCCTTGCAAGCCCATGGTACGCATCAGCCGCTCGACTGTGCACCGCGCCACCCGGATGCCCTCGCGGTTCATCTGCAGCCAGACCTTGTCGGCGCCATAGACCTGCCAGTTGGCATGCCACACGCGCTGGATGTCGGCTTTCAAATGGTCGTCATGCTGGGCACGTGCGCTGCGCAGTTGCGGGTTGCGTTGCCGGGCCGCATGGCGCCAGTAACACGACGGGGCCATCTGCAGCACCCGGCAGATGGGCTCGACCCCGTAGTCATCGCGGTGGCGGTCGATATAGGCC
Source organism: Brachymonas sp. J145 (assembly GCF_036312245.1). Lineage (NCBI taxonomy): Bacteria > Pseudomonadati > Pseudomonadota > Betaproteobacteria > Burkholderiales > Comamonadaceae > Allobrachymonas > Brachymonas sp. J145. The sequence goes on along the minus strand of NZ_JAZDCI010000005.1, from coordinate 130,450 downwards.
TTCACTTCCTGAGCTGGCGGTCGAGCTCCGCCTGCGCGAAAAACGCACTGGCAGTTTTGAGGATCTCATTGGCACGGCGCAGCTCCTTGACTTCGCGCTTCAGTTCCTTGATGCGTCGCGCATCCGAGGTCGTGGTACCCGCACGCAGGCCAGCGTCGATCTCGGCTCTCTTGACCCAATCGTGCAGGGTTTGCGGCACACAGCCAATCTTCGGCGCAATCGATTCGATAGCTGCCCACAACGAAGGGTACTCGGCTCGATGCTCCTGCACCATGCGCACAGCGCGCTCGCGCACTTCCGGGGAAAACTTGTTGGACTTGTTCATGGCTCCATCTTCTCAAGAGTTGGGGCCTCCTCCAAACCCGGGGCGGTTCACGTAGTAGTTGCCGTTTCCGGCAGAGCAGTCGAGCGCGTACTCCCAGTTGTTCTCGCGCATACAGACGCCGTGCTCAGGGTGAGGCACTTGCCCCAGCCCGATCAGGTACTCCGCGCTCTTGGCGTCCAATGGGCGAAACACAGCCACCCGCAAGCGTCCATCGTCCCGGGCGGTGATGGCAGCGATCAGAAAATCACCACGTTGGATGGTGACCAGTTTGCCAGCAAGGTCCACGGGCCCGACCTCGAGCCACCAGTGGTCGCCGGCAGCGGAGATGACGTCGCGGGCATCGTCGGGTGCCAATAGCTCGGCAAGCCGATCCATTGCGGGTTCGGCCTGCTGCCATTCGGCTGCGCCGTCCCGGCTACGCTGCTGCAAACCATGAAGCAGCGTAGCTACTGGTAAAGACCCCGATCCCTCTAGACAGACCGCCAAGTCACTCTTTCTGATCGGATAAGCAATATCGGGGAGCTGGTACCGTTCCAGGACGTCCGCTTTCAGGTGAAGATTAAAAAGGTTGGGCATAAGTCATCTACTCCCGATTACGCACGAACAAGCCAGGCACCCCGGTCAGAAACCATCATGCTGAGGGTAGTGCGTAGCTTGATCACCGCGTCGGATGCCTCATGAGGCAAAGTAGTGAAAACGATCTTCTTGTGCCCATCCAGACTCCAAGGACTGGATGACTCTGCCGTTGTCTCGGTCGGCTTACTTGGATCGTGCGGGTACACCAAGAAGCCACAGACATCGTCTCTGGTCGAGTGGCGGAATCGACCAAGGTAAGCGGCCATTTGATAAAGATCCTCACGCTGGGGTCCGTTCGGCGCACTGGCAGATGGGTGCAGCGATTTGTACTTCGCATCTGCAACGCCCAGGACCTCTGCGCTTGAAGACAAAATTGCATCAGGAATAAGCGTACCCAAACCTTGCCCGGTGACATCGCTGTGGAGCATCTTCTTGGTCGCAGCCTTATCTCGGGTACCGTGAGTCACGGTCAGTGGTGCTGCAGCCTTGCGCAAAATGCTGAGGACGTACATCTCCCACAGCTCCGCAACGTCGAGCAGCACACCCTTTGTTTCGCCACTGGCATCAATATCAGCAGCCAACCCCCTTCGGTTTGCAATCTGCCTAGACAACTCAGCGATAGGCGCAAACCCTGCTGTGATCGGCGTGTAGCGAATGCGGTCCAGTTCGGCCTTCGTTGGGACACGTGGTCTCGCGCCGGTAACAGCCATCAAATGGGGGAGTAGTTCCTTCGCACGTGTGGGCAGCCATTTTTCGTCCGGCACCCCAAGCCACCGTCGCAGAACCTCGTAGGCGGCGACGATGGCATCGGATGCTGCGTGATCCAACGACCGCTCCGAACGGATAGACACTACCTGTCCCCCACCTGATGCGATCAAGCGCAGTGATGCGGGGACATCAAGCCGCCCCCTAACCGTCGCGCCTTTCGTCGCCACTTCTCGGCGAAGCGCAGGCAGCCCATGCCGAGCCGCCTCGACGAAGCCATGGGCCCAGACGGACGCAAGAAGTTGGGCAATGAACGATTCGTCCTCCCGGAGTTTTCCGGGCGCGTCGGTCAGCACGACCGACGTTGCTTCAAAAAGCCAATTCCGAAGCGCGTTCAGGCCAAAACGTGGCTCAATGGTCAGGCTGTGCCCCTCGAAGGAAATCGAGCCGACGTACCGGCCAGCCCACCAAGTGCCGTCCCATGCACAGTAGACGATGGGCTCGTCCTCGTCCCTCTCGCCCGAGATGGGAACTACAAAATCCGATGCTCGGACATTTGTTACGAGCTTCCGGAGCCAGTTAACCTCTGCCGCTGTCGGTTGCGGGACGAGCGGTGAGCAGTCACGCGCGACTAGTTTCACTCGGCCACCGACGGCTTGAGCAGAACCTTGGATAGCCGGTCGAGCTCAGTGTTGCGCGCGGTCGCGTCCAGTCCAGCGAGATACTGCTCGAGCAACGGGCGAAGGGACAGATTCCACACCTGCACGACGGGCTCCAGCGCTTCACCCCTCTTGTTCCAAAGGTAGTTCTGCTTGCGTGTAGGTCGAGCACCGAGGAAATTGCGCAGAAACACGACCACATCTAGCAGGTAGGTGTGCCCGATCTCGTACTGTGAGCCAAGCAGCGGGCTGTCGTGGATCTGCCTGTTCAACGCCGCCGCTGCTGCAGCCAATTTGCGGAAATCCGGTTCGATGCGACCCCACTCCAGGCCCGATTTCAGATCCTGCCACTTGGATTCCGCGGCCCCCACTAGAGCCTCGGCGTCAAACGGGCAAAGTAGCCACAAGAAACGTCGGCGCAGCGCGAAGTCGATCTGCTCGATGGACTGGTCGATCAGGTTCATGGTGCCGATCACGTACAGATCGTCGGGGATGCGCAGCTTCATTGCCGCCCCGTCTCCATTGCGTGCCGGAAGCTCAATCGTCTGATTGCGATCCTCAAGCAAGGAAAAGCACTCGCCGAGCATCCGACTCAGGTCCGTCCGATTCATTTCATCCAGGATCAGGATGTGCGGCAGACGTTCAGCGCGTGGCTTCTGCTCGATGTCCTCAATCAGCTTTGGAAGGTAGCCAGATCGATATTCCGTGCCACCGCCATTCGAAATGTGGAGTGCGCGAATGAAGTCCTCGTAGCTGTAGGCCGGGTGCAGCTGCAGTCGATGCACGTTGTCGCGGATCGCGGATTCGATAGCAGATTGCGACTGGAAGTAGCGAGCCGGGCCCATTTGGCTCAGTGCCGCAGATCGGATGACACGCTCAGCCAGCTTCTTGGCGCGGAAAGTCTTTCCAGTACCCGGCGGTCCATAGAGGACGATCTGCTTCTTGTGCTGGATGATCTCCAGCGGCGCGCCTTCAGATGCGCCCTCGCTGTCGTCGTACCAAGCCTCGACAAGCGGCGACCAGTAAAAGTCCAGCTCCTGGTTGGGAAGCAGCTTTTCTAGCTCCTGGCGAATGGCCAAGATCGCCCGGTCATCATCCTCTGATTCGGCAGTGACCAGTCCCGAGAAAGCCTTGATGACTCTGCGCTTGTGATTGCCACTTGCTATGCGCTCGAAGTGCTCGGGGAACAGGAGATGAAGAAGCATGTGCCGGAGCTGCTTCGACTCTGCATCCTCAATGCTGTCCACGACCTCTTGAAAGAGCCACGGATCGGCCGCCACCTCTACCTGCCGATCGTTTGGCAACTTCTTCCATGCGATGGCGAGTTCGATCAGAAAGGCGATCTCGAAAGGGCGGCGGGTGTTGTAGCCCTGACCGCCACTGCCGATCCCGTTAGAGAAAGCGGCGGATACAAGGTGGGACTCCGGCAGGGTGTCGCCGCCCCAGCTGAGAACCTCGTTCACGACCTGCCGCTTGCGCACGCCACCGACACTGGATGGGAACAGGAAGTACACGCTCAAGATCTCTGCCGCAAGACGTGATACGTCCTGTCCGGCCTTTCCGACTTGGTCTTTGAACTTGTCGATGAACGTCCGGTCGCCTTCGTCCGGGGTGGCGACGAAGGCTTTGTGAATGCGATCCAGTAAATCAGGACGCCAGACAGACGCGTCGGCGAACAGCAGTGATCCGTCACGTAGGAGGCAGTCGACCCGGAAGGCATCAGCAGCCTGGTAGATCTTGCTCGTGTCTTGCTCTGAATAGCGGGCCATGATTAATCCTTGCCAGAAACGTCTCCCGACCCGCGATCCGGGCTTGGCTGCTGAGGGAGAAGGATGTTATATTACATACATTACATCACATTGTCACGAGGTGGCGGGCATGAGCATAGGTTCCAGCGGGCGAATTGTGATTGAGATTGATCCAGATCTTAAGCGCGGCTTGTACTCGAATTTGACGGCAAAAGGGTTGACCTTGAAAGAATGGTTTGTCTCCCAAGCCGAGGGCTTCATCGCACATGCCGGGCAAATGCCACTGCCAATAGATGACTCTACAGACGAAAACAAAAGCATCAGCAACAAGGAATAAAAATGGCAGCAAAGCGAGCCCCCCTTTTGTTTCGATACCCGGGCGGGAAGCATTACGCAATGGATATTTTGCAGCCCTTTTGGGAAGCAGTTCCGCACTCAGAATACAGAGAGCCTTTTGCCGGAGGGGCCACAGTTTTCTTTAACAAATCTCCAGCTCAATACACTTGGCTGAATGACATTGACTCTGAGTTGATCACCACTTATAGGTGCGTAGCCAATGCTCATGATCGAGCCGCACTTATTCAAAGATTTGAGAATGAAGTGGCCAACCCGGATCGATGGCGAGAGGTTTTGGAGTTTGCTCCGCAGTCCGATTTAGATATTGCGTTCAAGTACTTCTATCTAAATAGAACCTCATTCAGTGGAAAATTAATATCTCCGGCATGGGGGTATAGGCCAAAACGCAGCCTGCCGCCGGAGCGATGGCATGAGCGAATCATTCCATGCGGCGAAAAATTGGAGGGAGTTAATCTCTCCTCTCTGGATTTTCAGGAGGTTATTGAAGAGGGGTCGAAAGCCCAAGTGCTGATGTATGTGGATCCCCCATATTTTCTTCCCCCAAAAAGAAAACACTATCGGCATGGACTGGATCATGAGGACCATGTCCGTCTTGCAAGCGCATTGAGATCCACGAAGCACAAATTCTTCTTAACATACGATGACGCCGAGGAGATTAGGAGAATATATGACTGGGCATATATATACCCCTTGAAATTCTTCTATCGAGTTGAAAATTCGGCCACTCAAAATGGCGCAAGAAAACAGGGATTTGAACTAGTGATCACAAATTATGAGGTGCCAGGTCTTGAGCACATCTAAACCTAGAATTTTTGATGGGGTATACAAAGCCAGCAGCGTATACCAAAAAGGTGCAGACCATACGCAGTCTCCATTCAGATATCCGGGCGGAAAATTCTACGCCCTAAAGTACATCATCCCTTTTTTGAACGCCTACCCGCACGATGAGTACCGAGAGCCATTTGTTGGCGGTGGGAGCGTATTTTTTGGCAAGCCCAAAGCTCGCTTTAACTGGCTTAACGATCTTGAAGGTGATGTGATCGAAACCTACAGGGCAATGCAGTCGAAAGAAAGAAGCGAACTGCTGATAACTCGAGTGTCAGGTGAAATAGCGAGCAAAGAAAGGCATGCTGAGATCAAAACATACTCACCATTAAATGAGGATGACGTCGCCTTCAAGACGTACTATTTAAATAGAACCTCTTACTCCGGAATAATTCACAAGCCCGCGTGGGGATATGCGTTGGGAGCAAGTTCCCCACCGGAGAACTGGCATAGATTCATTCGTGGCGCGAACAAAAAACTTAGCGAAGTACATCTATCGAATTTAGACTTTTCCGAAGTGCTAACCGCACCAGCTCAAGGTAAACGGGTTCTGATGTACCTGGATCCGCCTTATTTTTTGGCGGATCAAAAACGCGCCTACACTAAGTCCTTCAAACTTCAAGATCATTTGCGTCTTGAAGAAATGCTGCGCTCTTTGGATCACGCATTTTTGCTGTCTTATGATGATTGCCCTCAGATTAGAGAGCTCTATTCGTGGGCACACATTTATGAGCAAACTTGGTTCTACAACACGGCAAATAGCTCTGGCCCCAGAAAGGTGGGGAAAGAGCTATTCATTACAAACTACCGCGTTGAGCACTTAGAACAGCTTGACTTGCTCTAGCTCATCAGGTTAGCGACCTCGTCCAGTCCGTAATTTTGTATTTTTGAATAGAAGAGTATGAAAACTTCTGGAGAGACTTTAGCCTGTGGGGCATTTCGTGATGCCCCTCAAGATTTTGCGTAGGAATTAGATAAAACTCCCACTCAAGCCCCGCCCCAGTTCCTGATGCTTTACGGCACATATCTACGACGGGAGGATCCATGCCGAGAACCAAATAGTCAAAGTCAGACCTCAGGTAGAGACGGCTTTGTGTTGGGTGGTCGTTGACGCGCCCCCTTGTTAGCTGGGTTTCCGTCGCAATTACTGGATCTCTTTTGTTAAGCTCACAGTTATTGGTTGAAATTCCTTTCATCTGAATGAACTTATTGGATCCGGCTATTTTTACGGCGTGATCAGCCTTGTCTGCGCGACTCGAACGCAAATCCGAGGGTTTATACATTTTGATTCCATTTGCCGCAACCATCTCTTGAAATACTACTTCACGAGAAAATCCTCTAATTGACATATCCCAAATCCGAAAATTGGCATCATTCAGAATGGTGTTGAGGATGACATCAGAAGAAATGCCTAGCTTCTTTGAAGTAAGAGGCAACACTTCTTGACCAGGAACCGGCTTTGTTGCACCAACATTTTTCAAGGTCACCCCAATGCGTGAAAATGCATTCAAGCTTGGGTGACGACTCCAATCAATGGAGAACGGCGAAAGTATATGCTCCTTGGATAGAGGGTGCCTAGGGAGTTCTCTGTTTTCAATAACGACTACGTTGAGGGGGTCATATGAAACCAGTCCGATCAAATACTCTGCGAAGTGATCGGCCCTATGGTAGTAGTCCATTGACTCCTGCTCAGATTTTGCCCCGTGAGTCTTGTGCGTCTTATACTGAACGATTGTGCCTTTGGTCCCAGCCTCTGTACAGGTTTTGAGCTGTAGTGATTTCGAATTGACAATACGGTCGACCGCATCGTCCCCACCAACCTCGGTTACCTTTATTCCATTAGCATCAAGTAGAGAATCGAAAAAACTCTCAAAGGCATGACCCTTAACAGTGCGAAAGACGGGTGAATTTTCACTGATCATCCGATCAAATGTATTTTGTTTCATTTGAAGTGATTCGCAGAGCGCATGCAGCTTATTGGCTGCTGAAATCTGTTTTATATCTGCGCCATGCTTCTTCTTCAAATAAGCGATGACTTCGCCAATACGTCCCGTTCCGTAGCTCATTGAGTTTTGTCTGAAAATTCGATTGATTAACGCCAAAACGGTTCTTAGATGCAGGCAGACCCACCAGGTGCCACTCACGTACAAACCGAATACAAGCAGAAGCCACCAGCATATCAGTTGATGTTCGACGCGAATAGTGGTAGGCACTATCGGGGCGGAAAAATTCATGAGCTACGGGTCTCGCTGAAGGTCACAGCGGTTTGTCCCCGGCCGTCACTGACCCCGCGTGGCAGTTCTGTCTCTGCGACGGGTTAGTTGAGATTGATCAACCAAGTCGGTGTCTGGTCCAGATCAGCCTCACGCCGAGGTTGAATGCGAAGTCGTCAGCAGTTTTTGTCCTCAGTAAGGCCAGTGGAAAGCAATCGCTCCTTCTTATTTGATGTTCGCGGTCATTGTCATGACCCACGCCTGTAACGCCCTCAGTTGCTCGGCGTTTTCGTGGCAGGTCTGGTAGTTGGCGGCAACGGTTCCGGCGACGGCAGAGAGCGCAATGTCTGCGGAGGCCGCATCAGCATCTCGGGCGGGCTCGGGCAGCTCACCGGCGGCGGCAGCGTCGTGCAGGCGCACAAAGCCACGGTTGATAGTGCAAGCAGCATCGGCTTGAACGGGCACATAGACGGGAACCTCCTTGATGATGGTTTCGCCCTTCTCGCGAACGACGCGGACGCGGTCGACGTACTGGGTCACGACCTTGACGGTGGCTTGCGCCTGCCGCTCGCGGATGGCGGCGACCTGCAGGGTTTGCTGCTGGGCGGAGGCGTCCCACTGCGCTTGCACGTGGCCCGCGCCCTTGATCCAGCCGAAGCCAATCAGCGCAACAGCCAGAGCAGCGATGGCCAGCCAGCGGTAAGGCCACGGAATCAGGTTCATGGCGTTTCCCCGAGGCACTGCCGGTACTCGGCCTGCCGACGCGTCACCAGCCCGCCGCACAGCCGCGCATTGGCAGGCAGCGCACAGTCCTTGCCCTGAAAGAAGCGCCAGCGCAGCAGCTCGGCACAGGCTCCGGCGTAGTCCTCGGCGTTGAGTTTCCTGACCAGCGTGGACTGGCAGAACGCCCGGCTGCCGACGTTGTAGGAGAAGCTCACGAAGGCGTCGTACTCGTGCTGATGTAGAGGCACTTTCACACACTGCTTGAGTGCTCCTTCGAACTTCTGCACATCCCGCAGGGCACGCTGCAGTGCTGCAGGCGGTGTCGTCTTATCGCCGATTTTCACGGGCGAACCATCGGGACGGGTGGTGCTGCCAAAGCCAATGGTTGGAACATCGCCCTTGACCGGCACTACCGCACGATCCGTGTAGCCCTCGTGCAGCACAATGCCAACCAAGCCTGCTGCAGACAGCATCAAGCCCGTCACGGCCCTTCGTCCCATAGGTGATAGTGGCCGGCTCATCGGTGCATCTCCGGCTGAGCCACGATACGCGCTAAGGTCGCACCAATGCTGGCAACAAAGGCCAATAGCACGAAGGCACCGCGCGGCAGAACTTCCCCGAACAGCGGCACCACCACTTCCGCAGCGGAGAAGCCGGCAGCCAGCAGCGAGAAGCGGATGCTCCATGCTCGGCGCAACACATTTCGCCAGTCGACCAGGAGCGAGAGCTTTGACTTAATGCTCATTGCGCTCCTCCCAAGAGCTTCAACTTGAAGGCCATACCTACCAGTAGCACAGCCAGGATGCCCGTGGTTACAACCTTCACCGTGGTCTGCCATGCTGTGCGCCGGGCATCGCGCCAGGCCTCCAACAGATCACGCAGTTCACGGATGTCTTTGGCTGCACGCCCATTCTCCAAGCCAAGGTGCGTGAGCACACGCTCGGCACCACGTTCGGCAGCACAGTCCAGCAGTTCATCGAAGTCCTCGCGTCGCAGCAGGAGCGTGCTCTCCAGCGGAACCGACGCAACAGGAGTCAGCGGGGCAGGATGGGACGCGCCCTCGCCTGCCCCCAACACATCATCGTGTGGGTACATTCAAATTCCCTCCTCTGTTTGTTTTGGCCTCATTGGCCAAGCAAGGTCTTGCACATCAGCTGCAACTCGCCGTGTCGCATCAGGGGTTCAATGACGGATTCGATGGAATAGGTCTTGCCATCAAAGAGCACCTTCATCGACGCATCCACCCCAGGCCGGTAGCGCATCCGAATGCGCACCGTGGTCTGGGACTGTAAGGATTGCGCAGCAAAGAACTCCTGCCCCCGCAGCGGCTCCACCGATGCCCAGAACGTGCCCAAGCTCACCCACATGGACACCGTGGCGCCGTACTCGTCTTCACCTTCTTCGAACCGCTGCAGCGTGATGCGGTGGCGCATGCGTCCAATCGGGATGCTCAGCATCGCGGCACCGTCCAGGCATCCAGCAAGGCATCCACGGCCGTGCGCGGCAGGGCTACGGGGTTGCCCGCCACGATCGCTTCCCGATGCTCATACCAACCACCGATCTGCAGCAGCATCCACTGCTTGATCGACGGCGGGACATCCTCGGCCGTACCAAAGCCACACCGAACCGTGATCTGCGCATCCTGCTCTGCCGTGAGCGTAGGTGGCCAATTTCCATCGAGCAGATAAGGCACCGTGGTCTGCAAGTCCTGTACCGGCAGCATCTTGGCCAAGCTCACCTGCTCTCCTGCGGTCACTTCCAGCACCCACGTCTGCGCCATCAGCAACAGGCCCGTCTGATGTTCTGCCTGCTCACGTGCTACAGAGGTAAGCGCTGCAATCAGGGCATCGTCCTCGTCCGTGTCCAGGCGCAAGTGCAGCTTGACCTCTTCAACGGACAATGGCTCACCCATAGGAGCAACGGTTCGCGTCAGCTTCATCACTACCTCCGTCAAGCGGCCTGTTCCAGCGCCTTGACAGCTCCACCCACGTCGATCAAATTTCCGTCGTGGCGCGAGAACGCCAGAAAGCCCACCTGGCCCTTCTCCGTGTACTTGGAATCCGTCAGTCGGAACAGGGAGACCGCCATCACATCGCGGATCAGGTACATGCTGAAGTCGCCAAACAGCACCGCTTTGGCGCTAGAGGCCAGCGCCGGCATATGCTGGTTGATGGTGTAGGCATAGCCCAGCACCGTATCGGGCTCGCGCACCGCCACGCCCGGCAGCCACAGCGGACGCTTCTGGTCGTCCTTGAGCTTCTTGATCTCTTTGAGCGTGCTGTCGTGGAACATGAAGCGGCAACGCCCGGATTGGCGATAGGCCGGGTCCACGCTGTGCTCCAGATCAATCAGATCATCGAAGGTGATGGCCGTGGCTGCTGCCGAGTTCGCACCCACAGATGCCGCCGTCACAATGCCAGTCGGCTGGCCCACTCCAGTGCCCACCGTGAAGTGGTGGTTGGTGATACGCGCGATGCGCTGCGCCAGACGCTGGTTGATGTGCGCTTCCAGATCGATCACCGCATCCTGCAGCAACTCGAACGGCACCGCGACCGACTTGGAGCTGTACTTGAACGCGCCGATCGACTTCACGCCAAAGCCAAAGTCCTGAACACCGACAGGCTGGTTTTCGCCGACGATCTCGCCTTCTTCCGCGGTGGCATTGGTCGTGGGATAGTTGATGGGGTTGCCGCTGGCGGTCGGCAGGACGGTCGCCACCTCGCGCATCCCACCGAACGCTGCCATCGCTTCGATTAGCTGGCGCGCGACATCGGTGGGCACCAGATAACCGCCTTCAGCAGGCACCGTAGTGCCCATGCTCGCCTGGATGCTGGCGGCCTTGCGCGCCACCATCTGCTGCTGCTCGTAAGTTAGCGCATTGATGCCACCGCGCAGCCACGCCACGAAGATGGCCTTCTCCTGCTGCAGCTGGTTCGCTGCTTCTACAACAGAAACGCCCTGCTGTTGGCTGCGCTTCTCCACGGCGGCGTGGTTCTGCGCTTCCAAATCGAACGCCTTTTGCTGGCGCACAATCTGCTCGTCGAGGCGATCGATCGAGGCGACCAACTGGTCGTACTGGTGTTGCTGGGCCTCCTGCCATTGGTCACCAGGGTACTGGTCAACCAGATTGCGCAGTGTCTTGGCATGTTGGGCGCGTTCTTCACGCAGCGATTGAATACTCATGGTTTTTCTCCGGTAGAGCGGGCGTAAAAAAACCGCCAGAGCGAACTCGGGCGGCGGGGAAGGAACAGGTCGCTGTTTCAGGTGCAGCGTTCGATCACGGCGACACGTCGCAAGCGTTCACGCTGCGCATCCGCCGAGACGGCTGATGGCGGGACCACTGGCGCATCGGAGTAGGCCGACAGGTTCCAGCGCTGCTGCGGCATGACCACCAAATCAGGTGCGTCGGAATTGGCGATGCGATCTACAAGGCCAGCATCCAACGCCTCCTGAGCGGTAAACCAAGTCTCGGCATCCATCCAGCCTTGGACGGTTGCCAGGTCTTGACCAGTTTTTGTCTGGTAATCCAGGGCGATGCTGGCGTCGATCTTCTCGAGCGTGACCGCCATCTCCATCAAATCGTGTCGATTACCTAGCACCACGCCCCAGGCGTTGTGCACCATCAGGAACGCACCCTCGCTGATCTCGACTTCATCAGCGGCCAGCGCCACATAGCTCGCAGCCGAAGCAGCCAGACCATCGATATGCGCCACGATCCGCGCAGGGTGTTCTTGCAAGGCAGTGGCCATCGCCCGGGCCTGGAACACGTCACCACCCGGAGAGTTGATGCGCAGATGGATCACCGGCGCCTGGATGGCTGCCACGTCCTGCGCGAAGCGGGCTGCATCGACCCCGCCCCAGGCATCGGCGCCGATCACGTCGTACAGCCAGACTGTGGCGGCGCCCTCTGGCGCATCGGCTGCGACCTGGCAGGCGTAGCGCCGGGGCGTGTGGGCGTTGTCACGCAGCAGTTGCTGGATGCGGTTGTGAGGCATTGTTGTGAGAGGCAGCATCGCTAAAGTCCTTGGGTTGGGCCAGGTGGTCACCACCGGCCAGTGGCGCGAGGTTTTCCAGTCGGCGGATTTCGTTGGGGGTCATCCAGGCGGGGTTCTGGGTGCCGCCCAGCGCCCGCGTGTAGTACTCGGCCCGGGCCTTGGAGTCCCCGCGCAGCAGGCCCTCGACGTTGAACTCGACAAACAGCCGCTCGGTGCGGAAACACTTGCGGTTGATCTCCTGCTCGATGCGATTGAGGTGAGGCGCCAGCGTGTACTGCACAAAGCCGATGCCTTGCTGTTCGATGCCCGAACCCCAGGATGTGGATTTGTCCGTCTCGCCCACCATGTGCGGCGGCACGCCGAAGGCGCGCGCGATGTCGGCCACCTGGAAGCGCCGCGCCTCGATCAGCTGTGAGTCCTGCGCCGAGAGCGTGACCTCCTTCAAGTCCGTGCCCTCGGTCAGCACGATGGGCAGGCTGGCGTTGTGCGCGCCGCCATACTTGCTGGCCCAGATGCGCCGCAGGTTGTCGATCTGCTCCTGCGTCATCTTGCCGGGCACCTTGAGCGCCACATCGGGATGCGCGCCGCTGGCGAAGAAGCGTGAACTGAAGCCTTCAGCTGCCAGTGCCAAACCAATGGCCTCACGCGCCGCGTGGCGGATCACACTCATGCCGCGCGCGCCATCGAAGCCAAAACCCGGAATGTGCAGGATGTCGTCCTGGTCACGCCCAAGCCACTGGCCATCGCGGTAGAACTCGTAGCGTAGACGTCCGTCGATAGAACGAATGCCCACCGCACGGCTGTCCAGCGGGATCAAAGCGCGGATGGCGCCTCCCCTGCCCCGCTCGATTTCTGCAAGTGCGTCCCCCGACAGCAGCATCTGCGCCAGCAGGTACTCCCAGAACACCGCTGCCGACACTGCCGGGCACGGCTGCTCGTTCAAGAGCCACCACAGGTCATTGCGCACACGCTCGCGACCCTGGTCTGCGCGCCGGTAGACCGTCAACGGCAGGCTGGCAATCGCCCCCGCAATCAGGCGCACGCAGGCATAGACGGCGGTCACGCGCATGGCAGACACTTCGTTCACTGTCACGCCCGAGGCTGCTGGCATGCCGGCCAGCAACTCGTACAGTTCGGCCTGACCGAGTGTTCCCGAGTTGTTGATTTCCGGAGCGTCCTGCTGACCACCCAGGATGCGCTTGATCAGACTGCGAAGATTCATAGCGCCACAAACCCCTGTTCCACAAAACCGGTGTCACCGTTCTCCAGCAGCAACCGGTTCAGTGCCATCAGCACCGCGACCACACCGTCGATCTTGTTCTCCGGTCGCTCCTTGCGTGGATAGATGTTGTCCTTGGCGTCCCGGTGGCACACCACATTGCTCACCATCCAGGTGAGCACCGGGTCACCGTCAAACGCCCACTTTCCCTGCAAGACCAAGGCTTCCAACTGCTTCATCGGCTCGGAGAAGTTCAGTACCGTGGGTCGCACTTCCAGCATCGGCAGACCTTCAGCCAGCATCCGGGTCGAGAATTGCGTCGCCTGGAACGGGTCGAAGGCCACCGCCTTGATCTCGTATCGGGACGCCGCATCCAGCAGTTCTGCCTCGATCTGGCCGAAGTCGGTCACATTCCCCGGTGTCACTTGCAAATGCCCTGCCTGCATCCAGCCCTGATACTGGCTGTTGCTGGCGGTGAAGACGGTGTCTTCGGGCAGGAAGTGGCGCACAAAGCCCACGACCTTGCCCTCACGCTCGAACAACAGCGCCATTGATGCGATATCGACCTTGCTGGCCAAGTCAATGCCGACCCAGCAAGGCTGTCCCTCGAAGTCCTCCAAGCACAAGCCAGTGTCAGCGCAGCGCTCCCAGGCCCGGATGTCCATCCAGGTCGTGTCCGTGCTCACCCAGTCATTGCAGTGCTTGGTGCGAAAGTTATTCGTGGCCGACGGCAACTGCAGGGCCTTGGCCTGCAGCGGCAGGATGACCTCGGGGCGCACCGAGATGCCCCAGTTGGGATTGGCCTTGATCAGTGCGTCTTCACTCCCCCAGTCATCCTCATCATCCAGGCCATAGATGATCCCGAACTGGCTGTCGTCCTCGATCTGGCCATTGAGCACCCGAGTCACGAAGTTGCGCACCTCGTAGCAAATTCCAGCCCGGTCCGAACCAGCGGTGGTGATCACCCACAAGAGCGAGTTGTCGCGCTTGCCGGTGCCGGTCTCCACCACGTCATAGACCGTGCGTGTCTTGTGCGCATGCAATTCATCGATGCAGCCGAAGTGGATGTTCAGACCATCGAGCGTCGAGCCTTCGGCCGAGAGTGCTTCAAACTTGGACGCGGTCGAGAGCACATGCATGTTGTGCGCGCCGACCGTGACGCCGTAACGGGCTCGAAACCCCGCCGACTTGCGCGCCATCTGCTGCGCATCGCCAAAGACGATGCGTGCCTGGTCGCGGGTGGTCGCCAGCGAGTAGCATTCCGCCCCACCTTCTCCATCGGCCGTGAGCATGTACAGGCCCACAGCGGAGGACAGCGTGGACTTGGCATTGCCTCGCGGCACTTCGATGTAGCTGCGCCGAAACCTCCGACCACCATCGCGCCTCACCCAGCCAAAGATAGTGGTCAGCACGAACACCTGCCATGGCTCCAATGTGATCGGACTGCCCGCCAGCGGCCCCTTGATATGGGGCAGCAACTCCACAAAGGCGCAGAGATTGTCGGCTGGCCGGTACTTGCGTCCGGACGCATCGGTGAGCAGCGGGTTGAAACGATACGGTGAGGTGCGTCCCTTGAATCGTGCCAGATCATCCAGTTGCCGCTGACAGGCCTTGCGCACCCACTGGCAGGCAGCGATTTCCCTTTCGACAACGGCTTCGGCATAGCGTTGGGCCACAGCGGCATAACGGTGTTGTGCCATCAACCACCTCCTGCGATGGCAGACCAGGGATCATCCTGGATCGCCTTGTCTGCCTTGACCACCACTCGAGAGCGTGAGGCCGGAGTAAATCCCATCTCAGACGCTGCCTTGAGCATGATCTGCGCCTGGCGGTTGACGATGGCTAGGAACGGGGACTGCATCGGCACACCGGTGTTCGGCGCCTTGATCAGCATTCCGGTGCGGGCCAGTTTCTCGCTGGCCTCCTGGTACAGATCAAACGCCACCACCCACACGGCGAACACGGAAGCATCCACATCCTTCAGCAGCCCCGGCGGCGACAGTTCAATTACCTCGCGCCAGGTCACCTTCTGTCGCTCCGTGAGCCACGCAGGTGGCTCTGCCAAATCGGCGCGCGGCTGCGGCTCGTGAGCATTGAGCGCCCGTTTGCCCGGATTGCCGGCGATCACTTTCAACGCTGTGGGTTTCGGCTTGCGACCTCGCATCCAGATTCATCCATTTCATCGCCGCGACTGGTATAACCCCCCTATGCCAATTTCGCGGGCACAAAAAAATGACGGACCGCGCGGATTTGCGCGATCCGGTCCTGAAGTTTGATCCCCCCCTGGTCTCCTTTATCGACATCGGGGGTTACCGAATCCACCGTCCTCTCGGGCGGTCTTGATGGCGTGGCAGGACAAGCACAGGGGTTGCAGGTTTCCGCGCTCGTTGTTCATCGCGTTGCCGTCCAGGTGATCGACGACCGTCGCGGCTCGCACCCGTCCTGCGCGCAGGCAGTGCACGCACAAGGGTTGCTCTCGCAGCACCTCGCGGCGCAGGGCACGCCACGCTGCACTGCTGGTGGGCAATGCACGTCGCCTCTGACGTTCCTGCGCCCGCTGCGTGTTGTCCCACTGCCGTGCGTCGCTACGATGCTTGGGGCAGTAGCCACTGCCGTCAGCAACGATGGCAGCGCACCCGGGGTGGCGACAAGGCATGGGAGCAGAACGTGGCACTGGATTGACTTCCTGCAACTGGCGGGCACATGGAGCTTGGCTTCTCCTGCGAACAGCGCGTTCATGACATCGTCATCAACCAACGCCGAAGGAGCAACCCATGACCACCACCCAACTCACCCCGGCCCAGCACGCCATCCTGGCCAAGGCCATCAACACCAGCGCAGGCAAGATCGACTGGTTCCCCCACCACATCAAAGGCGGCGCGCGCAAGAAAGTGCTCGACGGACTGTTCAACCGCGCCCTGATCACCACCGACGGCACCAACTGGTTTGTCGCCGCCGAGGGCTACGACGCCCTTGGCATGCCACGCCCGCAGGTCAACACTGAGCCGTCCACGACGTTCGAAGCCAAACTCGACGCGATCATTGCCAACGCCGAGGCTGCGCAAGCGGAGGCATCCTTCGAAACACCAGCCAAAGCACCACGCACCCGAGCCAACAGCAAGCAGGCCGAAGTGATCCGGATGCTGCAACGGCCCGAGGGCGCAACCATCGGCCAGATCTGCACCGCCACCGGTTGGCAGGCGCACACGGTGCGCGGCACATTTGCCGGAGCCTTCAAGAAAAAGCTGGGTCTGACCATCGTTTCGGACAAACCGCAGTGCGGCGAGCGGGTCTACCGCATCGCCTGATCAGAAGGATCGAGAAAGAGGTCAATTGGCGCTTGGCTTCTCAATCGAACAGCGCGTTACTACGGGTGTCGCAACGATCAACTCGAAGGAGAAAGCACCATGACCAGCAACCCGATCCCCGCCACCCAGAACGAAGCCTGGGGCTTTTGGGGCACGATGAACGAGCACGCCAGCGCCGGATGGCCCCTGGCGATGGCCGCCATCTCGGACGCCACCAGCCAGCCCCTCGAATCGGTACGGGTCTTCCTCGACAGCCGCCACGGACGCCACTTTGCCGACGACGTCCAGAACGGGCTTTACGAGGGCAAAGCCCTGGCGGATGCGATCAACGCCGCCACCCAACGCTGGATGGGCTGGACGATTGACCGCCAGACCAGCAAGCAGTACGGCATCCCGCGCGGCCTGCCCTACCTGACGGGCTTTGTGATTCATTGCGAGATCAACGACGAGTTGCTTGCCGCGTGATCGAACGCCGCGTCATACGCCTCGCGGGTTGCCTGCTTGCCGGTGAAATCCTCCCACCGGCGCACGATCACATCCACATACTTCGGGTCTAGTTCAATCAGCCGCGCAACGCGGCCTGACTTCTCCGCTGCGATCAACGTCGTGCCGGAGCCTCCGAAGGGGTCAAGCACCACGTTGCCAGGGCGGCTCGAATTGCGGATCGCGCGCTCGACCAACTCCACCGGCTTCATCGTCGGGTGCAGGTCGTTCTTCTGCGGCTTCTTGATCTGCCACACGTCGCCCTGGTCGCGGTCGCCACACCAGTGGCGTGTCGCCCCCTCGGGCCATCCGTAGAGGATCGGCTCGTACTGGCGCTGGTAATCGGCGCGACCCAGCGTGAAGGTGTTCTTGGCCCAGATGATGAAGGTCGACCATTTGCCACCGGCAGCGCGAAAGGCTGACTGCAGCACATCCAACTCACTCGACGACATCGCCACGTAGATGCCACCTTTGCAGTGCTCCACCATCGGCTTCAAGGCCGCCAGCAGGAAGTCGTAGAAGCCTTCTCCCAGGTTGTCGTTCAGGATCGCGCGATCCTTGCCGCGCATCTTGTCCTTGGCGCTGTTGGCGTAGTTCACGTTGTACGGCGGGTCGGTAAACACAATGTCCGCCACCTCGCTTTGCATCAGCTTCTCGTAGCTCTCGGCCACGGTCGAATCACCGCACAGCAGCCGGTGCTGTCCCATGATCCAGATATCACCCGGGCGTGAGACTGGTGTCTCGCTGACCTCGGGCACTGCATCCTCATCGGTCAAGCCTTCTTTGTCGGGTTCGTCTCCGGAAGCCAGTTCGATCAGATCGTCGACATCAAAGCCCGTAAGTTCCAGCTCGAAGCCTTCCAGCTTCAAGGCTTCAAGCTCAATGCGCAGCATCGCATCGTCCCAGCCCGCGTTCTCTGCGATGCGGTTGTCCGCAATGACCAGGGCCCGGCGCTGCGTCTGGCTCAAGTGGTCGAGAACAACCACCGGCACGATCTCCAGCCCGAGTTTCTGGGCGGCGGCCAGCCGACCGTGGCCAGCGACGATGATGCCGTCGCTGCCCGCCAGGATCGGATTGGTGAATCCGAACTCGGCGATGCTGGCGGCGATCTGCGCCACCTGCTCCTCAGAGTGGGTGCGCGCGTTGCGGGCATAGGGCAGCAACTTGGCGGTCGGCCACTGCTCGATCTTATCGGCCAACCAGCTCATGCTGCCTCCTCGGCAACAATTGCGATGGCACGCTCGGCAGCAACCTGCTCGAAAGACTGACCGGTGGCGACCAAGGTGACCGGCACACCGGGGTAGTTCTGCTGGAAGCGCTTGATGGCAACGTCCACGTACTCCGGCGCGATTTCTACGCTACGGCAGATGCGGCCCGTGCGCTCAGCAGCGAGCATCGTCGTGCCGCTGCCACCGAAGGGGTCGAACACGATGTCGCCCGCGTCCGTGTAGGCCTCGATCACGAACTGCGGCAGCGCCACCGGAAACACAGCCGGGTGGTCGATGTCCTGACCGATCTTGCCCTTGTGGCGCATCACGCGAATCACCGAGTCGGGAATGCGGGTGTCCTGTGTCGGTTGCCCTGCATGCGTCCAGCCACCCACCTCGCCATCCTTGCCACGCATTGCCGTCGACGATCCATCGGCGCGCAGGTGCGACTCCTGCCCGGCGTGCTTGCACGGCACGATCTTGTTCGGCTTGCGGCTCTCGCGGTTGAAGTGGAAGATGAACTCAAAGCTCGGCGCGAACCGACCGGCCCAGTCACCCGGCATCCCCGGTCCCTGATCCCAGACGTACCAGGCAAAGCGCCGCCAGCCTTGGCTGCGCATCCAGTCCAACCACGTATCCCAATACGGGATGACTTCGCACTCGCGATGGATCAGGCCGAGGTTAACCAGCACCTGGCCATCATCGGTCATCGGCAAGTGAGCGAACACGCCGCGCATCAGACCGTCCCAATCGGCGATACCGCCCGAGGTGTAGTCGCGCTGGTTGCCGTAGGGTGGCGACGTGAAGCACAGTCGTGCCGTGTCGCCTTGCATCAGCGTAGCAACCACGGCACGGTCGGTAGCGTCGCCACAGATCAGTCGGTGCGCGCCGATGGCCCACACATCGCCAACTCGGGACACCGGAGCCACAGGAGCATCCGGCACATCGTCAGCCGCGTCTTGCTCCTCGTCGTCCATCTCTGCATCAGCATCCTTGCCCGACTCGTCACCAAAGATCAAATTCTCGATCTCGGTATCCTCGAAACCGGTCAATGCGAGGTCGTACCCGGCCTCGGACAACTCTGCCAGTTCCAGGGTCAGCAGTTCTTCGTCCCAGCCAGCATCCAGCGCCAACCGGTTGTCGGCGATCACCAGCGCCCGCTTCTGGGCGGCGGTCAGATGCGCCAGTTCGATCACCGGCACTACATCGAGTCCCAGCTTGCGCGCTGCAGCCAGGCGTCCATGACCGGCGATGATGCCGTTGTCGCCATCAACCAGGATCGGGTTGGTCCAGCCAAACTCGACAATGCTGCCCGCGATCTTGGACACTTGGGCGTCAGAGTGCGTACGCGGATTGCGGGCGTAGGGAATCAGCGCCTCGACCTTGCGGTACTCGACGGTGAGCGTGTTCAAGGGGAATGCTCCAAAAGCAAAACCCGCCGAGCGTTGCCGCCGGGCGGGTTAATCAAAGAGGATATTCTGGAGCGAGAGAGCTTTGCTCCCACCTCTGTCCAGAAGATAGCTCAAATACTACTCCTGAACGGGGTGTTTTGTTGCAGCCCTTCCGAGGCTCAAAAAGGACAAGCAAAGCAACTTCAGGACAACCATGGCAAGCATTACCCTGTCTGACCTACGATTTTGGAAAGCTGACACTAGCCTTCACCGTTGAGGATTACAGCGACGACTTCGAGCGCCTTCTGCCAGCGCCGCCACGCGGTCGTGCGATCACAGGCAAAGCGCAACGTGATATCCCGCCAGCCAACCCGCTGCGCCCGCATCCACACCAGATGGCGCTGCTCCACCTCCAGCCACAACACCCAGCGCGTCACTTCCAGCATGCGCTCCACCTCCTGGGGAGTCGGAGGGAACCGGTACACCACGTCCTCGTCGCGTGCCAGTCGCTCCCAGCCTTCGCGGCGAATGGCGGGCCAGGTGTTGAAGTAGCCCTGCACACGCACAGGCGGCAAGCGCCGCGCTGTCGTGGCAGCTTCTTCAAAACGTGCGGCAACGCTCTCCACCGTCCATAGCGTGTGCATCTCACACCTCCTGCTGATCCATCGCCCAGTGCAACAACGCCAGGGCATCGGCCTCGTTGTCATCGACCGGGGCATAGCCACGCGCACGGGCAGCCGCCACCATCTCGTCCTTGCTGGCGTTGCCCTTGCCGGTGACGTGCTTCTTGATCGTGCCCACCGGCACCCCCTGGTACGGAATCTGGTGGTGCTCGCACCACGCGGTGAGCGTGGCCAAGAACCCTCCGTAGGCGTGGGCGGCATCGGTGGATACGTGGCGTCGCACCTCCTCAAAGTGCAACTCATCGATCTCACCGGCCACTGCCTTGAGCTCGGTGAGCCAACGCTTGAACCGCAGAAAGCGCATCCCGCCGCCTTCAAAACGCTGCGGACGGAAGCTCTCGGAGCCGCTGGTGATGTGGCCGTCGCTGCCGCGCAGCGCCCAGCCGGTGGTTGTGCCCAGATCGAGGGCAAGAATGGTCGTGGTCATGGTGGTGTCAGTCCTTGTTTGGGCTGGTTCTGACACAGCGGACACAGTTCCCCATTACTTTCCGTGAGGCGCGCGCACGCGCACGCGTATAGAAGGTAATGTAGAGCCGTGTCAGCTGCGTCAGACAGCACATATTTCGGGGGTTAGTCATCCGTGTAGGGGGAGTAGGTAACGGTCGGCGGGTGCTTGAGTCCTATGCCCTGAAACCCGCGCACACCCGCGCCGTTGCGCCATTTCTCGACTCCGCGCGTGATGAGTAGATCGGAGAAACGGCGTTGCGCCCCGACGAATTCGCCGGCGCTTTCAGCCCAATGCTTCCAGTCACTGAACAACTCAGCAGTGAGTGCCTTGGCGTTGGGATCGCGCACACAACGCTCCTGAATCCACCGCCCCAGTGCATCCTCCGACTCAAAATACTCTTCGGTCGCAGACACCACGCTCGCTGGTGGCTTCAAGCCCTCGCGCTGCCACGCAAGGCACCCTGCAACTGCCCACGCCAGAATCCCGTCACGCTCAGCCAGCAGCTTCTCGGTGAGACGCCCGTCGCGTCGCTCGGGTGGAATCGTCACCGTGAAGGGAATCATGTGCATGCGCCGCTTCATGGCTTCGTCAACGTTCCGGATGGCAGGCTTGTGGTTGCCCACGATCACCGGCTTGAACTGTGGCGTGTACTCGAAGAAGTCCTGGCGCATGAAGCGCGCAGAGATCTTGTCGCCACCCGTGATGGCCTTGATCTTGGACTCATTCAGCCGTCGTCCCTGCTCGGTTTCAATGGCCGTCACGAAACGCGCCCCGCGCAGTCCAGCCAGATCGGTCGGATGGCGGTCACCCCTGGTCTCGACAAAGGTGTCCATCGAGGCGGTGCAGGCGTAGTCGCCGAGAATGGTGCTAATCACGTTTGCAAACACGCTCTTGCCGTTGGCTCCGGTCCCGTACAGGAAGAACAGCGCATGCGCACTGGTCACACCCGTAAGGCAGTAGCCAACCATGCGCTGCAGATAGGCCTGCAGGTCTGCATCGCCACCAGTGACATCGGGCAGGAATGCCATCCACAGCGGACACTCCCCACCGGGCGTGGCCGTCGTGATCTTTGTCATCCGGTCGGATCGCTCATGCGGGCGCATCCGGCCAGTCTTGAGATCGACCACACCGCCGGTCGTGTTGAGCAGCCAAGGATCGGCGTCCCACTCATCGGTGGTGGCCGCGTGCCTGCGGTCAGCACGCGCCAAACGCTCGACACCACTCACGGTTCCGGCACTGGCCAGCTTGGCCGCGATCTTGGGGCTCTCCGCGCGCACCGCCGTCTGACGACAGACACTGCGGATCAGGTCCGTGGCTGCCAGCGTATCCTCGGTGCGCCAACGCTGACCATCCCATACGAGCCACTTACCCCAACCGGCCACGTAGCGCCAGTCGCGGTGGTAGCGGCGCGTGAAGGACAGCGCCAGCGCATCCTCCGTGCCCCAGACCGATTCGTCACTGCTGACCACCGGCTCATCATCTTCACCGAGGTCATGCATCTGCAGACGCGGTCCGTGGGTGAGGAAGGTTGCGACATCGAAGCCCTCAGCGATGGCATCGGCTGCATCCCAGCCCTCCGCTGCTTCCTCGGGCGGGTACAGGATGTGGCAGGACTTCGCTCCCGCCGCCAGAACCGCCTGCGCTGCCTGCGTGGCGTACTCCCAGCCCGGCTTGTCGCGGTCGGGCCAGATGAGTACCGCCTTGCCAGCCATCGGCGACCAGTCCGTCTTGTCGACCGGAGCCTTCGCGCCGTGCATGGCGGTGGTGGCCACAATGCCCGCATCAATCAAGGCTTGCGCGCACTTCTCTCCTTCGACCAGCACCACCTGCGCAGCGTTCACCATACCCGGCTGGTTGTAGAGTGGACGCGGATCAGGCGGCGTCATCTTGCGCCGCTTAGCATCCCAAGGACGGAACTCCTTCTTGCGTCCGGGTGGGTCGTAGCGGTACACCACCGCGAGCAGCTTGCCCGCAGCGTCGAGGTAGTCCCACTTGGAGGTGGCAGGCCCCAGATCATCGACCGGAGCTTCCTTCTTGGCGCGGCGCACCGGCACGGAGCGCGAACGCCCGAGCAGATCGGCTGCCTCGTCAAGCACCCGCGGAAAGTCGCTGTGGACGTTGGCACCAAGCGAGGCCGCGATCAAGGCGAAGATGTCCCCGCCCTCGCCTGTGGCGCGATCGGTCCACAGACCAGCCTTCTCGCCATCGAGCACCACCTCGAGGCTGTCGCCGGGGCTGCCCAGCACGTCGCCGACCAGGAACCTGCCGCGACGCGTCTTGCCTGCCGGAAACATCGCTGTCAGCACCGACTCCAACCGTGCCAGCAGCTCGGTGCGCAGTTCGTCCCGCTCTGAGTCGCGGTTGTTCTCTGCAGGGGGCATAGCATCGTTGAAATCGATCATGCGCCCTCCTCGACACCGTTGTCGGATTCATCTTCCGCGACGCGTTCCTGCACGGCTCCGCTGTTCGCTGCCCAAGCAGAGAGTTCTCCCAAGCGATAGCGCACCAAGCCGCCCAGCAGGTAGTGCGGAATCCGGTACTTGCTGCGCATCTGCGCGTCGGCAAACCAGTAGTACGGCAGGCGCAGTGCAGCAGCTGCCTGCTTGGCATCGATCATGGGTTCGACGCCAGTGACCAGAGTGTTGTTGTCCGTCATGCTTGTGTCCTCCAGCAACGGTCCTGCCAGGCGCACATCCGGCATTCGAAGTGCGTCGGATCATGGAATGCGCGTGGCAGCAACTCGCCTGCCTCGGTCGCCGTGATGACCTTCACCGCCCGATCCGACATGCGCTGCGCCAACGCTGCATCAAAAGGCACGAGTTCGGAGTAGATCTCCATCGAGTCAGCGTTGAGTGCCGTGAAGAGTGCCGGGTGCTCGTGCAGTTGCAGATAGGCCTGGTAGATCGCCACCTGCGCGGCATAGATGGGCTTGGAGGTGGCCAGGCCCTTCTTCTGCAGATCGCTCCAGGACTTGTTGCCCAGGCACTTGCACTCCCACAGCGCCGGATAGGCAAAACCTTCTGGGCCAGCTACGATGACACCGTCGACGTGGCCCTGCAGGCGACCGTCGGCCACCGAGAAGCCAAACTGCTCACCGTCCGCCTTGCGGGTGCGCAGATCGAACCCCGCGTCCCGCAGCCACCCGACCATGCAGTCCTCCATGACGTGACCGCGCTCGAAGATGCGCAGCATCCGACCCGGGATGTCACGCCCGTGGTCGATAGGAGCCTTGGCGTACTCGAACTGCAGCGCACGCTCGCAGGCGACACCCAGACGCGAGGCGCCGAGGTATTGGCGCTCGCCCTGGCGGGCGCGGGCGCGTTGCATCCCGGCGTCGATCAGCTCGGACACCTGCCCTGCGATGCTCGATGAAGCATTGAAGTCCATCATGACTGGCCCTCCTCCTTCGGCGTGTCCCAGGGAATGTCGTCATCCATATCGGCAAACGGTGTGGCCATCGGATCGGCAACGGCCGGCATGCCACGTACCGGGGGATACTTGCTGGCCTCGTGGTGCTCAGTCATGGCGTCCGTGAACTGCGTGACGATGGCATCAATCACCTGCAGTGCCTCAGCCTCCGAGTACTCGCCAAGCGGTTTGGCAAAGCCGATGGCATCAGCCGCGCTGCCGAAGGCCTTCAGGCACGTGCGCATGGCCGAGGCCTCGATGTCAGTGAGGTTCTGCATGGCCCCCCCCTCCCTGGTTGGCACGGCATCCAGCGCGCTGCGCCAGTTGCCATACAGCCTGTGGAACGCGTCCTGGCAGCGCCGCGAGCAGAACACCCAGTCGATGGGATAGCGTTGACTGCGCCCTGTGCTGATACGGCATTCGGCATGACCAAAGCCGCGTGCTTGTCGGTGACAGACCCAGCATTTCACAGGCCCTCCTCAATCTCATCGAGCAGCAGGCCCAACTGCAAGGCAGCCCCATCGAAGGCCGCTTCGCAGCGGCGCTTGAAGTCGGGGTAATTCGTCGAGCTGCGCGCAATCGCCGTGACTGCATGAATCTGCGACTCCAGGTGCGCAAGGCCCTGCTCCGACAACCATTGGTGGTGCTTATCGGAGATGCCCTTGCGGTTGCGGATTTCGTCCATCAAATCCACCGGCAGCACCGGGCCGTAGACCCAGCGCAGCGTGATTTGTCCGACGACATGCGGCGGGTTTTGATCGTGGCCTTGGTACTTCCAGCCGAACAATCGATAGATCGCGCGGTAGTAATCCGGGTGGAAGCGACGCTCCCACGACGCGCAGGACTGACGCAGCAGCTTGGAGATCAGTTCTTGCAGCGCATCGGGCGCGCGATGGTACTGGTAGCCAGTAGCCTCGTCGATCAACGCAACCTCGCCGGTGGTGGCGAGCGCGCGCATGATCGTCATGCAGTGGGGCACGAGCTTCAGGCGCGCACGATGCAGCTTGTTGTGGATCGCGGCATCAATCACGCCCGAAGCAATGTGAGTGATCACACCAGCAGGGAAAAACTGCGCACGCCGACCATTGGGAAGCAAAATCGGTGATTCAAATTTATCCAATTCCGACAATGACTTAGGAGAAAATTCAGCCAGAATTTGGCGAAAACGGTGACCCGTGTTGTTCTCGTGGACGCCGAGCAGCTTGGCCACTTGCTTGCGAACATATCCGCGCTCGCCGGTGGTGAGCACGACTGCCTCGCAGTCGAGGTTTCCGAAATGCACGACGCCGAAGTGGCTGGCAATGAGAGTAGATGTGCTCATGACCATCTCCTTACTGTGCCCACGACGGTTTGCCCGTCACCGGTGCACGTTGCGCAGCAGGTGCTTGGGTAACCGGTGCAGCCAGCGTTTGCGCGCCAGAAGCATTGGTCGGCACACCCATCAACTTGGCGTAGTCGGGGTGATCAGGTTCGATGGCGAGCTTGACCACGTTGCGGTCCTGGCCCTTACCATCCTTTTCAATGTCGACACGGGCCAGAAACTCCAGGCCATCAAGTTCGTGGAAGCCCTGAATGCGACGCGCGGCTGCTGCCTGGGGACTGTTGTCCTTCGGGTGCACGTTGCGTGCGCTGTTGAGCGCAGCGCGAATGAAGCTGCGCCCCATCTGGCCCCAGGTTGGACCCTTACGGGAGTGCAGACCGATGTTGCTCCACATCTTGCGCTTGGCGTGGTCGCCTGCGGTGACCACGAATTCGGCGGCGAGGTAGATCGAGCCGGTCTCGAAGGACTCAGTGGCGTAGCCGCCAGTCCAGCCCTGCGAGGCGTCATCATAGCCACCGGGCTTGATGGTCATGCGAACCGGTACCAAAGTCCCTTTCGGGATCAGATCAAAACCGGACTGTTGGGGGTCGGCATCTTGGAAATCAAAATAGTTGGACGACATGACGATTACTCCTGAGATTCAATGGGTGTGGGGGCGGTGCTGGCGGGCGTTGTGGATGTACCAGCGCACTTGGCGATCAGCGCACCGAGGTCCGGTGGCTCCAGCAGGTCAAGGCGACCGCTGCGGTCTTTGGCTGGAAAGCCATAGGGGTTGACGGTGTGGGTGACGAACGCACGATACGCAGAGCCGTCCTCGGCCTTGATCTCAGCCAGCGTCACAACCTCATCAACGATGCCCGGCAGCTCCAGACTGGTCTTGCTGCCTTCGATCTGCGGCATGAACACCTTGCGGTTGAAGTCGTCGAGGCGTTCATCCAGGATGCAGACGAACACCACGTTCTTGCCCCGGGCGTGCTGCAGATGGGTCAGAGCGCTGACCATCTCCTGTCCGAGCAGGCCATAGGCCGCGCGCAGGTCGGGCTTGCCGGAGCGGTCGCTGACGGCACCCGGCTGCGTCTTGCACCACGCGAAGCACTGGCGGGACAGCTGGGTGATCGAATCGAGAAAGAAGGTCTGGTAGCGGTCGAGTTGCGCCGGTTCGCCAAACTTCTCGATGACGTGGTCGTAGTGCGCCTGCGAGAAGGTGCTCTCAGGAGGCAGCGACTTGTCCGGGCCCGCGAGGAACACGAAGAAGTCGCGGCTCTCCGGCCACGAAGCCGGACGGATGGTGTCGCCCGGCCAGTCGGCCACCGCCAAGTCACCGGCCTCGATGTCGAGGAACAGCGTGGTGGCGGGATCGAGGTCTTTGAGGCGGGAAGTCTTGCCGATGCCAGACTTACCCAGCATCAGCAGCTTCACCCCCTTGCGTTCGGACATGCGTTGCTGCGCAGAGATGATGGGGAGCGTCATTACGCAGCCTCCTTGAGCAGATCAACGACGGCGGGACTCCAGAGAATCTGGTAGCCGCTGTGCCCCCTTTTTGAATACGGCATGGCCTCTGCCCAGGACTCACCAGCCTCTGTCAGCTCCCAATCGCCGCGGTCGTTCCGGATCTGGAGTCCGGATTCGGCCAACAGCAAGTTGGTGTTCTTGGCGTTGAGACCCAGCAACTGACCGAGCCCGGTGGCATTGAGCGAGCAGATCGGCTCGTTTGCCGACGGCAGCGCGCGGCGCATTACTTCAGTCGTAATGCCTGTGTTCACCTCAATGCAGGTCAGGGTCGCTGCCGCCGCAATGCCCGGCTTCACGCCCGGCACCTTGGCCACGGCTTCGCCAATCAGCAGGATGGCGGACACCCGGTCTTGGGTCGGCGCAGGCAAGTTTGGCAACGCGCTGGGTGCGGCATACGCACCAGTCTTACGGATCGCCGGCAGCACTTCACTGGTCACCCAGCGCTTGAAGCGCTTTGCTGCGTCCTTCGTGCTGCCGAGGATCAGGGCATACAGGCCGGATTCGTTGACGTGGTTGGCGCGCTGTGTACGACCGAGGTTGTCGATGGTGTCCAATTTCTGGACGTCATCCGAATCGACGTGCGACTCAATCGCCTGGCGCGCATTGCCGAACTCCAAGACAGAACAGACGTCACTGGCGTTAAACCAAGGTTGACCGTCGTTGCCGACTTGGACGCGCACGGCGTGCGCTTCAAACTGGAAGGGAATGATTGCGCTCATGATCATTTACTCCGAATCGAGAGACAGGGTGAAAGAGGGTTTGCCTGCAGCCACGGTGCGGGCTGCGCTGAATTGCTGCTGCAAGGCAGAGGGCCAGTTGGTGAAGCGGGATTCAGACACCGACAACTTGATGTCGAGGTAGCCCTCGACCTTCTCGCCCGAGGCGACGATGCGCTCGGCGATTTCGGACAGCTGCTTCTGATCCCAGCTGACCTTCTTGGGCAACTCGAACTTCAGATGCAGCGGGCCATCGCTGATGTGCGCAGTGCCGAAGTCGCGGCCGGATTGGCGCAAAGCAGCGCGTGCTTGCTCGCCATAGCACTGATCCAGCGCCGCATCGAACTTGGTACGAGCCTTCTTAAGCCAGTCGAGCGCTTCGTCCAGGTTGCGGGAAACTTCGGCCTTCTGCACTGTGGGCAGTGCTGCCAGCTGGCTCACGGTCATCTCGGCGATGTCGGCGGGGAAGATGGTGATAATGCTCATAGTCACCCTCCTCACTGGTACGCACGAGCCGAGGTCGAGTGGCGCGAGACGCGACGCTCGAAGGCTTCGATATCGGTGATCAGGTAGGTGACGCGGGCGCCGAGCTTGCAGAAGACTGGGCCCAGGGATTCCTGGCGCCAGCGCCTGACCGTCTTGACAGAAATGCCCCAGCGCGCAGCGAGTTCGTGCTCGTTGAGGGCGATGCGCGGAGCATCGTGTGCAAGGGGTCGGCCAGAATGCCGACCAATCGGATAGGGAGGGGCTTGATTTTGCATAAGGAGTACTCCTTTTGTTGAGGGGTACTCCTATCGTCCAATTTCAGGACTTGCGATATTTCGCAGTGTTCTCGCAGAAATTACGCAAAAATTACAACCATTTGATTTTTAAGAGTTTTCTTCCTCTGACTCAGTCGTTTCAGGGGCGAGCTGAGAGTCCGGAACGCCAATGTTGAGTTCCCACAATCGCGGTTTACTGTTGCCATCGGCGCCTCGAATGTAGGAAGCCCATTCCGGTGCGCCCCTGAAAAATTCGTTCATCGAACGGATGGTTTTCCCGGCAGCATCTTCGAGTTGGAGCTTGGTGCACTTGCGCTTATTGCTTGTCCAAGCGTTCACCAGAAATTCGACGACATCGACCCATTCCTTCGTCGTCAGCGACCACGGTTCCGGCCACGGACCAACGAGCAAGGCACTTCGCGCATCTTCTTTGATCAGGGTTGGCGTATCTGTCGCAGTTGCAGCGGATTGCCAGCGATGTACATCACCCTCGACCCTGGCCATGTCAACGCAAACGTGACCATTCACTTCCTGAGCCAACGAGTCGAGCGCCACGACAATGCCAGTGCCAAGGAACCGACGCGGCACGGCTGATGTGGTGGTCAGCACAATAGTCAAGCCCAGATTCAACTGCCGCAATGCGGTGTCCATCTTGTCAGCGTGCTTCTGGTCCCACAGGCGCGACACGAGAACGACCGGCAGACGCTGATCACCCACACGGTAGTTGCCAAGTACGAAGGGCTCCTGCTCATCGAGCGTTAGCGGAATGTCTATCAGTTGCTCGTTGAGTAACTGATCCAGCCGTTCACGCAGGTAGGACTTGTCGACCGCGTATCGGCACAAGTCACCTTCGGAAAGGTCATAACGCTCACCCGTGATCTCGTCCACAGCCCAGGTACTCGTACTGTTGAATTCCACATTCAGGCGTTGGAAGCCGGTCTGGCCATCTTCGTCCTCGACCGGCACCGTGATCTGGTTTCCAAGCGCCTTCTTCGTGAGTAACCCTTTGCTGACGAGGTCGGCAGCGGGAAGATCGAGAGCTGCCAGCAGATAGCCATCAACCTCATCAGCAGCAAGATCGAGCAGCTTCATCTCCGCACGGAACAGCGCCAAGTCAGCACCAACCTTGGCCGGCTGGACCCGCTTCATGACACCCAGTGAGGCCAGAATGTCTTCGCCGCACCGACGCATTCGAGGGTCAGGCAGCGAGTGCAGGTTGCAAGATCCACGCTGATCCACAGTCATATCGAGAGCGCGTGTATCCTCCTCTCCGTCAAAACGGACTATGAATGACAGCCTGACCTCAAGCACCGAACGACAGCTTGTAATCGGGTTGTGCTCGCCGAATTGCTGATCGGATACTCCCCACACGTCGTCGCTGTTAGCCAACGAAACTGTAACGCTGTGGCGCGTATGGCCGAGGGTCACAGTCATCGAGGAAATCCAGCCATCCAAGATCACCGCACCACTGGCTCGCGCGCGCGTGAGGTTCACTGCCTGTTTAAACATTGCCAGTTCATAACTGACCGTGTCCACAGGCTGCTTGGAGAGCGGCTTGTCGAAGCCGATTGCAACGAAGCGTTCCGCGAGGCGTTTGGCCGTGGTGCGTTTACCTGAGAGCACATGCACCTTGTTCGCTACAGGGTCATACACCAGCGTCGCTTCCAATGCGGGGGTGAACACCAATAGGTCGCGCCGCCGATCCTTCATCTGGCGCAGCAACTTCATCTTTCCCGGGTGATAGACGACTAGATAGTGCAGCCTCCGTTTCGTGGCCTCATCGCCCTCGTCCATCTCGAAGTGGATGACTTCGCAGCTCTGTTTGGAATCATCGTCCAGACCCAGAATCTCGCCGACGCCGACGTGCAATTTTTCAGCGACGTCTTGCGACCATACGAAATCTCGTCCATCGCCGTCCCGCACGGTGAACCCGAGGAACTTCTTGTGCCCGTGATAGTGGTGCGTCAGGTAAATCGTCTCGATTTGATCGAAGATCGGAGAAGCATTCACGCGCAACCAAATCAGGCGGGTCATTGCGTCGGCCGTTCTGTCGAAGGTGCCGATATCCGGATGCGGCTCTAATTCAAGCTCCCTGAACGCGTGCTCAAGCATCTCCTCTGTACGGAACTGCACCAACTGGAGCAACCGAACGGCCTCTTGGTCAGCAATCGTGATGACTTCGCGATTGACCGAAAGGATGCTTTCGAGCAGTTCGGCTCGAGCAACGTCTTCCGGCTTGGACACGTCGAGCATGCCAAGGAACGTGAACTTGTCCACCTGCGCAAGGAGAACAAGGGCCTGAACGGTCGCCGAGTTCATCAACTCAGCGATGTTCTTGCTGTTTTTCTGCGACTTCTTGCTCACTCGACCCCCAGTAAGTCTAAAACAAAAACTGCACCAAGTATTCAAACCAATCAATTAGTTCAGTTTACCCTGCGTTGCCATCCGCTTCGGACATTCGCACTCATCATCCCT
This sequence comes from Brachymonas sp. J145, assembly GCF_036312245.1. NCBI lineage: Bacteria > Pseudomonadati > Pseudomonadota > Betaproteobacteria > Burkholderiales > Comamonadaceae > Allobrachymonas > Brachymonas sp. J145. Next base: position 99,391 of record NZ_JAZDCI010000005.1, on the reverse strand, counting down.
GACGGTTGCAATTCCTCGGAGCCGTCATGAAGAACCTCGAACTCGCATCTCCCTCGGAGATGACTGCCAGCGCCCGTGCTGGCGAAATCGCCGCTATCCTGGCCCGCGCCATCGTGCGCACCTTTGTCGCAGATAAGCCAGAGCACAGAGAAGTTGGCCTTGGCTTTCTGCCCGACCAGCGCGTTCATACAACTCCGTATCAAGAGGAGAAATTGTGATGAACGACAAACAAGCATCCGTCGCCGCGCAGATCGCGGAGCTGGCCTGCCTGCCGATGTCCGAGCTCTGGACGGTGTGGGATCGGTATTTCCCGCGCCGCCCGGAATACCCCAACCGCGCTCACGTCGAGTCCCGGATCGCCTACAAATTGCAGGAGGAAGCTTTTGGTGGCCTCGCGCCTGAGACCAAGCAGCGCCTGGAAGCCATCGGCGCGAAGCACTCCAAGATCAAGCTGCGGGCCAAGCCGCGCAAGTTCGCATTCGCACCCGGCACCGTTCTGCTGCGTGAATGGGGTGAGCACGAACACCGGGTGACCGTCACCGCCGAGGGACTGTTCGAGTACCAAGGCAGCACCTTCAAGAGCCTGACGGCGGTAGCCCGGCACATCACGGGCGCACATTGGTCGGGACCGTTCTTCTTTGGCCTGGACGAGGGAGGTGCGCAATGAACGAGATCGCCAGCACCAAGGCCCGCAAGCGTTGCGCCGTCTACTGCCGGGTGTCCTCGGATGAACGGCTTGACCAGGAGTTCAACTCCATCGACGCCCAGAAGGAGGCGGGCCACGCCTACGTCGCCAGCCAGCGATCCGAGGGTTGGATTCCGGTGGCCGACGACTACGACGACCCTGGCTTCTCCGGCGGCAACACGGATCGGCCCGGGCTGAAACGCCTGATGGCGGACATCGAGCGCGGCCAGATCGACATCGTCGTGGTCTACAAGATCGACCGCCTGACGCGCAGCTTGGCCGACTTCTCCAAAATGGTCGAAGTGTTCGAGCGCAACGAGGTGTCCTTCGTCTCGGTCACCCAGCAGTTCAACACTACCACCTCGATGGGTCGGCTGATGCTCAACGTCCTGCTGTCCTTTGCCCAGTTTGAGCGGGAGGTTACCGGCGAGCGCATCCGCGACAAGATCGCCGCCGCCAAGCGCAAAGGGATGTGGATGGGTGGCGTCCCGCCCCTGGGCTACGACGTCGACAACCGCCTGCTGGTCATCAACGAAACCGAGGCGGCGGTGGTGCGCCGTATCTTCGAGGAGATGCTGACCATCGGCTCTCCGACGCAGATTGCAGCCCGTCTTACTGAAGAAGGAATCACGACCAAGGCCTGGACGACACAGGATGGCAACACGCGCATGGGCACGCGCATCGACAAAAAGTACCTGCACAAATTGCTGCGCAACCGCATTTACCTCGGAGAGTTGTCGCTCAAAGGCAGTTGGTACCCCGGCGTTCACGCGCCGATCATTGACCGAGATCTCTGGGACAAAGTTCACGCGGTGCTGGCCCAGGATGGGCATGCCCGTGGGGTGGCAACCAAGATTCGGTCACGCACCGACGCCCTGCTGCGCGGCCTACTTTACGCGCCCTCGGGCGAACGGATGTACCCAACGTACTCTCGCAAGAACGGACGCAAGTACCACTATTACGTGTCCAAGTCGGAAAGCCGGTTCGGCGCACCGGGCAAGAGCTATGAACGTCTGCCCGCACCGGAGATTGAGGCGGCGGTGGTGGCCCAGATCCGCACGGTGCTGACCAGCCCGGAATCCATCGCATCGGTGGTGCGCCAGATCAAACGCAACGGTGGACAGGTCGACGAGGCCACCACGGTAATGGCGATGGGACGGCTCAACGACGTCTGGGATCAGTTGTTCCCGGTCGAGCGCCACCGTATCGCCAACCTGATGATCGAGCGCATCGACCTTGTCCACGTTGGTGAGGTGCAGGGCATCAAGGTGAAGTGGCGGGAACTGGGCTGGGACGCCCTGATCGGTGAGTTCGCCACAAGAGGGATCGGCGCGGAACTGGTGGAGGTCGAAGCCTGATGAACGACACACTGGAAACCTTCGTGCCCCTGACATTCCGTCGCCGGGGCGCGCGGCGGGTGGCGGCCGATGACCGCCACGTTCACGATGTGACGCTGCTGGAGGGGGTGGCACGCGGTTTCTACTGGCAGCACCTCGTGGACACCGGCGTGATGAAGAGTGGATCAGACATTGCCCGGGCCGAAGGACTGCACCCCTCGGTACCCAACGAGCTGATGCGACTGACCCTGCTCGCGCCCGACATCCTCGGCCTGCTGATGGCCGGGCGGCAGCCGCGCCGGATGAACCTGATCTGGTTCCAGCGCAACCCGCTGCCGGTGGATTGGGAGGTGCAGCGGCAGATCGTGAAGCGCTTTGAGGAGGAGAAATGAGCAAGAAGCACCGGGGCCGGTTCAAGGGTGATCCGGTCACCTATCAACTGCCGAGCCCGGCTGGCGGTGTGCAACTGGAAACCTTTGTGCACTGGACGCTGGTGAAACGGGGGCTGAAGAAGCAGGTCATCACGCCCTTGGATGCGCCGCAGGAATTCCTGTCCGAGGCCACTCGGGAGCGAGAAGCACGATCGGCGGCTCAGGATACCGCGTTGATGCGGGCGCTTGGACTGGCGCACCACTGGCAACGCCTGCTGGATGAGCAGCGGGCGGCGTCGGTGGCCGAAATCGCCGAGGCCGAAGGCATGGACGTGACGCAGGTGCGCCGGGTCATGCGGCTGACACTCCTGGCACCGGAGGTCGTGGAACGGCTGGTGGGTTCGCCCGACGCCGTGCTGGAAAAAGTGATGCGCCGCCCCTGGCCCAACAGCTGGAGCGACCAGATGCGGGTGCTCGCGCCGCCCGCGTGAGCGCGTCGCGCCCAACGCCAGCAACCGCCTGCGGGCGGTTTTTTTGTGGCTGCTCGGCACTCGGTCGCCACCGCTACAGGAGTTGCCAACCACAACCGACCGCCTCTAAACCCGCGCCAGCAAAGGAAATGGCCTCGAGAACGCTCGCGTGACCACCGGAGAAAACGGAGAACAGAGAGGCGTCAGCGGGGGCGAAAACGCCGCCTTCGCAGGGGTGGCGCTCGCGAGACCAAGCCCGGGAGCCGCGCCAACGCTGGGGGAACGGGCAAAAAAAATCCCAACCGATAAGGGTTGGGATTTTAGGTATTGGTGGAGCTGGCGGGAATTGAACCCGCGTCCACAAGCCTTTTTCGTCCGGTTCTACATGCGTAGCCAGCTGATTTGATCTCGCCCGTCATGCCGCGCAGTGGCACGCTGCACAACAGGCCAGTCCCCTTAAGTCTTGCTACGCGCCAAGGAACACGACGCGCAGCCAGTCAATGTGAATTAACCTTGCAGCCTGGACTGGTCAGCTTGCGCCAACCATCCCTTGCCCAGCCCATTGACCGACTGTTGCAAGGCTCGCTGGATTAAGCAGCGAGTGCGAAACGTTCGTCGTTTGCAGTTACTTTTTTGAATCGAGATTTACGAGCGTGACCCAAGCTCGACATGCCCCGCAACGCGTCCGAACCCATGTCGAAACCAGTGCAGCCCCAGAGGGATCCTTATTATAGCCGCCTGCCCTGCCGCTGTCACGCCACCCATTACAAGCGCTTGCAGCTCTTGCATCTGGCTACGTTCAGGGTCGCAGGCCGTGTTCGGCGGCAAAGCCGGCACGCAGCTGGCGCACCTGCTCTTGCGTGATGCAGGCTGGCAACAGCTTCGCCTGTGCCGGATGGCGCTGCCGCCAGGCCCGCACCGCAGCGCTCTGGTACGGATCCGCCACCGTATAACCGACACGCTGGCGACAGTTCTGCCCCTGCGCATCACACTGGCGCAAGGTACTGGCATAGATCACCCGGCCATCACGCGTCAGCCCGGGAAAGGCGCTGGCGGTCAGTGTCTCGCCGGCGTGCGCAGGCGGCGTGGCCAGATTGAAGGCCTGCTGCAGCGTGCGGCTGTACCACCAGGCCTGACCGCGATACTCATACGCCAGATCGCCACCCGGCTGCCCCTGCGAAAAACCGAAAATCGTCTTGCCGCTGGCATGGGCAAAGGTGTCACGCAGCTCGCAGCCCTTGCCATCGTCCCCAAATCCGTAGATGCGCATGGTCGGCTGCCCCTGCACCGGGTTCTGCGGCATGGCGGCATACTCGGTGCCGTCCACCGAGATCATCGGCAAGGCGTACATGGCACCATCTTCCCGCGCGCGATCCCGGCAGTGGTAGACCCGACCGGAATCGGCCACGATGCGCTGCTGCGCCAAATCCACCGTCAGCGTACGACTGGACAGCGCGCCCAGACCCATGCTCTCCTCGCCATCGGCATTCGGCCAGCTCAGCGAACGGATCTTCACCTGCCCTGGCTGATCACCCGGCAGTTCGGATGCCGCCGCATAAAAGCCAGTCATGCCACCACGGAACTGCGGTCGGGCACTGGTCTGTTGCTGCAACACATCCTGCAGGCGGTAATGGTCGCCATTCACATTCACCAGCCAGCGCCAGCTGCCCTGCACCGGAAACGCCTCGTTCTGCAACGGCGTGGCGTAGGCGCGCACCACCGTGCCACCCAACTCCGGCAACTCCATCAGGCTCACCTGCCCCAGCTTTGCACCAGAAAACGAGCGCAGCACAAAGCGGCCATCCGGACTGAAGCGCTCATAGCTGCCCAGTGGCACCAGTGGCTTGCCGGCAGCGTCCTGGCTGCTGCCAGCGACATCGGCAGTCAGTTCGATAAAGGTAGTCGGCGCGATACAGGCTTGCGGTGCCTGGGCCAGCGCCAGTCCGCTGGAGCCCAGCAGTATCAGTGCAGCGACCCCTTTTGTCGCCCTATCCAGCAGATTCATCGCTATTTCTCCCCGCTGTGCAGGCGCTCTTCAATACCCAGGCGCCAATACGCTGGCGGCATGGCCGATACCAGAGGCCGCGTGGCAGCCCGGCCTTGCTGCACCAGCCAGGCGCTGGGAAAGTGCCGGTAGGCATCGGCCTCAATCAGCTCCTGCGCACACAAGGGCTGACTGTATGCCAACACCTGCTGGGCGTCTGCGTCCAGCGTCTGCCGCGCCTCTTGTATTTCACTATCGGGCACACGGCCATCGTGCACCACCAGCCAGTCAATCGCCAGATCCGTCGCCACCTGCTGCACCTCGGCGGCATGCCGCGCCGACAGCACCATGCGTGGCGACCAGACATAGAGCAGCACCGGACGCGCTGCACCATCTGCCGCCGTGCTGCGCTGCAAGGCCTGCCAGTCGGTATCGGAAAAACAGGGTTGCTGCGCCTGGGCAGCCCCTGCCAGTACCAGCAGCATCAGTCCCAACCGACTCTGCCAGCGCATGGTCTTATTGCAGCCCGATCAGCGCCAGCACCTCGGCCGGCTGCGCCGCTTCGGCCTGGGCACCCCAGGCCGCCACATCGTGCTCGCCCAGATAGCCCCAGAGCGCGGCCACATCCGGCATGCCGGCAGCGCGTGCCGCATCAATATCGCGTTTGTCATCCCCCACGTACAGGCAGGCCGACGGCGGCAGCTGCAGGCGGCGTGCCGCCTCCAGCAACGGCTCCGGATGCGGCTTGGGGTGCGGCGTGGTATCCCCCGCCACCACCACGGCAGCGCCTTGCAGCACCGGCATGGTACGTGTCAGTGGCAGCGTGAAGCGCTCAGTCTTGTTGGTGACGATGCCCCAGCGCAGGCCAGCCGACTCCAGCGCACGCAACAGCTCCGGTACGCCATCAAAAGCGTGTGTCAGCTCGGTCAGGCTGGATTCATAGTTTCGGAAAAATTCCTCGCGGTAGTCCGGAAAATCCGGATGCTCCGGCGCCATGCCAAACGCCAGACCGAGCATGCCGCGCGCGCCGGCACCGGCCATGGGCCGATAGTGTTCCAGCGGCAGCGACGGCAGTCCACGCGCCACGCGCATGCGGTCCACGGCTGCGCCCAGATCCGGGGCGCTGTCAATCAGTGTGCCGTCCAGATCGAACAGCACCGCCTGGATATTCGAGAATGCCATATGAAACCCGTTCAGTCCGGCTTGCGGCAAGCCACCATGTAATTGACGTCCACATTGGCATCGAGCCAATAGCGCTGCGTCAGCGGGTTGTAATGCAGGCCACGCGTGGAATCAATCGCCAGGCCAGATTCACGGCATTCGCGCATCAGCTCGGCCGGGGTGATCATCTTGGCGTATTCGTGGGTACCACGCGGCACCAGATTCAGCAGGTATTCCGCACCCAGGATCGCAAACAGGAAGGACTTGGGATTGCGGTTGATGGTGGACAGCAGCACCCAGCCGCCCGGCTTGACCGCCTGCGCACAGGCACGCACCACCGAGGCCGGATCAGGCACGTGCTCCAGCATTTCCATGCAAGTGACGACATCAAATTCGCCCGGATGTTCGGCTGCAAACTGCTCCACGCTGACCTTCTGGTAGCGCACGTTGTTGACGCCAGCTTCCAGCGCGTGCAACTGTGCCACGCGCAGCGATTCTTCCGCCAGGTCGATACCCGTCACCTGGGCACCGGCCTGCGCCATGGATTCGGACAGGATACCGCCACCGCAGCCTACATCCAGCACCTGCCGTTCGCGCAGCGGGCCAGCCACTTCCTGGATCCAGCCCAGACGCAAAGGGTTGATGGCGTGCAGCGTATGCAGTACGCCAGTCTCGTCCCACCACTGGTGCGCCAGGTCAGAAAACTTGGCCACTTCCGCCGGATCAACGTTCTCCGCCGGCACGGATTGCTGGGTATTGGTATTTTCCATAGGCTGATTGTGCCTCAAAAATCAGATGCCGCGTATCCACCCTCCAGACGACAAAAAGCCCCGCAGGGCGGGGCTTTTTGGGTCTGCGTGAGCAGAAGGATTAGCGGGTGCCAACCACTTCGATTTCCACGCGACGGTTCTGGGCGCGGCCTTCGCGGGTAGCGTTGGTAGCGACCGGCTGGCTTTCGCCCTTGCCTTCCACGTAGATGCGCTCAGCGGGGATGCCCTTGGACACCAGGTAGTTCTTCACGGCGTTGGCGCGACGAACAGACAGAGCCTGGTTGTAGGCGTCAGAGCCGATGGAGTCGGTGTGACCAGTGCTGATCACGGCTTCCAGGTTCAGGCCCTGGATCTTGCTGACCAGGTCGTCCAGGGTAGCGCGGCCAGCCGGCTTCAGCACGGACTTGTCGAAGTCGAAGAAGGCGTCAGCAGCGTAGGTCACCTTGCTGGCAACCGGAGCAGCAGGAGCCGGAGCTGCCTGGGCAACGGGCAGGCCGCAAGCCGGGGTGGCAGCGGTAGCCGGAGTCCAGTAGTTATCTTGCCAGCACAGTTCGTTCGTGCCGTTCATCCACACCAGGTTACCGTGGTTGTTAACCCAGTTGTCACCCTTCAGGGTGGTGGATGCAGCCATAGCACTGCCTGCCATAGCGACAGTTGCGAACAACACAGCCACTTTATTCAGTTTCTTCATGTTTATCCTCTTGATTTAATACCACAGCAGGAGCTGCACGATTATGCGAGTTTCGGATGCCCTTGAGCGTAACCCGTCGAACCGATTGTGCCACAGCACGCATTCACTTTAACCGCTCCACAAGGCCTCTGCACGTCAGCCCGTGGGAAATCTGGCGCTTTGTTGCGCGCTTGCCACACAGCCAGCGGGGCGACTGCCTGACCGGACACTTGACCTGACCCGGTAGAATGGTGGCTATTCATATACAGGAAGAGTCTCCGCCAGCATGACAGAATTTGCCAAAGAAACGCTGCCCATCAGTCTAGAAGAAGAGATGCGCCGCAGCTACCTCGATTACGCCATGAGCGTGATCGTGGGCCGTGCCCTGCCCGATGCCCGTGACGGCCTCAAGCCGGTGCACCGCCGCGTGCTGTATGCCATGCACGTGCTCAATAACGACTGGAACCGCCCTTACAAGAAGTCGGCGCGTATCGTCGGTGACGTGATCGGTAAGTACCACCCGCACGGCGACAGCGCCGTCTACGACACCATCGTGCGACTGGCGCAGGACTTCAGCATGCGCCACATGCTGGTGGATGGCCAGGGCAACTTCGGCTCGGTGGACGGCGACAGCGCCGCCGCCATGCGTTATACCGAGATCCGGCTGTCCAAGATCGCGCACGAGATGCTGGCCGATATCGACAAGGAGACGGTCGACTTTGGTCCCAACTACGATGGCAGCGAGCAGGAGCCGCTGGTGCTGCCGACGCGCCTGCCAAGCCTGCTGGTGAACGGTTCCTCCGGCATTGCCGTGGGCATGGCCACCAACATCCCGCCGCACAACCTGAACGAGGTGGTGAACGCCTGCCTGCACCTGCTGGCGCATCCCGATGCCAGCATCGATGACCTGATCGAGATCATCCCGGCGCCGGACTTCCCGACGGGCGGCATCATTTATGGCATTTCCGGCGTGCGCGAAGGTTATCGCACCGGCCGTGGCCGCGTGGTGATGCGCGCCAAGGTGCACTTCGAGGATATCGACCGGGGCCAGCGCCAGGCGATCATCGTGGACGAGCTGCCCTACCAGGTCAACAAGAAGACGCTGCAGGAACGCATTGCCGAACTGGTGCACGAGAAGCGCATCGAGGGCATCAGCCATATCCAGGACGAATCCGACAAGTCGGGCATGCGCCTGGTGATCGAGCTCAAGCGCGGCGAACTGCCCGAGGTGGTGCTGAACAACCTGTACAAGCACACCCAGCTGCAGGACACCTTCGGCATCAACATGGTGGCGCTGATCGATGGCCAGCCGCGCCTGTGCAATATCAAGGACCTGATCAGCGTGTTCCTGCAGCACCGCCGCGAGGTGGTAACGCGCAGGACCATCTTCAACTTGCGCAAGGCACGCGATCGCGGCCACGTGCTGGAAGGCCTGGCGGTGGCGCTGGCCAACATCGACGAGTTCATCCGCATCATCCGCGAGTCCCCCACCCCGCCGGTGGCCAAGGCCGAGCTGATGGCGCGCAGCTGGGACAGCAGCCTGGTGCGCGAGATGCTGACGCGTGCGCGCGAGGACGGCAGCGTCGTCAACGCCGACGACTACCGCCCCGAAGGCCTGGGCCGCCAGTACGGTCTGGGCCAGGACGGCCTGTACCGCCTGAGCGATGTGCAGGCGCAGGAAATCCTGCAAATGCGCCTGCAGCGCCTGACCGGCCTGGAGCAGGACAAGATCGTGGCCGAGTACAAGGACGTGATGGCCGAGATCGAGGATCTGCTGGATATCCTGGCCAAGCCCGAGCGTGTCTCCACCATCATCGGCGAAGAGCTGAACGCGCTCAAGAGCGAGTTTGGGCAGACCAAGCTGGGCGCACGCCGCAGCGAGATCGAGCACAACGCTCTGGAACTGGGCACGGAAGACCTGATCACGCCGACCGACATGGTGGTGACGCTGTCGCATACCGGCTATGTCAAGAGCCAGCCACTGTCCGAGTACCGCTCGCAGAAGCGCGGTGGCCGTGGCAAGCAGGCCACCACCACCAAGGACGACGACTGGATCGAGCAGCTGTTCATTGCCAACACGCATGACTACCTGCTGTGCTTCAGCAACCGCGGCCGCCTCTACTGGCTCAAGGTCTGGGAAGTGCCCACCGGCAGCCGTGGCTCGCGCGGCCGTCCGATCGTCAACATGTTCCCGCTGGAAGATGCCGAGAAGATCACCGTGGTGCTGCCGCTGACCGGCGACATGCGCACCTTCCCGAGCGATCACTACGTGTTCATGGCCACCTCCCAGGGCACGGTCAAGAAGACCGCGCTGGACGAATTCAGCAACCCGCGCAAGGCCGGCATCATCGCCGTGGGCCTGGATGAAGGCGACTACCTGATCGGCGCCGCCCTGACCGATGGCGCACATGACGTGATGCTGTTCAGCGATGGTGGCAAGGCGGTGCGCTTTGACGAGAACGATGTGCGCCCGATGGGCCGCCAGGCGCGCGGCGTGCGCGGCATGCAGCTGGAAGACGGCCAGCAGGTGATTTCCCTGCTGGTGGCCGGCGACGAGTCGCAAAGCGTGCTGACCGCCACCGTCAACGGCTTTGGCAAGCGCACCAATATTGCCGAGTACACGCGCCATGGCCGTGGCACCAAGGGCATGATTGCGATCCAGCAGAGCGAGCGCAACGGCAAGGTCGTCGCCGCCACGCTGGTGCATGAGGATGACGAGATCATGCTGATCACAGATCGCGGCGTGCTGGTGCGTACGCGCGTGGCCGAAATCCGCGAGATGGGCCGTGCCACGCAGGGCGTGACGCTGATTGCGCTGGATGACGGCGCCGAACTGATCGGCCTGCAACGCATCGTCGAGAACGATGCCAGCGAGGACGCCGCCGACAACGACACGGCAGCAGACGATACGGCTCCAGCAGCCGAATGATGCACAATGCCTGAATCGTGCCGCTGCCAACGGTGGCGGCACGTTCCGATTTCTGTTTTCCCTTTTCAGGTAGTACCGAGATGACCATGCGCTTTGCCACCCCTGTTATTGCTGCCATCGCCCTGTCCGTGGGCCTGGCTGCCGCTCCCGCCCACGCCCAGTCCGATGCCGCTGCACGCAAGCAACTGGCCACACGTATCGTGAACCTGCAGAAGGCGAACGACATGGATGCGCTGATCGCGCAACTGGCCGGTACCGCCTCGCAGACCGTGGTATCGACCTGGCTGCCCAAGCTGGACCAGCTGCCGCGCTCCAAGCAGCGTGCCGCCGCCGACCAGCTGGATGCCGAACTGAAGAAGTTCAACCAGGACAACGTGCGCCTGATCAAGAGCCGCAATGAGCGCATCAGCCTGGACGTGCTGGTACCGGCCTATGCCGAGCGCTTTACCGCTGACGAACTGCGCCAGCTGGTGGCCTTCATGGAATCGCCCGTGATCAAGAAGTACTACGCAGCCAACCCGCAGATGGCGAACATGCTGGCCCAGAAACTGGTGGAAGCCACGCGCAAGGATGTGGAAGCCCGCATCAAGACCTTCGACAGCCGCGCCAACCAGATCATCAACAGCAACAAGTAAGCCCTGACTGCCATCATGCCTGACGTCCTGCACCGCCCCTACAACTTCTCGGCCGGCCCGGCCACCATGCCGGCGGCCGTACTGCAACGCGCCGCCAGCGAATTGCTGGACTGGCCCTACCCGGACGGACGTCGTGCCGGCATGGGCGTGCTGGAGATGAGCCACCGCAGCGAGCCTTTCGGCATCATCCTGGAACAGGCCAAGGCCAATCTGCGCACCCTGCTGGCGATTCCGGACAACTTCCAGATCCTGTTCATGCAGGGTGGAGCGATTGCCGAAAACGCCATCGTGCCGCTGAACCTGAGCCGCGGCGAAAGCGCCAGCTACGTGGTGACCGGCAGCTGGAGCCAGAAAAGCCAGGTGGAAGCCGGCAGGTACTGCCAGGTGCAGCTGGCGGCCCAGGCCGATCCGTTCACCCGCATTCCCGATCCGGCCAGCTGGCAGATCTCGCCGGGTAGCCGCTACGTGCATATCTGCAGCAACGAGACCATCCATGGCGTGGAATTCCACACGCTGCCGGACCTGGCAGCGCTGGGTTGTGACGCCCCGCTGGTGATCGACTTCTCCTCGCACGTGCTGTCGCGCAGCATCGACTGGAGCCACGTCGGCCTGGCCTATGGTGGCGCGCAAAAGAACATCGGTCCGGCCGGCCTGACGCTGGTGGTGATCCGCGAGGACCTGATCGGCCATGCGCTGCCGATCTGCCCGAGTGCCTTCAACTACGAGCTGGTGGCGAAGAACGACTCCATGTTCAACACGCCGCCGACCTATGGCATCTACATGGCCGGCCTGATCTTCCAGTGGCTGCTGGAACAAGGCGGCGTGGCTGCGCTGGAGGCGCAGAACATCGCCAAGGCCGAACTGCTGTACAACTTCATCGACCAGTCGGCGTTCTACCGCAACGAGGTCGATCCCGCTGCGCGTTCCCGCATGAACGTGCCCTTCTTCCTGGCCGATGAAAGCCGCAACGCCGCCTTCCTGGAGGGCGCACGCGAACGCGGCCTGCTGCAACTCAAGGGCCACAAGTCCGTGGGCGGCATGCGTGCCAGCATCTACAACGCCATGCCGCTGGCGGGCGTCCAGGCGCTGGTCGACTACCTGCGCGATTTCGAGGCCCAGCAGGCCTGATTCCCCCTGACCGTTTTTCTGATCCTGCCATGACCCGGACCATTGCCGACTTGCGCGTCGCCATCGACGCGGTAGACCAACACCTGCTGAAGCTGCTCAACGAACGCGCTGCACTGGCCAACGAAGTAGGCGACATCAAGCGCCTGGAAGGCTCGCAGGTATTCCGCCCCGAGCGCGAGGCACAGGTGATCCACACCCTGCAGCAGGACAACCTGGGCCCGCTCAAGGAAACCAGCATCGCCAACATCTGGCGCGAAATCATGTCCGCCTGTCGTGCGCTGGAAGCGCCGCAGCGCGTCGCCTACCTGGGCCCGGCCGGCACCTTCAGCGAACAGGCGGCCGAAGCCTTTTTCGGCGTCAGCATCGAGCACATCCCCTGCACCAGCATGGACGAGGTGTTCCAGGCCACCGCCGGCGGCCGTGCTGCCTTTGGCGTGGTGCCGGTAGAAAACTCCACCGAAGGCGTGGTGACGCGCACGCTGGACCTGTTCCTGACTTCGCCGCTGCACATCATTGGCGAAACCAGCCTGCTGGTACGCCACAACCTGCTGCGCAAGGACAACAGCCTGGATGACATCGAGGCCGTCTACGCGCACCCGCAGGCGCTGGCGCAGTGCCAGAACTGGCTCAATGCCCACCTGCCCAACGCCGAGCGCCACGCCGCAGACAGCAATGCCGAGGGCGCCCGCATCGCCGCCAGCAACCCCAAGTGGGCGGCGATTGCCAGCCTGCGCGCCGCCAGCCAGTTCGGCCTGCACGTGGTCTCGCCCTCGATCCAGGACGATGCCTACAACCGCACTCGCTTTGCCGTGATCTGCCTGCCGGAAACACTGGCCATGCCGGAATCCTCCGGCCACGACTGCACCAGCCTGGTGGTATCGGTAGTCAACCGCCCCGGCGCCGTCTACGAGCTGCTGGAACCGCTCAAGCGCCACGGCGTGTCCATGTCGCGCTTCGAATCGCGTCCGGCCCGCAGCGGCCAGCAGTGGGAGTACTTCTTCTACATCGACCTGCAAGGCCATATCAGCGATCCCGCCATGGCGGCTGCGCTGGCCGACCTGCGCCCGATCTGTGCCTACTACAAGGTGCTGGGCTCTTACGCCATCAACGGCTGAGGCAGGAGGCAAGCGATGTTCCTGCGCATGGCCCTGATCGGATGCGGCATGATGGGCGGCTCGCTCGCCCTGGCAATGCGCCGCGCACGCCTGGTACAACAGGTCGTGGGCTACAGCCCGCGTACCGATGACCTGCGCCTTGCCCTCGACCGTGGCGTGATCGATGCCGCCACCAGCAGCATCGGCGATGCCGTGCAGCGTGCCGATTTCGTCGTGCTGGCCGTGCCGGTAGCGGTGACGGAACAGGTGCTGAAAGACATCGCACCGTCGCTGCGCCCGGACGCCATCATCATGGACGTCGGCTCGACCAAGCAGAACGTGATTGCCGCCGCCCAGCAGGCGCTCGGCCCGCACGCCGGCCAGTTCGTGCCGGCACACCCGATCGCCGGCAAGGAAGTGGCCGGTATCGCCCATGCCGATCCGGACCTGTACCGCGGCCGCCAGGTGATCCTGACGCCGGCGCGCAGCACCCGCATCGGCCCGCTGCAGCAGGCCACCAGCCTGTGGGAAGCGCTGGGCTGCCGCGTCATCACCATGGATCCGCAGGCGCACGATGCCGCCTTCGCCGCCGTCAGCCACCTGCCGCACATGACGGCCTATGCGCTGATGCACAGCATCCTGCACCAGGACGATGCCGCCGACACGCTGGCGCTGGCCGGCTCCGGCTTTCGTGATTTCACCCGCATTGCCGCCAGCAATCCGGACATCTGGCGCGATATCTTCCTCTGCAACCGCGAGGAAATGCTGCGCCAGACCGATGCCCTGATCGCCTCGCTGCAAACCTTTGCCCAGGCGATTGCCGATAACGACGCCGAGCGTCTGACGGCCCTGATCACCGAGGCCAGCAACGCCCGCAGCCAATGGCGCATGAGCACCATGGACAACAATTCCCTGCCCTGAATCTGATGAGCAAGCCCCCTTTCCTGGACCTTCCTCCCCTGACCGCCGCCCACGGCACGGTTCGCCTGCCCGGCTCCAAGAGCATCAGCAACCGCGTGCTGCTGCTGTCCGGCCTGTGCGCCGGCACCACCGTACTGCACGGCCTGCTGGATTCCGACGACACCCGCGTGATGCTGGCTGCGCTGCAGCAGCTCGGCTGCCAGGTAGAGCGTGATGGCACCACCGCGCGCATCACCGGCAATGGCGGCCGGCTACCCGACAGCGCACGCCAGGCCGATGCCCCGCTGACCCTGTTCCTCGGCAATGCTGGCACCGCCATGCGCCCGCTCACCGCCGCGCTCGCCATGCTGGATGGCCACTTCGAGATGACCGGCATCCCGCGCATGTACGAGCGCCCAATCGGTGACCTGGTGGACGGCCTGCTGCAACTCGACTGCGATGTGCGCTACCTGGCGAACCCCGGCTACCCGCCGCTGCGTATCGGCCCGCGCCAGAGCCAGGCACAGGAGCCGGTGGAAATCCGTGTGCGCGGCGATGTCTCCAGCCAGTTCCTGACCGCGCTGCTGATGGCGGCACCGCTGGCACGCCATGCCACCACCTTCCGCATCCAGGGCGAACTGATTTCCAAGCCCTATATCGAGATCACGCTGAACCTGATGCGCCGCTACGGCGTGCAGGTCGAGCGCGACAGTGAAACCGGCTGGCAGGCCTTTACCGTGCCGGCCGATGCCGCCTACCAGTCACCTGGCGAGCTGCATGTCGAGGCCGATGCCTCGTCGGCCAGCTATTTCATCGCCCTCGGCGCGATTGCCGCCGATCCGGTGCAAGGCCACAGCATCACCATCGAAGGCGTGGGTGCCGATTCGATCCAGGGCGATATCCGCTTCATCGAGGCGGCGCGCGCCATGGGTGCCAGCATCAGCAGCACCCCCGACAGCATCCGCGTGCAACGTGGCCGCTGGCCGCTGCAGGCAATCGACCTGGACTGCAACCACATACCCGATGCCGCCATGACGCTGGCCGTGATGGCGCTGTACGCCGACGGCACGACCACGCTGCGCAATATCGCCAGCTGGCGCGTCAAGGAAACCGACCGCATTGCCGCCATGGCAACCGAGCTGCGCAAGCTCGGTGCCACGGTGGAGGAAGGCCAGGACTATATCCGCGTCACGCCGCCGGCCGCCGGCCAGTGGCGCAGTGCCAGCCTGCACACCTACGACGACCACCGCATGGCCATGTGCGGCTCGCTCGCCGCCTTCAACCCGGCCGGCCTGCCGGTACGCATCGATGATCCTTCCTGCGTCGCCAAGACTTTCCCCGAGTATTTCACCGACTACCTGGCGCTGTGCCAGGCGGACGCCGCCAGCATCCCGGTGCTGTGCATCGACGGTCCGAGCGCCAGCGGCAAGGGCACGCTGTCAGCCGCGGTGGCGGCACAGCTGGGCTACGCCCTGCTCGATTCCGGTTCGCTCTACCGCATCGTCGGCCTGGCCGCACGCCGTGCCGGCCTGCTGGATGGTGACCCGGCGACCAACGAAGCAGCGATTGCCAGCTTGGCCAGCGAACTCGACATCTGTTTCGGCGATGGCCAGTGCCTGCTGGGCGGCGAGGACATCACCGAGGATATCCGCAGCGAACAGGGCGGCATGGACGCCTCCGCCGTCTCCGCCCTGCCCTCGGTACGCGAGGCGCTGGTTGGCCTGCAGCACGGCTTCCGCCGCCTGCCGGGGCTGGTCGCCGACGGCCGCGACATGGGCACGGTGATCTTCCCGCAGGCCCCGCTCAAGGTGTTTTTGACCGCCAGCGCCGAAAAACGCGCCGAACGCCGCCATAAGCAATTGATTTCCAAAGGAATTGACGCTAAAATAGATGACCTTCGTGCTGACCTGGAAGCGCGCGATGCGCGGGACCGTTCCCGCGCCGCTGCGCCCCTGAAACCAGCCGAAGATGCCGTGCTGCTCGACAACTCCGAGATGGACATTCCTACGTCCGTCAACCAGGTGCTGGCGTGGTGGCAAGGCAAACAGCCTTTCGGAACGCAGGCAACCGGTACGGACTGATCCGCATCTGTCGCTTTCTGACCACAGGGCTGCCTATCGGCAGCCCTGTTGCCTTTGTGCAGGCAGGCTGTTGTCGCGCCGCTGCCCGGGCAGCGGATCGTGTTTCACCCATAACCCCGCGATGCCTGCATCGCATAACCCCCCTGCCGGCGACAGGTGGACCGCAATGATGCGCTCCGCGTTCCCTCCGGCAGACTAGGAACATTCATGTCTGAATCTTTTGCTGAACTCTTTGAAGAATCCCTCAAGCGCGCGGAAATGCGCTCCGGTGAAGTCATCACCGCCGAGGTGGTCCGCGTCGAACACAACCACGTGGTAGTGAACGCAGGCCTCAAGTCCGAAGCCTACGTGCCGATCGAAGAGTTCAAGAACGACCAGGGCGAGATCGAGGTGCAAGCCGGTGATTTCGTCTCCGTGGCCATCACCAGCGCCGAAAACGGCTTTGGCGAGACCATCCTGTCCCGCGACACCGCCAAGCGCCTGGCGTCCTGGCTGCAGCTGGAAAAGGCCCTGGAATCCGGCGACTTCGTCACCGGTACCACCAGCGGCAAGGTCAAGGGTGGCCTGACCGTGCTGGTCAACGGCATCCGCGCCTTCCTGCCCGGCTCCCTGGTTGACACCCGTCCGACCAAGGACCTGACTCCCTACGAAAACAAGACCATGGAGTTCAAGGTCATCAAGCTGGACCGCAAGCGCAACAACGTGGTGCTGAGCCGCCGCGCCGTGCTGGAAGCGTCCATGGGCGAAGAGCGCGCCAAGCTGCTGGAAACCCTGAAGGAAGGCGCCATCGTGCATGGCGTGGTCAAGAACATCACCGAATACGGTGCGTTCGTGGACCTGGGCGGCATCGACGGCCTGCTGCACATCACCGACATGGCATGGCGCCGCGTGCGTCACCCCTCCGAGGTGGTGCAGGCTGGCCAGGAACTGGACGCCAAGGTCCTGAAGTTCGACGCCGAGAAGAACCGCGTGTCCCTGGGCCTGAAGCAGCTGGGCGAAGATCCCTGGCTGGGCGTGTCCCGCCGCTACCCGCAAGGCACCCGCCTGTTCGGCAAGGTCACCAACATTGCCGACTACGGCGCCTTCGTCGAGCTGGAGCCCGGCATTGAAGGTCTGGTGCACGTCTCCGAAATGGACTGGACCAACAAGAACGCTGCCCCGAACAAGATCGTCTCCATGGGCGACGAAGTCGAGATCATGGTGCTGGACATCGACGAAGACAAGCGTCGCATCAGCCTGGGCATGAAGCAGTGCAAGGCCAACCCGTGGCAGGATTTTGCCGCCAACACCAAGCGTGGCGACAAGGTTTCCGGCCCGATCAAGTCCATCACCGACTTCGGCATCTTCGTGGGCCTGGCCTCCGGTATCGACGGCCTGGTGCACCTGTCCGACCTGTCCTGGAACGAGCCGGGCGAAGCTGCCGTGCGCAACTACAAGAAGGGCCAGGACGTGGAAGCCGTGGTGCTGGGCGTGGACGTCGAGCGCGAGCGCATCTCCCTGGGCATCAAGCAGCTGGATTCCGACCCGTTCACGACCTTCGCGTCCGTGAATGACAAGGGCCAGTCCGTGACCGGTACCGTCAAGAGCGTCGACGCCAAGGGCGCCGAAATCGATCTGGGCGAGGAAGTCATCGGCTACCTGCGCGCCAGCGAAATCAGCCAGGACCGCGTGGAAGACGCCAGCCAGGTGCTGAAGGTCGGCGACGAAGTGACCGCCGTGATCACCAACATCGACCGCAAGAACCGCGGCATCTCCCTGTCCATCAAGGCCAAGGATTCTGCCGACCAGCAACAGGCCATGAGCGACCTGAACCAGGCATCTGCCCGCGACCACGCCGGCACGACCAGCCTGGGCGCCCTGCTGCGCGCCAAGCTGGACAACAGCAACAACTGATCGTCCACGTGACGATGCCACGGCAGTCCGCTGCCGTGGTGCCGATCCGGTCCGCCGGGTCGGCCAGCTGGCTGCCAGCCAGGCCCTCTCCCGCAGATCTTTCTGTTTTCCGAGGGCTTGCACAACCGCCCTGCCCCGCAAGTCCGGTTGTGCAAGCCTTTGACATTTCCCATTTCCATGACACGCTCCGACCTCGTTGACGAATTGGCGGCACGCTTCAGCCAGCTCACCCACCGCGACGCCGAAATGGCCGTCAAGTCCGTGCTCGACAGCATGGCCGACGCCCTGGCCCGTGGCCATCGCATTGAAGTGCGGGGTTTTGGCAGCTTTACCGTCAACCACCGTCCGGCGCGTACCGGCCGCAACCCGCGTACCGGCGAGAGCGTGGAAATCCCCGAAAAGCGCGTTCCGCACTTCAAGCCCGGCAAGGCCCTGCGCGAAGCCGTGGACCATCAGCCCGACGACAGCCAGGCCTGATTGCCGGCTGCCGCAGACAGGCCTTCCCCGCATACAATGGCCTGCAAGATCCGGATGCCGGCTGCCACCTGATGTGACAGCACGCCGCATCCGACGGGAGTTTCCGGATGAAATATGCCATCGGACTGCTCAAGGCAGTCATCTTTATCCTGCTGTTCGGCTTTGCCCTGAACAACCGCCAGAACGCCACGCTGAATTTCCTGTTCGACTACGCGATCACGCTGCCAATGATCGTGGTGGTGCTGGGCAGCTTTGCGCTCGGCATCGTGCTCGGTATCCTGGTGATGCTGCCGCGCTGGTGGCAGCATCGCCGCAAGGCACAGCAGGCACGCCAGCAGCTGGAAGCCCTGCAGGCACAACAGGCGGCGGCCAGCCAGCCACCGGCCGGCACACCTGCCAGTCGCACCCCGGATCCGGATCAGCAACGCCACATGACCGATCCCTCCCTGCCCATCACCGACGGCCAGTAAGGCCTGACCTTTTCCGGATTTCGCATGGAAAACGATTCTTTCATCTGGCTGCTGCTGGCCCTGCCCGTGGTGTTTGGCCTGGGCTGGATGGCCTCGCGGCTGGACCTGCGCCAGCTGCGCACCGCCAACCGCAGCGCGCCCAAGGCCTACTTCATGGGTCTGAACTACCTGCTCAACGAGCAGCAGGACAAGGCGATTGACGCCTTCATCGAGGCGGTGCAAAAGGATCCTGACACCACCGAGTTGCACTTCGCCCTCGGCAACCTGTTCCGCCGCCGTGGCGAATACGAGCGAGCCGTGCGCGTACACCGCCACCTGCTGTCGCGCAACGACCTGTCCGCAGCTGACCGCGACCGCGCCCAGCACGCGCTGGCACAGGACTTCCTGAAGGCCGGCCTGCTGGACCATGCCGAAGAAGCCCTGCGTGCCCTCAAGGACAGCAGCTACGAAGCACAGGCACAACTGGCGCTGCTCGGCATTTACGAACGCTCACGCGACTGGGTGCCTGCCGGCGAATCGGCACACGCCCTGGAGGCCGCCGGCCAGCAGGATTTTGCCCGTCAGCGTGCCCACTACCTGTGCGAACGCGCCCAGGAGGCCCACAAGCAGGGCGAACCACAACAGGCCATGGAGCTGCTGCAGCAGGCGATGCAGATCGCGCCACAAGCCGCCCGACCACGCCTGCAGCAGGCCCTGCTGTTGCAGGCTGGCGGCGAACACGCCAAGGCCTTCGAATTGCTGCAACAGGCGATGCGCGACATTCCGGCATTTGCCCCCCTGCTGGCGGCACCGCTGGCCCAGGCCGCCCTCGATACCGGCCGCACACTGGAAGCCCATGCCCTGCTGGAGCGCCTGCAACAGCAATCGCCCTCGATTGATCTGGTGGAAGCGCTGGCCCGGCTGGACCAGCAGCTGGATCCGGCGGCCTCAACGGCCGGCCGCTACCTGGGCCACCTGGAGCAAAGCCCTTCCCTGATTGCCGCCACCCGCTGGCTGGATCTGGAAAAACTGCAGCAGGACCCGCACCGCGAAGTGGTGGATCGCGCGCTGGACAAGGCGATCCGCCCACTGGGGCGCTACCGCTGCGCCGCCTGCGGTTTCGAGGCACAGCAGCACTACTGGCACTGTCCTGGCTGCCAGAGCTGGGACAGCTACCCGCCGCGCCGCGTCGAAGAACTGTAAACCCTGCCGAGCTCCCCAAAAACAAACCCCATCGCGTTGCCGTGATGGGGTTTTGTCTTGCTGCCTTAGCGGGCAGATGGCGATCAGCGCGACATCTGCACCGAGCCGTTGACCATGACACGCACGGTGGACTTGCCGGGCTGCACCGCCAGCTCGGCGGCCGAATCCGCGGCCATGGCGCGCGCCGCCATCATCTTGGGCGCGCCGCCGTAAAAGCCTTCTGCATTGACAGAGACTTCGCGCAGGCTGTAGCTGTTGAAGCCGAAGCTGCGCGTGATGGTATTGGCCTTGTCGCGGAAGGCGGCAATGGCGCGCTCCTGCGCCTGGGCCTCGGTGCGCTGGCGTAGCTCCTTGCTGATATCGAAGCCGACATCGGCAATCGTCAAGGTACTGATGCGGTCAGCAGTGCGGCTGACGCGGTCAATGTCCTTGCCGCTCAGGATCAGCTCGGTGCTGCCTTGCCACTGCGTGATACGGCCATTCTGGTCGCGGCTCGGGTAGAGGCTGAAGTTGCCGGTCTGCACTTCCATCGCCTCATCACGCTGCTGGCCGCGCGCTACCTGCAGGGCGGCATCGAGTGCCTGCTTGAGCTGGGTCTGCACCGCCTGGGCATCCTTGCCCTGGCGGCTGGTGGACATGGTGATGCGCAGCATGTCCTGCTGTACATCGACACTGCCTTCGGCGGACAGCTGCGCCACATTGGAGGGTTGGTAGGACGTCATCGGGGCATTCTGCGCCAGCGCCGGGGTGCTGGCAAGCCAGCCACAGGCGGCAGTCAAGACGGCGGCGCGCAACAGGGAAACGGGTTGATAGGTCATGGGACTCCTAGCGGGACGGGCTGATCCTTGCGGATCAGCGACGGTTCTTGCCATTGATGTGGATGGTGCGGGAATGTTCGCGTACGGCACGACGCAGCTCTTGCAATTCCTTCTTGCTCAGGCGGCGCGGTTTGGCACCGTTCATGCACTGCTTTTGCATGCTGACGCTTTCACGCAGGTCCTGGGCCGATTGACCGGGGAACTGGACACCGACTTCGTTGGCCGGACTCGGACAAGCCGGCTGTGCCATGGCCATTCCGGAAACTCCGGACAACACCAGACCGAAAGGCAATAGACGCATCAGCACGCGCTGACGGCTTGCGCGAACCGGATCAAAAAAACCAGACTTCTTCATTCACCTCTTCCTGAAAACCATGCGCCTTGGTACAGGGCACATGGTCACCATGCGACATGCCCCAAGGTTACCGCTACCACGCAGGAAAAAAAGCCCTGCACAGGTCAGATTGGCAAGATCAGGGCAAAACTTGTAACAGTGTGAAAAGTCACCATTTATTACCAGTTTTCGCGGGATTGCAGCCTACCATCCTTGGCATGTTACAAATTTTCGGAGGACAAGCATGAACCAGGCGAACGCCCGACCCGACAAGATCGTGATTGTCGATGACGACGCCCGTATCCGCGACCTGCTGCGCCGCTACCTGAGCCAGGAAGGTTTTGAAGTCATGGTGGCGGAGGACGGCAAGAACCTCAACCGCATCCTGCTGCGCGAAACGGTAGACCTGATCGTGCTGGACCTGATGCTGCCGGGCGAAGATGGCCTGTCCATCTGCCGCCGCCTGCGCGCCGCCAATGACCGCACGCCGATCATCATGCTGACTGCCAAGGGCGAAGACGTGGACCGCATCGTCGGTCTGGAAATCGGCGCCGACGACTACCTGGGCAAGCCGTTCAACCCGCGCGAGCT
Organism: Brachymonas sp. J145; assembly: GCF_036312245.1. NCBI lineage: Bacteria > Pseudomonadati > Pseudomonadota > Betaproteobacteria > Burkholderiales > Comamonadaceae > Allobrachymonas > Brachymonas sp. J145. The sequence continues at coordinate 77,411 of NZ_JAZDCI010000005.1, read as the reverse complement.
GCTGGCCCGCGTGCACGCCGTGCTGCGTCGCCGCCCGGCTGTCGAGGCCCCCGGTGCGCCCGCCACCGAAACCGAAATCGTGCACTTCGGCAATTTCGTGTTCGACCTGAGCGCACGCACGCTGAAGAAGGACGGCGAGGATCTGCCGCTGACAACCGGTGAATTCGCCATGCTGAAGGCCCTGGTACGCCACCCGCGCCAGCCGCTGTCGCGCGAAAAGCTGGCCCAGCTGGCACGTGGCCGCGAGTTCGAACCGTTTGACCGCAGCCTGGACGTGCAGGTATCTCGCCTGCGCAAGCTGATCGAGACCGATCCGGCTTCGCCGCGCTACATCCAGACGGTCTGGGGCGTGGGTTACGTCTTCGTGCCGGACGGCAACAACAACTGATGCTGCGGCTGCAGATCCGGTCGATGCCAGCCGTGTGCTGGCATCCCTGTCTCTGTCCGCATCCGCTTCCATGACGATTGTCACGCCGCAGCGCTGGCCTGGCCGGCCGCTGCTCCCCCTGCCGATTCCGCATGCTCCCAGAAGATTCCACCGCCACCACGACGCCCACGCCCGCCAGCCCCGAGTCCGCCACCGGTGCGCGACCGATGCTGCGCAAGGGGGTCGAGGCGACATCGGCGCTGCTGGGCTCAGCGGTACCGACACGCTGGGGTCTGAACCTGTTCTGGCGCACCTTCATCATGATTGCCGTGATGCTGCTGGTTAGCACGATCGGCTGGCTGGTGACGATACGTACCGCCAACATGGAACCGCGTGCGATGCAGACGGCGCAGCAGATCGCCTCGCTGGTGAACCTGAGCCGCACGGCGCTGATCTACTCCGATGCCATCACGCGCTTCTCGCTGATCCGCGAGCTGGCCGAAGAGGAAAGCGTGCGCATCCTGCTGCGCGAGCCGGATGATGCCATCCTGCCCATGGCCAGCACCCCGTTCAATGACCAGGTGGCGCGCGAACTGCAATACCGGCTGGGTCCGGACACGGTGCTGGCAAGCCAGGTCAACGGCGAGAAAGGTCTGTGGATCGGCTTTGACATCGACAGCGATGCCTACTGGCTGCTGACCGACGAATCGCGCATCACCTCGCTGGGGGGAACGACCTGGCTGATCTGGCTGCTGATGGCAGCCGGCCTGTCGCTGCTGGGCGCGGCGGTGATCGCCGGGCTGGTCAACCGGCCGCTCAAGCAGCTCTCGGTCGCCATCGGCAAGGTACGGCTTGGCAATTACACCGATGCCCATCTGGACGAGGAAGTACCGGCGCGCGAGCTGCGCGAGGTGAACATCGGCTTCAACCGCATGGTGGAGCAGCTGTCCGCGGTGGAACAGGAGCGCGTGGTGATGCTGGCCGGCATCTCGCACGACCTGCGCACGCCGCTGGCGCGCCTGCGGCTGGAAGTGGAAATGAGCGTGGACGATGAGGAGTCGCGCAAGTACATGGCGGCCGATATCGAGCAGGTGGACGGCATCATCACCAAGTTCATGGACTACGCGCGTCCGGACGGCCGCGAGCTGGCCGCGGTGGCACTGGCCGACGTGGTACGCACCAGCGCCTACCCCTACCAGAACCAGGACGAGATGGTGCTCGACATCGATGTGCCGGAGAACCTCAAGGTCAAGGCCGACGAGATCGAGCTGGCGCGCGTGATTTCCAACCTGCTGGAGAATGCGCGTCGCTACGGCAAGACACCGGGCAAGGAGCTGACCGAGGTCAGCATGAAGGCACGCGCCGAAGGCAATTTTGTGCACCTGGAGTTTGCCGATCAGGGCAATGGCGTACCGCCGGACATGCTGGACCGGCTGACGCAGCCCTTCTACCGCGCCGACGAGGCGCGTACCTCGGCGGTGGGCAGCGGCCTGGGCCTGGCCATCGTGAAGAAGGTGGTGGAGCACATGGGCGGCTCGCTGCAGCTCAGCAATGGCAAGGACGGCGGCCTGCGCGCCGACCTGCGCATGCCCAAGGCCAAGTAAGCCGGTCGATCAGGCCAGCGGAAACAGCAGCAGCACGGCGCGGGCTTCCATGCTCTGCTCCAGCCCGACCGGACCGAGTTTCTCCGCCGTCTTGGCCTTGACGTTGACCTGCTCACGCGTGATGCCAAGACAGGCGGCAATGCTTTCGGCGATTGCCGGCTTGTAGGCCGCCAGCTTGGGCTTTTGCGCGATGACGGTGCAGTCCACGTTGCCGACCTGCCAGCCGGCCTCGCGCACGCGGCGCATGGCCTCGCGCAGCAGCACGCGCGAATCGGCGCCTTGGAAAGCGACATCGGTATCGGGAAACAGCGTGCCGATATCGGCCATGCCGGCAGCACCAAGCAGCGCATCGGTGATGGCATGCAGCAGCACATCGGCATCGGAATGGCCGAGCAGACCCTTGTCATGCGGCACCAGCACGCCACCGAGCCAGAGCTCGCGGCCGGCGACCAGCTGGTGCGTGTCCCAGCCTTCACCGATACGGAATGGAGGAAAAATGGCAGTTGTCATGGCTGGATTGTCCCATGGCTGGCAGCGGCGCGTGCCTGCAGCACGGCTTCAGCCAGCGCAAAATCATCGGGATAGGTGACCTTGAAGTTCCAGGCACTGCCCTGCACCAGCAGCGGTTGCAGGCCGGCCAGTTCGATCGCGCTGGATTCATCGGTGATGGCGTCCGGATCGCGCTGCAGGCTGTCTTCAAGCGCCTGCAGCAGCAGGCCTAGGCGAAACATCTGCGGCGTCTGCGCCAGCCACTTGTCGCTGCGCGGGATGGTGGCCTGCACGCGGGCTGCCTCGTCCTGCTGCTTGAGGGTATCGGGCAGCGGTAGTGCCAGCAGGCCGCCCACGGCATCATCGGCACAGGCCGTGATCAGCTGGCTGATCTGCGCCGGCGTCAGCAGGCAGCGCGCCGCATCGTGTACCAGCACCCAGTCGTGATCGGGCACGCCCTGGGCACGCAAATGGCGCAGGCCGTTGCGCACACTTTCGGCACGGCTGTTGCCGCCAACACGGGCACGCTGCAGCTTGCCAGCCGGCAATGGCACGGCGTCACCATGGGCATCGTCCGGAGCCAGTACCAGCAGGATGGCATCAATCTGCGGGCAGGCATCGAAGGCGGCCACGGTGTGCCAGAGCATGGGCTGGCCGGCCACGACGACATATTGCTTGGGAATGCTGGCACCGGAACGACTGCCGGTGCCGGCACAAGGAATCAGGGCATGCATGCGAGGGGTGTCCATGCCCTGCATTGTGCCTTGCGCAGAACGTCATGCGGCTGCCCTGCGGCTCTTTTAAAATGGCACGATTCCCCATCGCCCTGCCCAGGCCGATGGGTAGTCTTGTTTGTACTGCACCGCTCATGAAACTCCCCAAGCTCACTCCTGGCCAGCGCCACGCCATGCCGCGCCCGCTGGCGTCGGCCGATGCCGCCCTGCTGGCCCGATTCGCCGCGCGCGACAAGGCCGAAGGCCGCTGCATGGCCATCGTCACCTCGGACGCGGCCGATGCGCAGCGCCTGCTGGACGAACTGCCGTTTTTTGATCCAGCGCTGCGCTGCGTGCTGTTTCCGGACTGGGAAACCCTGCCCTACGACCATTTTTCGCCGCACCAGGACCTGATCAGCGAGCGCCTGGCAACGCTGTGGCGCATCAGCCAGCATGACAGGCATGACGGCGCCGATGTGGTGCTGATCCCGGCCAGCACGGCGCTGTACCGGCTGGGTCCACCTGCCTTCCTGGCCGGCTACACCTTCCATTTCAAGACCGGCCAACAGCTCGATGAGGCCGCGCTGCGGCGCCAGCTCGGCATGGCCGGCTACGCCCATGTGAGCCAGGTGGTCAGCCCCGGCGAATACGCGGTGCGCGGCAGCCTGATCGACCTGTACCCGATGGGTGCCGCACAGCCGTATCGCGTCGACCTGTTCGATGACGAGATTGACAGCATCCGCACCTTTGACCCGGACAGCCAGCGCAGCCTGGAGCCGGTGCAGGAAGTGCGCCTGCTGCCGGGGCGCGAGTTCCCGATGGACGATGCGGCACGCTCGCGCTTTCGCAGCAAGTGGCGCGAGCTGATGGAGGGCGACCCGACGCGCAGCCGCATCTACAAGGATATGGGCGAAGGCCTGGCCACCGCCGGTATCGAGTACTACCTGCCGCTGTTCTTTGACGAGACCGCGACCGTGTTCGACTACCTGCCCGAAGGCAGCACGCTGGTGCTGCACGATGCACTGGAGGAACCGTTCCAGCGCTTCTGGCAGGACACGCGCGAGCGCTATCGCCTGATGGCCGGCGATCCGGAGCGCCCAGCGCTGCCGCCGGAAGCACTGTTCCTGAGCGAGGAGCAGTTCTTTGGCGCGGCCAGGCGCTTTCCGCAGCTGTCGCTGCGCCCGCATGGCGGCGATACTGGCCTCTACCCCGAGTTTGCCCCGCTGCCTGACGTATCGGCCGCGCGTGGCAGCGAGGATCCGCTGCTGCGCCTGCAGGGCCATGTGCAGGCCAGTCCGCACCGCGTGCTGCTGCTGGCCGAAAGTGCCGGTCGCCGCGAAAGCCTGCTCGATTTCCTGCGCGCCAGCCATCTGCAGCCAGTGGCGATCGACAGCCTGCAGGAGTTCCTCGACAACGGCGAGAAGGTCGGCCTGGCAGCATCGCCGCTGATGGAAGGCTTTGCCTGGAACGAGCTTGGCATTGACCTGATTACCGAAGCCGAGCTGTTTGCCGGCAGTGGCGGCATCCAGCATCGCCGCCGCCGTCGCCAGGAGCAGGTCAGCGATATCGATACCCTGATCAAGGACCTGAGTGAGCTCAAGGTTGGCGACCCGGTGGTGCACAGCGCGCACGGCATTGGCCGTTACCAGGGCCTGATCAATATGGATGTGGGCCAGAAGAACCCGGACGGTTCGGCGGCATTGCAAGAATTCCTGCACCTCGAATACGCCGGCGATGCCACGCTCTACGTGCCGGTCAGCCAGCTGCACCTGATCAGCCGCTACTCCGGCGTCAGTGCGGAAGATGCGCCGCTGCACAAGCTGGGCGGCACGCAGTGGGAGAAAGCCAAGCGCAAGGCCGCCGAACAGGTGCGCGATACCGCTGCCGAACTGCTCAATATCTATGCCCGCCGTGCCGCGCGCGAAGGCTACCCGTTCCGTTTCAGCGCCGCCGACTACGAGGTGTTTGCCAACGATTTCGGCTTTGACGAAACTGCCGACCAGCTGGCCGCTATCCACGCCGTGATCCAGGACATGGTCAGCCCGCGCCCGATGGACCGGCTGGTCTGCGGCGATGTCGGCTTTGGCAAGACCGAAGTCGCGTTGCGCGCCGCCTTTGTTGCCGTCACCGGCGGCAAGCAGGTCGCCTTCCTGGCGCCAACCACGCTGCTGGCGGAACAGCATTTCCAGACGCTGAAGGACCGCTTCGCCAAGTGGCCGATCCGCATTGCCGAAATTTCTCGCTTCCGTTCCAGCAAGGAGGTGACAGCGGCCATCAAGGGTATCGCCGATGGCACGGTCGATATCGTGGTCGGCACGCACAAGCTGCTGTCGAGCGAGGTCAGCTTCAAGAACCTGGGCCTGCTGATCATCGACGAAGAGCACCGCTTTGGCGTGCGCCACAAGGAGCAGATGAAGCAGATGCGCGCCGAGGTCGATGTGCTGACGCTGACCGCGACGCCGATCCCGCGCACCATGGGCATGGCGCTGGAAGGCCTGCGCGACCTGAGCGTGATTGCCACGGCGCCGCAGCGCCGGCTGGCGATCAAGACCTTTGTGCGCAGCGAAAGCAGCGGCGTGATCCGTGAAGCGGTGCTGCGCGAACTGATGCGCGGCGGCCAGGTCTATTTCCTGCACAACGAGGTCGATACCATCGAAAACCGGCGCCAGCGGCTGCAGGAAATCCTGCCCGAAGCACGCATCGCGGTGGCGCACGGCCAGATGCCGGAGCGTGAGCTGGAACGCGTGATGCGCGAATTCGTGGCGCAACGCCACAACATCCTGCTGTGCTCGACCATTATCGAGACCGGCATCGACGTGCCGAGCGCCAACACCATCCTGATCAGCCGCGCCGACAAGTTCGGCCTGGCGCAGCTGCACCAGCTGCGTGGCCGAGTCGGCCGCAGCCACCACCAGGCCTATGCCTACCTGATGGTGCCCGATCTCGACAGCCTGACCAAGCAGGCACAGCAGCGGCTGGAAGCGATCCAGCAGATGGAGGAGCTGGGCAGCGGCTTCTACCTGGCGATGCACGACCTGGAAATCCGCGGTGCCGGCGAGGTGCTGGGTGACAACCAGAGCGGCAACATGATGGAAATCGGCTTCCAGCTCTACAACGAGATGCTGTCCGAGGCGGTGGAACAGCTCAAGGCCGGCAAGGAGCCGGATCTGCTGTCGCCGCTGCAGGCCGTGACCGAGATCAACCTGCATGCGCCGGCGCTGCTGCCGGATGACTACTGCGGAGACGTGCACCTGCGCCTGAGCTTCTACAAGAAGCTGGCCACGGCCAAGACCACCGATCAGGTCGATCGCCTGCTGGAAGAGCTGGTGGACCGCTTCGGCAAGCTGCCGCAGCAGGCCGAAACCCTGGTCTACGTACACAAGCTGCGCGTGATGAGCCAGCCCTACGGCGTGCTCAAGGTAGAGGCGGCGCCGACCGTGATCACCATCACCTTCAAGCCGAATCCGCCGGTAGACCCGATGGCTATCATCCAGCTGATCCAGAAGAACAAGCACATCAAGCTGGCCGGCAACGAGAAGCTGCGCATCGAGCGTGCGCTGGAAAAACCGCTGGACCGGGCCCTGCTGGTGCGCGACATCCTCAAGAGCCTGGGCCAGCCGCTGCAGGAGGCCAACCCCGCCTGACCGAATACACGGTTTATGGGGATTGCATGCGTCATGGCGATCACCTATGGTGAACAGCATGGATGTCCTCGCTTGCAGAGCGCCATCCATGCCGTCCAAAGTCTGTTCTGCCTGCGAGAGTCCCATGCCCCCCTTCAACCTGACGCCCACTGACTATCTGCCCGCCCCGGTGCTGATCGTGGAGGATGAGTCGCTGATGCGCGAGAAGCTGCTGCGCCTGTTGCTGCAGCTGGGCTACACCCAGGAGGCGCTGGTATTTGTCACCAACCTGGCCGAAGCACGCCGCTGGCTGGCGCAGAACCCGGCCGCCATGGCGCTGGTCGATCTCGGCCTGCCGGATGGCAGCGGCCTGGATCTGATCACCGAAATGCGCGAGCAGGATCCGGCACTGAGCATCCTGGTGGTGTCATCCTGGAGCACCGAGGACATCATCATGCAGGCGCTCAAGTGCGGCGCCACCGGCTATGTGCTGAAGGAGCGTGACGATATGGAGATCGCGCTGTCGATCCGCAGCGTGCTGCGCGGCGGTGCCCCGATCGATCCCTTCATCGCCAGACGCATCCTGGAGCAGCTGACAGATGCGCCGAAACCCGAGAAAACCAGCCCGCCACCGCTGCGCAGCCGGCAGAATCCGGACGAAGAGGCCCTGACCAAGCGGGAATATGGCATCCTGCAACTGGTGGCCGAAGGCCTGAGCAACCGCGAAATCGCCGAACGCCTGTTCCTCTCCCGTCATACGATCGAATGCCATATCAAGCACATCTACCGCAAGCTGGCCGTTTCCGGACGCACACGTGCTGTCTACGAAGCGCGTGCGCGTGGCTTGCTGTCCTGATCGTCGGCTGGCTGCTGCTCCTGCTGCCGCAGCCGGCTGCAGCGGCCTTCACGATTCCGATTCCTGCCGCGACTGAACACCAGGGCACCGCACACTGCGACCCGCAGATCCTGTCGGTAGCGGCGGCGCGTGCTCCCGAACATCCTGACCAGCGTCCGACCAGCGGCTGGGAAAGCGTGACCCTGCCCGACCACTGGACGCAGCGCTGGATCGGCTACAGCGGCACCGTCTGGTACCGCATCCAGTGGCAGCACGCCTGTGCCACGCCGGTGGGCGTCACGCTCAATGCACTCAGCCAGGCTGGTGCGCTCTACCTGAATGAGGAGCTGATCTGGAGCGACCAACGGTTCACCGAACCGCTGCCACGCAACTGGAACCTGCCGCACTACTGGATACTGCCGGCCAGTTCGCTGCAGATCGGCGAAAACACCTTGTGGTTCCGCGTTACCGGAGCGCACTACCAGCAAGCCGGCCTGGGACGTGTCAGCCTGGGCGAACCAGGAGCGCAATATGCGCTGCACCAGGACCAGATCGTGCTGCAACGCACCTGGCTGCAGGCCGATATCGCGCTCTCCTTCACCCTCAGCATCCTGAGCCTGCTGGTCTGGCTGTCCTACCGGCGTGCCACGGTGTTTGGCTGGTTCGGCCTGCTGACCGGCTCCTGGGTGATCTTTGCCGGCACCCTGCTGCTGACCGACCCATGGCCCTTGCCCGATACCGCTGCGCTGGAACGCTTCAGCCTGAGCGCGCTGGTCATCTATTGCGTCTGCTTCGCCCTGTTCAGCTGGTCATTTGCCGATCTGATCTGGCCGCGCGTGCGCCGTGCCGCCCTGATCATGGCTGGCTTGCTGATCCTGCTGCTCTGGCTGACGCCCCTGTCCCACCTGGGCTATGCCACGCTGGTCGTGTTCCTGCTGAGTGCCTGCCTGGTCCTGCTCAACTGCCTGCTGCTGCAGTGGCCGCTCTGGCGCAAGCAGCCGCGCTCACTGCCCCATGTGCTGCTGGCACTCTGGCTGCTGGCCGTGCTGTTTATCGGTATCTATGACCTCATCGTGATCGTGTTTTTCCCGCACGTGCACAACGTGCTGACCCCGTACTCGGGCATCATCACGCTGCTGTGCATGGGGCTGCTGATGGCCTCGCGCGTGGCGCGCGACATGCGACGCGTGCGGCACTTCAACCATCAACTGAAGCAGCGCGTGGAAGAAGCACGCCAGGAGCTGCTGGCAGTCACCGAGCGCCAGATCGTGATGGAGCGCGAGCGCTCCCGCCTGCAGGCGCGCATGGACCTGACGCACGACCTGCACGATGGTCTGGGCAGTTCGCTGGTACGCGCCATCGGCAGCGTGGAGCATGCCATGGGCCCGATGAGCAACCAGGCCTTCCTCGGCTATCTCAAGGTCCTGCGCGATGACCTGCGCCAGATCCTCGATGCCGAAGCCAGCTCCACCAGCAAGCCGGCTGCCACGCCAGCACTATGGCTGGCCCCGATCCGGCACCGCTTTGGCATGCTGTTCGACGAGATCGGCATCGACATCCGCTGGCAGATGCCTCCTGCCTGGCCGATCCAGCCACAGGCACGTACCTGCATGGCACTCGCGCGGGTACTGGAAGAAGCGCTGACAAATATCGTCAAGCACAGCCAGGCCAGCCAGGTGGAAGTCGCGATGATTCCACTCAGCGATCCCCATGGCCTGCAGCTGTGCGTGAGTGACAACGGGCGCGGCTTTGATGTCGTGGCCATGGAACAGTCTGGTACCGGCGTCGGCCTGCAAAGCATGCGCGCCCGCATCGAGCGTATCGGTGGACAATGGGATATTGTCTCGGGCAGCACGGGGACGCGCATCTGCATCACCCTGGCTGGCGAAGCGCCGGCCTGACACCAGACTGCCTGCCAGCTTTCACAGGAGAAGTCCGCCATGGAACAAGCTTTCACGCGCAGCCCGGTCGCCGGCATGGTGCTGGTCGATGCCTATCTGATTCCGGCCGATCAGGCCGATGCCTATATCGCCGCACGCGAAGCCCTGGCCGAGCGCGCCACGCGCGTGCTGCAGGCCATGTGCAGTTCCGTGGAACGCTGCTGGGCCGGCAGCCAGGACGGCGAAGCGATTGTCGGCCTGGATGCCCATGGCGAGATCCAGGCTCTGACCCATCTCGATCCCGATGCAGTCGATGCGCTCTGCGCGCTGGATGACGAGGGTCTGCGCGCCTGGTTTCTGCAGCAGACCGAGGCAAAGCCCTGAGCAGCACAAGGGAAAAATCGCTCCCATCACCCTCCCATCCACCATGCATTAAAGTTGCGTGAGGAAACCAGTTTGCGCACACCCTTCGCATCGTGCGTGCTTCTTCATCTATCAGGATTCTTCGTGAGCCATCCCGTCATCAGCGCCCTGCAACAACGTCGCAGCATCTACACCATTGGCCGCCAGGTCCAGCAGTCCCCGGCCGAACTGACGGCGCTGATCCAGGAAGCGGTGCGCCAGGCGCCCTCCTCCTTCAACTCGCAAAGCTCGCGTGCCGTGATCCTGTTCGGTGCCGAACATGAGGCACTGTGGGGCGAGATCGTGCTGGAGGCGCTGCGCGCCGTGACACCGGCAGAAAACTTCCCAACCACCGAGAAGAAGATCAACGGCTTCAAGGCCGGCTTTGGCAGCGTGCTGTTTTTTGAAGACCAGGCCGTGATCCAGGGCCTGCAACAGCAGTTCCCGCTCTACGCAGACAACTTCCCGACCTTTGCCGAACACAGCGCCGGCATGGCCCAGCTGGCGGTCTGGACCGCGCTGGCCAGCAGCGGCATCGGCGCCACGCTGCAGCACTACAACCCGCTGATCGATGCCCAGATCCAGGCCCGCTGGCAGCTGCCAGCCAGCTGGACGCTGCGCGCGCAGATGCCGTTTGGCAGCATCGAAGCCCCGGCCGGCGCCAAGACCTATATGGATGATGCCGAACGCTTCCGCGTCTTCGGCCAGTAAGTCCACCGCTACCGTTCACCTCACTTGACAGCCCGGCCCTGCCGGGCTTTTTTGCGTCTGTCCTGCGGAAAAATCCCACCGGCAAGGGGCCAAACGCTGTGCTATCGTGCCTGTCAGCATCACCAGGAGCCACACATGGGCACACCACATGTCGATTACCTGATCATCGGAGCCGGCATTGCCGGTGCCTCTGCTGGCTACTGGCTGGCACCGCATGGCCGCGTGCAGCTGCTGGAGCGCGAATCACAAGCCGGATACCATTCCACCGGTCGCTCCGCCGCCATGTTCATGGAGTGCTACGGCAATGCCCAGGTGCGCGCACTGACGCGTGCCAGCCGGCCGTTCCTGCAACAGCCGCCAGCCGGCTTTGCCGAACATCCGCTGCTGCAGCCGCGCGGCAGCGTGCTGGTGGCCGCCCCCGGCGACGAAGACAAGCTGGCACAGGAGTGGCAAACCCTGCGCGAACGCTCGCCGCAGCTGCAATTGCTGAGCGCGGCCGAAGTCTGCGCGCTGGTGCCGGTGCTGCGGCCAGAGCGGGTGCTGGGCGGCATTCTCGATCCCGATGCCGCCGATATCGATGCCCATGCGCTGCACCAGGGCTATCTGCACGGCCTGCACCAGGCCGGTGGCCGTGTCAGCACCGATGCCGAGGTCAGTGCGATCCGGCGCGTGGACGGGCGCTGGCTGGTGACAGCGGGCGGCCAGGACTGGAGCGCCAGCGTGCTGGTCAACGCCGCCGGTGCCTGGGTCGACGACATCGCCGATCTGGCCGGCGTGCCGCGCATCGGGCTGGAGCCCCGCCGCCGCACCGCCTTCACCTTTGCCGCGCCGCCCGGACTGGATTTCCACCACTGGCCGATGGTCGAGAACATCCACGAGCAGTGGTATTTCAAGCCCGATGCCGGCCAGCTGCTGGCCTCTCCCGCCAATGCCGATCCGGTGCCGCCGCAGGATGTGCAGCCGGAAGAAATCGATATCGCCACCGGCATCTGGCATGTGGAGGAGCAGACCACGCTGCAGGTACTGCGACCGTTCCATGCCTGGGCCGGGTTGCGCAGCTTTGTCGCCGATGGGGGCCTGGTGGCCGGTTACGACCCCGATGTACCGGACTTTTTCTGGCTTGCCGCGCAAGGTGGCTATGGCATCCAGACCAGTGCGGCCATGGGCCAGGCCAGCGCCGCACTGTTGCGCCGCCAGCCGCTGCCGGACTTGCTGCTGCAGGAAGGCCTGAACGAAGCCCTGCTCGGCCCGGCGCGGCTGCGGTAGCAGGCCTGAGCCCCTACAATGACCGGCAAGACTGAACACCCACCACGCACCCATCATGAGTACAGAAGACAGCCTGGTCATCCAGGAACAGCCGCCCTTTCCCCGCCTGGCCGATTACCGCCTGATCGCCTTTGACATGGACTCGACCCTGATCAATATCGAGTGCGTGGACGAAATCGCCGATGCCGTCGGCAAGAAGGCCGAAGTCGCGGCCATCACCGAAGCCGCCATGCAGGGCATCATCACCGACTTCAAGGACAGCCTGCGCCAGCGCGTCGCCCTGCTCGAAGGCGTGCCGGAAAGCGCGCTGCAGCAGATTTATGACCAGCGCCTGCAACTCAACCCTGGCGCCGAGACCCTGGTGCGCGCCTGCCAGCAGGCCGGCCTGAAGACGCTGCTGGTGTCCGGCGGTTTCACCTTCTTCACCGAGCGCATCCGTGAACGCCTGGGGCTGGATTTCACCCGCTCCAACCAGCTCGAGGTGCAGGATGGCAAGCTCACCGGCCGCATCCTGGAACAGCCCTGGGGCGATATCTGTGACGGCCAGGAAAAGGCGCGTACCCTGCTCGAAGTCGCCACGCTGATGGGCATAGCCCCGCAGCGCTGCATCGCCGTAGGCGATGGTGCCAATGATCTGAAGATGATGGCCGAAGCCGGTGTCTCGGTGGCCTACCACGCCAAGCCGACAGTGCGCCGCCAGGCCATGGTAGCGATCAACGCCGGCGGACTGGATCGCCTGCTGGAAGTACTGCCGGCATGACGGCATCGAACCAGCCGGGCTGGTGGCAGCGCCATCGCAAGTCGCTGCTGCTCAACCTGGCGGTATTTCTGGCGGTGGCCTTTGGTATCCAGGCCTGGCAGACGCGCCATATGGCCAGCGGCCAGGCACCCGATGTCACCCTCCAGCGCGCCCTGACGCCACAGCAGCAGCAAAGCCTGGCCAGCTGGCGCCAGCAGCATGCCGGCGAACCGGTGGTGCTCTACTTCTGGGCCACCTGGTGCACCATCTGCCGCATCGAGCAGCCGATGATCAACGGCCTGATCCAGAGCCAGCCAGTGCTGCCGATCGCCATGCAGTCCGGCCCGGCCGCCAGCGTGCTCGCTTACGAGCGCCAGCACGGCCTGGCCTGGAACAGCGTGGTCGATCCCGACGGCGGCATCGCGCGCCATTTCGGCATCAGCGCCACGCCCAGCTTTGTCGTGCTCGATGCGCAGGGCAATATCAGCAGCAGCACCGTCGGCCTGACCAGCCCCTGGGGCTTGCGCCTGCGCCTGTGGCGCGCCCGGCTGGCGGGCTGAGCCGCCAGTCGTCCCTTCTTGGCTCAGCCGGTGTTGCGCAGGCCAGCGGCAATGCCGTTGACCGACAGGTGGATGCCACGCTTCAGGCGTGAGGACTGGCGGTGCCAATCGGTCGGCGCCGCTTCCTCCTCTTGCTGCATCGCCGCCAGATCCTGGCTGCAGACACGGTAACGCCGCATCAGCTCGACCTGCAAGTGGTTGAGCGGATCGATATACGGGAAGCGGTGCGCGATCGATCGTGCCAGCGCCGGGTTGGCAGCCAGCCGGTCAGACTCGCCGGTAATCAGCGCCAGCATGTCCTGCGTCGCCTGCCATTCGTCCCGGATGGCGCCAAAGATGCGCTGGCCCAGTTCGCGGTCTTCCACCAGCTCCACGTAGCGCTCGGCCAGGCCCAGATCGGTCTTGGACAGCACCATGTCCAGGTTGGACAGCAGCATGGCAAAGAACGGCCAGTCGCGGTACATCTGTTGCAGCAGCTGCAGGCGTTGCGCATCGTCCTGCAGCCAGTGGCGCACGCCGCTGCCAAAACCGGCCCAGCCCGGCAGCGCCACGCGCGCCTGGCCCCAGCTGAAGCTCCAGGGAATCGCGCGCAAGTCATCAATGCTGCGCGTCGCCTTGCGGCTGGCCGGGCGGGAACCGATATTCAGCTCGGCAATCTCGCGCAGCGGCGTGGCGGCAAAGAAGTAATCGGCAAAACCGGGCGATTCGTAGACCAGCGCGCGATAGGCGCGAAAGCTGGCCTCGCTGATCTGTTCTGCCGCCTGCAGATAGGCCTCGGGCAAGGCATGGTCAGGCGGCAGCAGGCTGGCTTCCAGCGTGGCCGCGACCAGGGTTTCCAGGTTGCGTCGGCCAATCTCCGGATGCGCGTACTTGGAAGCGATCACCTCGCCCTGCTCGGTCAGGCGCAGCTGGCCATGCACGGTACCCGGCGGCTGTGCCAGGATCGCCTGGTAGCTCGGGCCGCCACCACGACCTACCGTGCCGCCACGACCATGGAACAGGCGCAACTGCAGGCCGTGCTGCTCGCGCAGCGGCCCGAACAGCGTCAGCAGTTCCTGCTCGGCCTGGTACAGGCTCCAGTTGCTGGTGAACATGCCACCGTCCTTGTTGCTGTCGCTGTAGCCGAGCATGATGTCCTGCTCGCGGCCGCTGGCCAGAACCATGTCGAACACGCCCGGCAGCGCATACCACTCGCGCATGATGCGCGTGGCCGCCTGCAGGTCGCCAATCGTCTCGAACAGCGGCGACACGATCAGCCGGTTCTGCACCTGCGGCGTACCGAAGTCGCGCAGCAGGCCGGTTTCCTTCATCAGCACCATCACTTCCAGCAGGTCGCTCACCTCTTCCGTGTGCGAGATGATGTAGTGGCGCAGCGCATGGCGGCCGTACTGCTCCAGGTGCTGTAGCGCGGTGCTGAACACCGCCAGCTCGGCCTGCAGCTTGTCGCTATAGGCGGCATGCGGCACGCGTAGCGGGCGCACATCGTTCAGCACGGCCAGCAGGCAGTCTCGCTTGCCGGCTTCATCGAGTGCGCTGTAGTCGTCCTGCATGCGTGCCACGCGCAGCAACTCGGCGACGACCGCCTCGTGCTCCTCCGAGTTCTGGCGCAGGTCCAGTGTCGCCAGATGGAAGCCGAATACCTCGACCGCACGCAGCAGCTCGCCCAGACGCAGTGCCAGCATCGGCACGCCATGGTGGGCGCGCAGTGACTGCTCCAGCACGCGCAGATCGGCCAGCAGCTCGTCGGCGCTGGCATAGGGCTGGCCGGACACCACCGGAATCTGCGGCGCGTCGATGCCGGTGCGCTGCTTCAGCGTCGCGGCGACGCGCGCATACATGCCGATCGCGGCACGGCGATAAGGCTCGTCCTTGCGGTGCGGATTGGTGTCGCCAGCGGCATCGGCCAGCTGCTGCAACTCGGGACTCACGCCCGCCAGCCCGGTGGACATGGACAGCTCCAGCCCCAGTGCATTCAGCTCATGCAGATAGTGCAGCAGCGCCGTCTCGCACTGCAGCCGGAATGCCAGTGCCATCGTGTCGGCGCCGACAAAGGGGTTGCCATCGCGGTCACCGCCCATCCAGTGGCCCATGCGGAAGAACGGCGCAATCGCCTGCCCCGGCAGCGCCTGCTCCAGCTCCTGGTACATGCGCGGCAGCTGGCGCAGAAAGGTGTTGTGGTAGTAGGCCAGCGCGTTGCGGATCTCGTCGGCCACGCTGAGTTTTTCGTCGCGCAGCATGCGCGTCTGCCACAGCTGGGTGATGCGCGCTTTCAGCAGCAGCGTGTTGCGCTCCTGCTCGCGCGGCGTCAGGCCCTGGTCGCGCTCGGCGACCAGCTGCGCAATCGCGCGCTCAGCCGTCAGGATGATGGTGCGCTGCACCTCGGTCGGGTGCGCGGTGAGCACCGGCGACACATGCGCCGTCTGCAGCAGGCCGGCAATGCGCTGCGCCGACACGCCCTGCTGCTGCAGCCGCTCCAGCGTGCCCTGCAGCGATCCCGCCTGCACATCGCCACGACGCTCGTGGTAGACGCGGCGGCGGATGTAGTGGTTGTCCTCGGCAATATTCGCCAGGTGCGAGAAGTAGCTGAAGGCGCGCACCACCTGCACCGTCTGCTCCAGCGACAGGCCCTTGAGCAGGCTGTCCATCTGTGCGCCGGCGCCGGCATCGTGCTTCAGCCGGTAGGCCACCGACAGCTGGCGGATGTTCTCGACCAGCTCGAAAGTGGCCTCGCCTTCCTGTTCGCGGATCACGTCACCCAGCAGCTTGCCCAGCAGCCGGATGTCCTCGATCAATGGTTGTTCCTTGCTGGCTACGCCATCGTCAGCATGCATGCAGATATCTCCTGTGTATTTTTTGTACTCTTATCCATCGCAGCCAAGAACTATATAGTTCTTGACCGAAACGCGACCTTAGCACATGCCAATTACAGCGCGCGTGCCATGCGCTCCACCCCTTCCTGGATGCGGGTCAAATCCGAGGTGGCAAAGCTCATGCGGAAGCAACTGGCGTCGGCATTTTCAGCGAAGAACGGCGCACCGGGCACAAAGGCCACCAGCTGTTCCACGGCGCGCTTCGAGAAGGCGCCGGCATCGCGCTCGCCGCCGTTGGCACCGGTCAGGCGCACCCAGAAGAACATGCCACCGCCCGGCTGGGTAAAGCTGACGGCATCGCCCAATTGGGCGCGTAACTGCTGCGCCATGCAGGCAGCGCGTTCGGCATAGACACGGCGCACCTGGTTGACCGCCTGCGGCAGGCGGTTGCTCTGCAGGTAGGCCGCAGCCGTGGCCTGGGCATAGGTGCTGGTATTGGCATCGCTGAACTGCTTGCACATCACCGCATTGGCCAGCAGCGCCGGCGGACCGGCCAGCCAGCCCAGGCGCAGACCCGGCGACATGATCTTGCTCAGGCTACCGCAGTGCGCCAGCCAGTCACGGCTGCCCGGCACGTCCTTGCTCAGCGCCAGCAGGCTGGGCGGCGGCGGCGCATCGAAGTAGAGGTCGCCATAAGGATCGTCTTCCACCACCAACACCTGGTACTGTGCCGCCAGTTCCAGCACGCGCTTGCGGCGCTCCAGCGACAGCAGCGCGCCGCTCGGGTTGCCAAACGTCGGGATCAGGTAGACCAGTTTCGGCTGGTGTTCGCGGATCAGCTGCTCCAGCGCATCCACCTGCACGCCATCGGCATCGATGGGCGCGCTGATCACTTCGGCGCCGTAGAGGCGGAAGCACTGGATGGTGGCGAGAAAGGTCGGACCTTCGACAATCACCTTGTCGCCGGGCGAGATCATGCACTTGCCGATCAGGTCCAGCGCCTGCTGGCTGCCGGTGGTGACGATGAAATCCTGTTCCTGCAGCGGCGCGCTCTTGTTGGCGCTGTAGAGCGCAATCTGCTCTTTCAGCGGGCCAAAGCCTTCGGTGGCGCCATACTGCAGCGCCGTGCCCGGCCACTGCGCCAGCGCATCGACGCTGGCCGCGCGTAGGCCATCGACATCGAACAGCGCCGGATCGGGAAAACCGCCGGCAAAGCTGATGATGCCCGGCTTGCCGAGCAGCTTGAACAGCTCGCGGATGGCCGAGGTTTCACAGTGTTGCAGGCGTTGGGCGAATTGCACGGGGTTCTCCTTGAAACAGCACGGCGCGCAGACTTGGACGACCATGCCACAATCGGTGATTCTGAAAAGAACAACTATACGCCAGCCCCCGTATCCCCCATGAAAAAAGAAGCCATCGTCTCCTTCTTCAGCACCCTGCAAGCCGCCAACCCGGAGCCGGAAACCGAACTCGAATACGACACGCCGTTCGAGCTGCTGATTGCCGTGCTGCTGAGTGCGCAGGCCACCGACGTCGGCGTCAACAAGGCCACGCGCCTGCTCTACCCAGTCGCCAACACGCCGCAGGCGATCCTGGACCTGGGCCTGGAGGGGCTGGAGAGCTACATCAAGACCATCGGCCTGTACCGCAGCAAGGCCAAGCACATCCTGCAGACCTGCCGCATCCTGCTGGATGAACACGCCGGTGAGGTACCGCGCACGCGCGAGGCGCTGGAAAAACTGCCCGGCGTAGGCCGCAAGACCGCCAACGTGGTACTCAACGTCGCCTTTGGCGAACCCACCATGGCCGTCGATACGCATATCTTCCGCGTCAGCAACCGCACCGGCCTGGCACCGGGCAAGACCGTGCTCGAGGTTGAGAAAAAGCTGCTCAGGCGCATCCCGAAAGAGTTCCTGCTGCACGCCCACCACTGGCTGATCCTGCAGGGGCGCTATGTCTGCAAGGCGCGCACGCCGGAATGCTGGCGCTGCAGCGTGGCGCCGTTCTGCGACTTCAAGCCCAAGACGCTGGCCAAGAAATGAACAGGGCCGGCACCTTGCGGCACCGGCCCTGACGGTCACTCAGACCGGATGATCAGGCAGCATCAGGGGTTGATGCGAGTGATCTTGGAACCTTGCAGCGACACGCCGGCATCCACGCCCGCGTTGTTCATGACAAAGCTCACCACCGGTGCCTGGATCGTCTGGGTGTCGACGGAACCATTGGCGCCCAGGGTGGCGACCGCCACGTTGGCGTCAGCGCCCACGGTCCAGCCATTGCTGGCGCGGAACTTGGCCAGCGACTCGGCCGTGTTGAACACGTAGATCACGCTCTTGGAATGGGCACCTGCCTGCAGGCCGATGGAAGCGGAGCTGGTGCTGTAGTAGCCGGCATTCTTGCCACCCACCAGCAGTGCACCCTTGCCGTAATCGGCACCCACCACAAAGCTGCCGCCCACCACGGACGGGAACACCAGCACGCCAGCCGACTTGGCCACCAGCTCAGCCGAGCCCGGCACCGTGTTGTACAGGCGGGTCAGCGCGGCATTCGTTGCCGTATCGATCGAGGCGCGCTCGGTCGCGGAGGTGGGCTGCTGGTGCGGCTGCGTCGTGGTACAGGCCGCCAGGCTCAGGCCACCGACGGCGATCATGGCAGCGGTCGTGATGGATCGGATAGTGCTCTTGCGCATGGGAATCTCCTTCAGGTTGTATGTCGTGCTGCCTGACGTGATCCGCAGACCAGGCCGCTGCAGCACAGGGACGAAGCCATTATGGGCCGCCTCATCCTGCCCGGAGCCCCTGCCGCGCTAGTCGCGCGCACATCCCACCTGCCGATGGCGTGCCGTCCTACACGAACGGCAGCGCCAGACATCAGGCCGACTTTTCAGCCACGCCGGCACTGGAAAAGCTGGCCATGTCGCGCAGCATCACGCAGGCCGATTCCAGCAGCGGCCAGGCAATCACCGCGCCCGAGCCTTCGCCCAGACGCATGCCCCAATCCAGCAGCGGACGCGCATGCAGCGCGTCCAGGATCAGCTGGTGCCCCGGCTCGCCGGAGCGATGCGCATAGACGCAGCGCTGCAGCACCAGCGGCTCCAGGCGCGAGGCCACCAGCAGCGCCGAGCTGACGATCACGCCATCGACCAGGATCACGCGCCGATCGGCCGCGGCCTGCAGCAAGGCACCGACCATGGTCGCAATCTCGAAACCACCAAATGCGGCCAGTACCTCCAGCGGCTGCACCGCCTGCGGATGCGCATCCAGCACCTGCTGCAGCACGTCCAGCTTGCGCTGCATGCCGGCCTGGTCCAGCCCGGTACCGGGGCCGGTCGCATTGATCAGGTTCGCGCCCAGCAGGCGCGTCAGGATCAGCGTGGCCGCCGAGGTGTTGCCGATACCCATCTCGCCCAGCATCAGCACGTTGCCGGGCAGCGCCTGCACCAGCTCCATGCCGTTGCGGATCGCCTGCAGGCATTGTTCGTGCGTCATCGCCGGGCCGTCCAGGCAGTCCTGCGTGCCATGGGCGATCTTGCGTACCTGCAGCCGGTGGCGCGGGGCAAAATCGTGCGCCACGCCGCAATCCACCACGGTCAGCGCGATGCCGTGCTGGCGCGCCATCACGCTCACCGCGGCGCCATCGGCCAGAAAGTTCTCCACCATCTGCCAGGTCACGTCCTGCGGGTAGGCCGAGACGCCGCGCTTCACCAGGCCATGGTCGCCGGCGCAGACCACCATTTGCGGCTGCACCAGCACCGGACGCGTCGTGCCCAGGATGCGGCCCAGCTGCAGCGCCAGCTCTTCGAGCCGGCCCAGCGAGCCCAGCGGCTTGGTCTTGGCATCATTGACCGCCTGCAGCTCGGCCTGCAGCTGCGGATTGTCCAGATCAGCGATATCGGGGAAAAAATCGGCTTCTTGCATCGGCATCCTCATTCGGCGGCGACCAGTTCCAGCTGCACCTCGTGGCCGGCCGGCAGTTCTTCGGCCATGTCTTCCAGCGCCATCAGGAAGCCGCCGGCGCGCCAGTGCTTGATCGCCTCGGTATTCACCACGCGCAGCGTGCACGGGCCAGGATAGCCTGGCCCCTGGGCCGACAGCGCATCCCAGAAGGCATCCAGATTGCGACCAAATTCTTCGGCATCTGCAGCCTGCGTCAGTTGCAGGTAGCGCTGCCAGAAGGCTTTTTCATCGTCCAGGCCATCGCAATCGAGCACAAAAACAGGGGATTCGGTATCAGGGGTCATGGTGTCGGAAACAGCTACGCCAGCCGCACCATGCAACTGGCCATCAGGCCCACAGTCTACTCCTGCCAGCGCCAGCAAGGCGGCACGGCCCAGGTGCAGCTCGACGAAATCGGCCATGCGATCCAGCACCTGATTGATGGACGGCGGCGCACTGCCGAGCAACGCTTGTGTCACTTCCGGCTGCTCCAGCAGGCCGTGCAGGTACAGTCCCAGCGCCTGGCCCGGCTGCGGCGTCAGCGCCGTGGCGGCGCCGTTAGTCCAGCCGATCGCCGCACCATCGGCATCGTGCAATACCGGCAACGCCACATGGCCGGCGCGCACCATCGCCGGATGCTCGGCCGTGCGCCCCATATGGATCTCGTAGCCCTGCGCCGGCAGGCCGGACAGCGGCTGCCAGGCACCGGGCATGGCATCGGCAAAACGCCCCTGCGAACGGCGCACCGTCTTCTGCGACTCAAATACCGTCACCAAGGGCAGCAGGCCCAGCCCTGGCGCACTGCCGCTGCCGACCGGCTGCAGGCCTTCCACGCCTTCCATGTCGATCACGGCTTCGCCCAGCATCTGCAGGCCGCCGCAAATACCGAGCACACAGCCTCCGCGCGCCGCATGGCTGCAGATCGCCGCATCCAGCTTCTGCTCGCGCAGCCATTGCAGGTCGGCCATGGTGTGCTTGCTACCCGGCAGGATGATCCAGTCCTGCGCGCGCCAGTCGGCCAGCGCGGCGGCATCGCGCACCCAGCGCAGGTGCACGCCCGGCAGCTGGCGCAGCGGCTCGAATTCATCCAGGTTGCTCAGGCGCGGATACGCGATGATGGCGATGCGCACGGCACTGTCATCAGCGTGGCCGCGGCTGCTGTCGTCAAACACGCCATCTTCTTCCGGCAGGCCGTGGTCGCGCCACATCGGCAGCGTGCCAAATACAGGTACACCAGTCAGCTCCTGCAGCATCTGCGGCGCCGGCTCCAGCAAGGCGGCATCACCACGGAACTTGTTCAACACAAAGCCACGAATACGCGCCCTGTCCTCTTCGGGCAACAGCGCCCAGGTGCCGTACAGATGCGCAAACGCTCCGCCCCGGTCGATATCAGCCAGCAGCAGGCAGGCGGCATCAGCCTCGCGCGCCACGCGCAGATTCACCACGTCGGTCGCCATCAGGTTGATCTCGGCCGGCGAACCTGCACCCTCGATCACCACCAGATCGTGGCTGGCGCGCAAATCGTGCAGCGCCGCGGCAATCGGCGGCCAGACATGCTGCTTGCGATCATGCCAGGCCATGGCGCCCAGCGCCTGGTCCACCTGGCCGAGCAGCACCACCTGGCTGCGCGTATCGGCCTCAGGCTTGAGCAGCAGCGGATTCATGCGCACATCCGGCTCCGCACCGGCAGCCAGCGCCTGGAAATACTGCGCGCTGCCAATCTCGCCACCAGCCACCACGCGTGCGTTGTTGCTCATGTTCTGCGCCTTGAACGGCGCCACTTTCAGGCCCTGGCGCGCATAAAAACGGCACAAGGCCGCGGCCAGCCAGCTCTTGCCGGCACCGCTGGTGCAGCCCAGCACCATCACGCAGGGTGCCAATGCCTTCGTCGTCATGCCGATACCTCCTGCAGGCGTAGCCAGGCCTGCTGCAAGGCCTGCTGCGCGGCCGGTTCATGCACACACAGGCGCACATGGCCGGGCAAGCCAAAACTGGCGCAATCACGCAGCTTGATGCCCTCGGCCCGCAAGGCCTGCAGCATGGCGTCCCAGCCCATGGCCAGCGGCGGCGGCCGGCACAGCAGGAAATTCGTCAGGCTCGGCAGGCACTGCCAGCCCAGCGCCTGCAGCATGTCCAGCTGCTGCTGCTTCCAGTCCCGCAAGGTCTCCAGCGATGTCGCCAGCCAGTCCTGCACCGCCGGTTCGCACCAGGCCTGCAGCAAGGCCACACCATGCGCGCCCAGCGGCCAGGATGGCGCCCGCCACCACATCGCCTGCAGCTGCTGCACCGATGCAGCAGCCGGCGCAATCACATAAGCCGCCCGCACGCCACACAGCCCGAGCGACTTGTTCGGCGTCCAGATCTGCCAGACCTGGTCACGCGCCAGCCAGTCGGCCAGCGGTGTCGGCCCTTCCAGTTGCAGCGGTGCGTAGGCACAATCCAGCACCACGGTGGCCTGCGGCGACAGCTGCGCCCAATCGTCCGGACAGTCCATGTCCTGCCCCAGCGGGCTGCTGGGCGCACACAGCCAGACCAGATCGGCCTGCGCCAGCGCCCCAGTGCGCTGCAGCCCGTGCAGCATCGCCTGCGTGGCGTAATCGCCATAATGGTGCGGCGGCAACCACACGCGTGCCTGCGGCTGCCGTGCCGCCACGCAAGCCGTGATGCGCGCAATCAGCTCGCTGCCGCTCACGCCCACCAGCACGCGCTCCGCCGCCACGCCATGGCGAGCGGCCAGCTGCTGGCGCAAGCCGGCATAGGCCGGATCCGGATAGCGCGTGGCATTGACCTGCGCCAATGCCTGCACCACCTGCTGACAGGGCCCGCCGGCATGGCTGTTGGTAGAAAAATCCCAGCGCGCCGCTCCCAGCGCATCGCTGCCGCCATGGATCGGCAGCGTCTTGTCCAGAGTTGTCATGTGAAGATTCCAGTCAGCAGGGCCAGCGCCAGCCATCCCGTCAGCACGATGGCGATGGCGCGCTGCGCCAGCCGGATCGCCTGCGGCACATGGCCGGGCTGCGCCTGCACACCATCAGCATGCAGGGTATAGACGCCGGGCTTGCGCAGCTGCACATCCAGCGCCAGCGCCAGGGCCGCCATCGGCCAGCCGCTATTGGGCGATGGCGTCTGCGCCGCCTGCTGGCGCAAGGCCGACAAGCGCAAGCGGCGCGGCCAGGCCGCCAGCAACAGGCCGATGCCGGTCAGGCGCGCCGGCAGCCAGGCCAGCCAATCATCCACCTTCGCCGCCCACTTGCCGGCCCATTCCCAGCGCTTGCCGCGATAGACGCCGCGATAGCCCCACATGGAGTCAGCCGTATCGGCAAAACGAAACAGCGCCGCCCCCGGCAATCCCAGCAACAGGAACCAGAACAGCGGCGCAATCACCGAATCATTGAGGTTTTCCGACAGGCTTTCCAGCGCACTTTCGCGCACCTGCACCGCATCCAGCACCGTCACGTCACGGCTGACGATGCGCGCCAGCTGCTGCTGGCCATCGTGCAAGGACTGCGCCAGCGCGGTTTCCACCGCCGCCACCTCGTCAGCCAGCATGCGCCAGGAAAATAGCGGCTTCAGCAGCACGCCCAGCAACACGCCAGTCCAGGTCCAGGGCAGCCACGAAAGCAGCAGCTGCACCAGCAGCGCCAGCAGCACGACCACGCCAGCTCCCAGCCCCCAGGCCGCGGCGCCGCGCCAGAACACGCGCCAGTCATCGCCTTCTGCGCGCGCATCAGCCTGCAGCCAGTCACCGGCGCGCTGCAGGTAGCGACCGATCCAGACCACCGGATGCCAGCGCGGCGAGGGTTCGCCCAACCACAGGTCGATCAACCAGGCCACCAGTACGGCCAGCACCTGGCTGGCCAGCCACTCCGGCATCATGCCCTGCTCCCGGCGGGCTCAGGGCACGCCTGATCCTGCATCGTGCCGATCAGGCCTGCTGCTTGCCGGCGCGCATGCCGAGGCGCTCGATCAGCTGCATGTCGGCTTCCACGTCCGGGTTGCCGGTGGTCAGCAGCTTCTCGCCATAGAAGATCGAGTTGGCACCGGCCATGAAGCACATCGCCTGCATGGTGTCGGCCATGGCGGTGCGCCCCGCCGACAGGCGCACGCGCGCCTCCGGCATGGTGATGCGTGCCACCGCGATCATGCGCACGAACTCCAGCGGATCGATATCGTCCACCTCGGCCAGCGGCGTGCCTTCCACCTTCACCAGGTTGTTGATCGGCACGCTGTCCGGGTAGTGCGGATGCAGGTTGGCCAGCTGGCCAATCAGCTCGGCGCGCTGGCGACGGTTCTCGCCCATGCCGATGATGCCGCCGCTGCACACGCTCACGCCGACGTTGCGCACATTCTCCAGCGTGTCCAGGCGATCCTGATAGTCACGCGTGGTGATGATGTTGCCGTAGTTCTCGGGCGCGGTGTCCAGGTTGTGGTTGTAGTAGTCCAGGCCGGCTTCCTTCAGCTCGACCGCGTGCTCTTTCGTCAGCATGCCCAGCGTGCAGCAGGCTTCCAGACCGACTTCCTTCACCGTCTTGATCAGCGTCACCACATTCTCGATGTCGCGGTCCTTGGGCGCGCGCCAGGCTGCGCCCATGCAGAAACGCGTGGCACCGGCCGCCTTGGCCTTCAGCGCCGCTTCACGCACGGCATCGGCTTCCATCAGCTTGGTCGCCTCGACCGGGGTCTCGTGGTGCACCGACTGCGGGCAGTAGCCGCAATCCTCCGGGCAGCCACCGGTCTTGATCGACAGCAGCGTGGCGAATTCCACCTCGGCCGGGTCGAAATGTTCGCGGTGCACCTGCTGGGCACGGAACATCAGCTCCGGCAGCGGCAGCGCAAACAGCGCCTCGATGTCCTCGACCGCCCAGCGGTTGGTACTGGCCGGCTGCGGCTGCTGGCTGCGCGGCGTACAGAAATGCACGCTCTGCTCGGCCGTGCCGTGGCAGCTGGAAGGGTTATGGGTAGTGGTGGGTGCGTCCAGCATGGTGGCTCCTGTTGTCTGTCTATATAAAATTAATAATTATGAAAATCGTGTTCCAGGCGGGTAAAACGTCCGCATCTTACAGCGGCAAGCCGGTTTCCGGCTGTCCCCAGCCATTTTCGAACACCACATCGGCCAGCGGCATGCGCTGGGCCCAGCGCTCCTGCTGCAGCATCGGTTCGTCATAGAAAGCCGGCACCGGACCCAGGCAAACCAGTGCCAGCGGACTGGCACCGGGCGGCAGCTGCAACAACTGCGCCAACTCATCCGGATCAAACAAGGAGACCCAGCCCACGCCCAGCCCTTCGGCCCGTGCCGCCAGCCACATATTCTGCAGTGCACAGGCAACCGAGGCAATATCCATATAGGGCATGGTACGGCGGCCAAACACGTGCTGTTCACGGCCATCCGCCAGGCACACGGCCAGCACTTCGGCCGCTTCCAGCAGGCCTTCGACCTTGAGCTTCATGAACTCTTCTTCACGCTGGCCGAGCGCGCGTGCCGTTTCGATGCGCTCACGCTCGACACAGGCATGCAGCTGCTCACGCAGTGTGCGGCTGCTGATGCGGATAAAGCGCCAGGGCTGCATGAAACCCACGCTCGGGCCCCAGTGCGCCGCCTGCAGCAGGCGCTGCAGCACCTCCGGCTCCACCGTGCAGCCAGGCAGGAAGTGGCGCATGTCGCGCCGCTGCGCGATCACGCGGTAGACCACCTCGCGCTCGGCGTCCGGGTAGGCAAATGCGGCTGAATCAGTCAACTCAGTCCTCGATGCCACGTTGTGCCGGAATGCCGGCATCAAACGCATGCTTGATCGGACGCATCTCGGTCACGGTATCGGCCAGATCCACAATCTCCTGCGGGCAACGGCGGCCAGTCAGGCACACGTGCACCTCTTTCGGGCGATTGCGCAGTGTCTCCAGCACATCCTGCAGATCCACCCAGCCATACACCAGCGGATAGGTGATCTCGTCACACACCACCAGGAAATGTTCGCCGCTCAGGATCGAGGCCTTGGCCTTTTCCCAGCCTTCACGCGCCAGCTGCGCCGAACGCTCCAGGTCCTGACTCTTCCAGCTGAAACCATCGCCCAGGCCTTCTACCGGAACGCCGAGCTTCTCGAAGCTGCGGTGCTCGCCAAAGCGCGCGCTCGGCACCTTCATGAACTGGTAGATCTTCACGTCCTTGCCACGGCCGCTGGCGCGCAGTGCCAGGCCAAAGGCCGCCGTGCTCTTGCCCTTGCCATCGCCGGTATTGATGATCAGCAGGCCACGACGCTCGCCTTCCGGCGTCTCGTAGGGCTTGTCCTTGGGGGGTTCTTCGATTTGCATGGTCAGCTCCTTGCGATGCTAGTCGGTCGATTTCAGGATCAGCGGCAGGCCTGCCGCCATCAGCGTGACATGGCTGCAATCCGCAGCCACGCGCTGGTTCAGGCTGCCCAGGCTATCCACAAAGGCACGCGTCTCGCGTCCCAGCGGAATCACGCCCAGGCCAATTTCATTACTCACGATATACAGCGGGCCGGGATACTCGCGCAGCGCCTGCAACAGCTGGTGGATCGCCTGCTCGGCCTGCACCGCATTGGCCGAATCGCCATCCAGCGGCATCAGCTGCTGCGTCAGCCACAGCGTCAGGCAATCCAGCACGATCGCGGTATCGGGCGATGCATGCTGCTGCAGCAGCTCCACCACCGGCAGGCTGCGACTGCCTTCTGGCATCTGCAGCGTCTCCATGCCGGGTACGCGGCGTGCACGCTCCTGCTGGTGGCGCACGATGCGCGTCTGCATCTCGGCATCCCAGGGCCGGGCCGTGGCCAGGTAGAGCGCCCGGTGCGCAGCATCCGTCGCCAGCCACTGCGCCGCCAGTTGCTCGGCACGCACGGTCTTGCCCGATTTCTGGCCGCCCAGAATCAGTTCGTGGTGCGCGCTCATGCCGAAGCCTCCTGTGCGGGCACGGACATGCTGCTGCAGGGCTGCAAGCGGATGCGTGCAACAGGATCAGGGAAAGCCAGCCAGGGCATGAGAGAAATGTGTGTACTTACAGACGCCTGCAGTCCACCCCGCCGCGGCATCCGACATGGTGCTGGCACAGCGGCCACACCCCCTTGCTGGCCGGTCTCCGGGCTGACGGCAGGCCATTGGCACCTTCCCGGCCGTAGCCAGTGGCATTTGCGCAATGGCTGT
Organism: Brachymonas sp. J145; assembly: GCF_036312245.1. NCBI lineage: Bacteria > Pseudomonadati > Pseudomonadota > Betaproteobacteria > Burkholderiales > Comamonadaceae > Allobrachymonas > Brachymonas sp. J145. The sequence goes on along the minus strand of NZ_JAZDCI010000005.1, from coordinate 50,319 downwards.
CGCCCAGGGAGCGACGCCGTTCACCGTTGCGGGGGCAGCGCAGGCTGCGGACAGGCCCCTGGCCCTCCTCCTGCTTCCCGTTGAAGCCCCTGGCCGGAATGGCCGCCGGGGCACCAGCAATCCGTCCATTGTAAAAGCAAACGCAGGCAAAACCCGGCAGACCGGCTACGGCTCCCGGCGCGCCGCCGACAAGCCGGGTTGCATCATCTACAATGAAGGGTCTAGCTCGGCTTGCCCGCACATCTTTTTCATGCCATTCGGTGCCATGACTACTCCTGTCCCCCCGATTTCCCTCGACCATGTGGCTGACCGCATGGAACGCATGCTGCTGCGCTACCAGGAGCTGCAAAAGACCAACAGCCTGCTGCAACAGCAGCTGCAGGAAGTCACCCAGGAGCGCGACTCGCTCAAGTCCCGCCTGGCGGCCGCCCGCTCGCGCGTGGACGTGCTGCTGACGCGCCTGCAGTCGGTCGATCCGGCGCAGCCGCTGCAGGCAAGCAGCTCGGCCCCTTTGGCCGCCTGGGGCCTGCACGATTCGGTCGATGACGAAGCTGCCAAGGACCAAGCATGAAGCAACTTGAAAAATCCATCATGGGTCAGGCCTATGTGCTGGCCTGCCCCGAAGACTCCGAAACCCAGATGCACGAAGCCGTGGCACGTGTCGATGCCGCCATGTGCCGTATCCGCGATGCCGGCAAGCTCCGCGCGCGGGAACGCATCGCCGTGCTGGCCGCGCTCAACCTGGCCTTCGACATCATCCAGCAGGAACAGCAGGCCCAGGCCATGCCGCTGGCACTGCCGCTCGCCGAAGACGGCGCCCCGAGCGAGGAACAGCTGCAAGCCCAGGCCCGCCTGCAGACCCTGATGGCGCGCATCGACGAGGCGCTGGCCGAGGACGGCCGCCTGATCTGAGCAAGGCGCGCGGCCCCGGCACGGGCCGCGTGAAATATGTCGGCATTTTTACAAAGCTGACACCCCAGACAGACAGGTTCGGCCTACAATGGGCTCGTCTGCAGCGGTCATGGCTTTATATTTCCTTGAACCAATGCTCCTGGAGCCCGGGCTTGGTAAATCGCCTGGCCAGCGTGATCATCTCGCGTCAGATGAACCCACGGCCTCGCTGCCCTCGCCCACCTGAACCCTTCCGTTCAGGATGACGGTCATGGCATGCTGCAGACCCTTATCTCCCCACGACGCACTCCCCCACCCCCAACGTTTACAATTCCAGCCCATGATTCTGGAACCGATTACGATTGCCCAGCTCGCCATGCTGGGTCTGCTGGGTGGCTTCATGGCGGGTTTGCTGGGTGTAGGTGGCGGCATGGTGCTGGTGCCTTTCATCACCTGGATCCTGACCAGCCGCGGCGTGGACAGCCAGCTTGCTGTCAAGATGGCCATTGCCACCTCCATGGCCACCATCATCTTTACCTCTATTTCCTCGGTGCGTGCCCACCACAAGCACGGCAAGGTGCGCTGGGATCTGGTCAAGGGCATCGCGCCCGGCATCATGATCGGCGCGCTGGTCGTCAGCATCGGCGTGTTTGCCCTGCTCAAGGGCGCCTGGCTATCCATCATCTTCGGCGTGCTGGTGATCTTTGCCGGTGGCCAGATGTTCCTGGACCGCAAACCCAAGCCCACGCGCCAGATGCCTGGTCCGGGTGGCCAGGTAGCCGCCGGTGGCGTCATCGGCTTTCTGTCCGGCCTGCTCGGTGCCGGGGGTGGCTTCCTCAGCGTGCCCTTTATGGCCTGGCACAACGTGCCGATCCACAATGCCGTGGCCACCAGCTCCGCGCTCGGCTTTCCGATCGCCATCTTCAACGTCATCGGCTACATCATCAGCGGCTGGAACGCGCCCAACCTGCCGGCCTATTCCATCGGCTATGTCTGGCTGCCGGCGCTGGTCTGCATCGCTTCCTGCAGCGTGCTGATGGCTCCCGTCGGTGCCCGTACCGCCCACGCCTTGCCGGTCAAGACGCTGAAGCGCGTGTTCGCCCTGATCCTCACCGGCCTGGCGATCAGCATGCTGGTCAAGGGCATGCAGCTGCTCGGCGGCTAAGCGTCCTCCAGCGCCAACAACAAAGGCCTGCAACGCATTGCAGGCCTTTGGTTTTTCAGGGCAGACAGCGTCTGCCGTCGCTGCGATCAGGCCATCAGCACCAGGGTGCCTGGTCATGTACCAGACCCAGATACAACGCAATACCGGCGCTCACGGCCAGTGCCAGACCAGCCAGGCGCACGCCCCACTGGCCATTGGCCCAACCCAGGTGATGCAGGCGCAACAGCAGCCAGGGACCGGCCATCAGCGACACGCTGGTGCCCAGCACGAACAGCGCCATCACGGCAGCGCCCTGCAGCGGCTCACCCGTCAGGGCGGCCACCATCAGCGCCGAATACAGCAGGCCACAAGGCAGCAGCGCCCATAGCATGCCGACGAGCACCGGGCCAGCCACGCCGCCCTTGCGCTGCAAGGTCTTCACCTTGTCCCAGACGCGCCGCGCCGAGCGCTCCAGCCAGGCCGGCTGGCGTGCCTGTACCAGCAGCACCAGGCCCAGCAGCAGCGCGGCAATATGCACCATGGTCCAGACCGGACGCAAGGCAGCGCTCTGCGTCGTCAGCCAGCCCAGCGCCTGGATCGTGGCGGCGGCCACGGCGCCCAGCGTCGCATAGCCGATCACTCGTCCGAGCTGGAACAGGCCCATCGCCGTGGTCTGCTGTCGCTGCTGTTCTCCAGCCGTATAGCCAATGCCGGCACAGGCGGCACCGCACATGGCAATGCAATGCGGCCCCCCTGCCAAACCCATCAGCAGGGCCGTGATCGCCATCGAAGTCTGCATGAACGTATCCTCATCCGGCCTGCCAGAACTGCCGACAGGCCTGTTGCTGGCACGCCAGCTGCCTCGCAGCGCATGCCCTGATCCTACCCCCGTGGCAGGTATCAGATGATTTTAGAGAATTTGGTCGCTGAACGCGCATCCTGCAGGTATTTGTCAAACAGCATGGCAATGCCGCGCACAAAATACCAGCCCTGCGCCGTCACCGTCAGGCCCTGATCGGTCAGCTGTACCATGCCTTCGCGCTCCTTCTCCTGGAGCATTTCCAGTTCCCGTGCAAAGTATTCGCGGAAACGGATCTCCGGGTAAGCCTGCTCAATCGCTTCAAAGCGCAACTCGCCCTGGCACATGATGGCCATGATCACGCTGCGACGCAGCAGGTCGTCGTTGGTGAGTGTCAGGCCGCGCACCACCGGGAAATGGCCACGCTCCAGCGCATCGTAATAGTCGTCCAGCGACTTCTCGTTCTGGCTGTAGGTCGCACCAATGCGGCCAATCGCCGATACACCCAGACCGATCAGGTCACAATCCGGCTGCGTGCTGTAGCCCTGGAAGTTGCGGTGCAGGCGGCCCTGCTGCTTGGCAATCGCCAGCGCATCCCCGGGCAGCGCAAAGTGGTCCATGCCCACATAGACATAGCCGGCCTCCTCAAAGGCCTTGAGCGACTGCGCCAGCATCTGCACCTTCTCGGCGCCAGTCGGCAGCGTATAGGCATCAATGCGGCGCTGCGGCTTGAAGCGCTCTGGCAGGTGCGCATAGGCGTACAGCGCGATACGGTCCGGGCGCAGTTCGCGGATCTGCTCCAGCGTGCGCGCAAACGAGGCAGCCGACTGCATCGGCAGGCCATAGATCAGGTCGGCGTTGATCGAGTCAAAGCCGATCTCGCGCGCTGCTGCCACCAATGCAAACACCTGCTCGGCCGGCTGGATGCGGTGCACCGCCTGCTGCACCTGCGGGTCAAAGTCCTGCACGCCAAAGCTCAGGCGGTTGAAGCCGAGCGCGTGCAGTGTCTTCAGGCGTTCGGCATCCACCGTGCGCGGATCCACCTCGATGGAATACTCGCCACCCGGAATCAGCGTGAAAGCCTTGCGGATCATGCCCATCAGGCGACCCAGGTTCTCATCATCCAGGAAGGTCGGCGTACCGCCACCAAAGTGCAGCTGCGAGATCGTCTGCCCTTCGCCCAGCTGCGCTACATGCAGGTCGATGTCGCGCTGCAGGTAGTCCAGGTACTCGACACCGCGCTCCTTGTGCTTGGTGATGATCTTGTTGCAGGCACAGTAGTAGCACAGCGATTCGCAAAACGGCACATGCACATACAGCGATAGCGGCGTCGCATGCGCCGGGCGCGAATTGTGGCGCTGTGCCAGCGCTGCGATATAGTCCGCTTCGCCAAAGGTTTCGACGAAACGGTCAGCTGTCGGGTAGGAGGTGTAACGCGGGCCGGGCACGTCGTAACGCGTCAGCAGCTCGGGGGTCAGTGCAGGATGGTGATTCAGGCTCATAAGGGAAATTCTAGACTTTTAAGCAAGCATGCGCAGCCGGGGACTGCCAATGGCGAACCGGCCGGATGCGTATTGCGATCCAGCAAACACGTGGTGATGGCAGCAATGTGCCCAATGTCCGTACGCAGGGTCTTGATTTGTATCAACGGAAGGGGTGCCCGTGCCATAATCGGCCGATCCACTACTGATATCAAGGGATATCGCTGCCAGACTGTGCCATGCCTGCCACCACTTTCAGCCCTCTCAAGGTCAACTGTTCCAACTGCAACCTGCGCGATCTCTGCATGCCCGTCGAAGGCGATGCCGACGATATGGATGCGCTGGCAGAGCTGATCAGCGCCCGCCGCAAGTTCAAGCGCGGTGATGTGCTGTACAGCCACGGTGAGCCGTTCACCAACCTGTACGCCGTCCGCACCGGCTTCTTCAAGACCGTGGTGACCACCCCTGATGGCCGTGAGCAGGTCACCGGTTTTCACATGGCTGGCGAAATCGTCGGGCTGGATGGCATCGTCAACGACCAGCACACCTGTGACGCCGTGGCACTGGAAGATGCCGAGATCTGCGTGCTGCCGTTCTCGCGCATGTCCGACATCTCACGCCAGGTACCGGCCCTGCAGACCCATGTCCACAAGCTGATGAGCCGCGAAATCGTGCGCGACCAGAACATGATGCTGCTGCTGGGCAGCATGCGCGCCGAAGAGCGCCTGGCCGCCTTCCTGCTCAACCTGGTGCAGCGCCTGCATGTGCGCGGCCTCTCGCAATCCGAGCTGGTGCTGCGCATGACGCGTGAGGAAATCGGCAGCTACTTGGGTATCAAGCTCGAAACCGTCAGCCGCATGTTTTCGCGCTTCGCCGACGAAGGCATCCTCGAAGTGCGCCAGCGCCACGTCCACATCATCGATCCGGAAGCCTTGGAGCGCATCGTCAACCAGCAAGGCGCATAAGCCTGCAGACAGCACAAGAAATGCCCCGCAACACCAGTTGCGGGGCATTTGTCATTGGCGGCAGGCGCTTGTCAATCTGCCTGCGACATCACTTCTCGGCGTCCGGTGCCACGCCGCCGGTCGCCGCATGGTTGCGCGCACGGTGGGCCGGCGTGTATTGGCCGCCCTTCTGTTGTACCAGCGACTGGTCTTCCACATCCTGGAACTGCGTCAGTACCTCGTTGGGTGAGCGCATGATCAGGATCCAGGTGATCAGGCTGGCGATGATGACGGCCACCGGACCGGCAATCACCATCCACACGATGGGATATTTCCACCAGACCCGGCCGTCTTCCGGGTGCGGCTGACGGTTCGGATCCTGGGAAGGGCTAGGGTTTTGCGGGGCTTGGCTCACGATAGTCTGCATCTGTCTGGTTAACGGTTGGGAACAAAGAAGGCCGCCTTTTCAGACACCGTGTCGCCACTCACGAATTCCTTCACGTCGAAGTAGATCTCGTGCGAGCCCGGCTCCATGCTGCCGTGCTGGATACGTACGCTCACGGCCTGCTGCGTCACCTGGGCCGGCGCCACCTTGAAGGTGCTGCCGCTGGCCACCAGCGCGCCCGGAATGCCGTGTACGCGCACTTCGTAGTCCTGCTCACGCTCGGTCGTGTTCATCACGCGCAGCGTATAGACGTTCTCGATCTTGCCGCCATCCACCATGCGCGCCATCACGCCACGGTCACGGATCACGTCCACGCGCATCGACGAACGCATGGTCAGGCTGACCACCAGCGCTGCCGCAATCGCCAGCAGGATGGTGGTGTAGACCAGCACGCGCGGACGACGCACACGCTCCCAGACCTGGCTGACATTCCATTTGTTGTCCATGGCATTTTGCGTGTAGTACTTGATCAGGCCACGCGGGTAGCCGACCTTGTCCATCACTTCGTCACAGGCATCGACACAGACACCGCAGCCAATGCACTCATACTGCAGGCCATCGCGGATATCGATGCCAGTCGGGCAGACTTGCACGCACATCTTGCAGTCGATACAGTCGCCCATCGCTGCCACCTGCTTATCGCTCATCTTCTTGGAGCGTGCGCCGCGCGGTTCGCCACGCTCCTGGTCGTAGGTCACGATCAGGGTATCGGCGTCGAACATGGCACTCTGGAAGCGCGCATACGGGCACATGTACTTGCACACCTGCTCACGCATGAAGCCGGCGTTGCCGTACGTGGCAAAACCATAGAAGAAGATCCAGAAGGTTTCCCAGTTGCCCAGGTTCCAGACCATGAAGTTGCCCAGCAGCTCACGGATCGGAGAGAAATAGCCGACAAAGGTCAAGCCAGTCCACAGCGAAATCAGCAGCCAGATCACGTGCTTGCCACCGCGCTTGGCGATCTTTTCGCCATTCCAGGGATTCTTGTCGAGACGCAGTCGCGCGCTGCGGTCGCCTTCAATCTTGGCCTCGACCCAGAGGAAGATCTCGGTATAGACCGTCTGCGGACAGGCGTAGCCGCACCACAGGCGCCCTGCCACTGCCGTGAACAGGAACAGCGACAAGGCGGAAATGACCAGGATGCCAGTCAGGTAGATGAAGTCCTGCGGGTACAACACCAGCCCGAAGATGTAGAACTTGCGCGAGGCCAGATCGAACAGCACGGCCTGGCGTTCGCCCCAGTTCAGCCAGGGCAGCCCGTAGAAGATGATCTGGGTGATCCAGACCAGCAGCCAGCGCAGGTTGGTGTAACGGCCCTTGCTGGATCGCGGGTGGATCGCCTTGGCCGATGCAAACAGCGAACCACCTGTGGCGGCATTAGTGATGTTTTCGATCGGGATGATGCGTTTTTCTTGGCCCGAAGGCTTCTTCGGCTCTTGATCACTAGGGTCTTGAGACATGACTTGTCCTGTTCGTCCAGATAGTTTCACACAAGCTTATGTGAAATCACCATTGTAGTACTACACAAATGGAACTGCCATGCACCCTTGACAAGTGCATGGCAGTTTCCCTGTCAGTTGCCAAATACGGCGGTATCTGGCATGGCTGACTTATTGCTGGTTGTTGGAGAGGCCCCAGACATAGGCCGCCAGCAGACGAATCTGTTCGGGCGTGAACTTGCTGCCCTGTTCCGGCATGATGTTGGTCTTGCCTTCGTTGATCATGTTGATCACGTGTTGCTCGCCAAAGCCATGCAGCCAGATGTTGTCGGTCAGGTTCGGACCACCCACGGCCTGGCTACCCTTGCCATCGGCACCGTGGCAGGCTGCACAGACAGCAAACTTGGTCTTGCCCACAGCAGCCAGGGCAGGATCATGCGGCACGCCAGACAGGCTCAGCACGTAGTTGGCTACCGCCTTGACGTCTTCCGGCTTGCCACCCACAGCTTGCGCCTGGGGCGTCATCACGCCGGTACGGCCCTTGGTGATGGTGTGGATGATGTCATCCGGCTTGCCGCCCCACAGCCAGTCGTTGTCGGACAGGTTGGGGAAACCGTTGCCGCCCTTGGCGTCAGAGCCGTGGCACTGCGCGCAGTTGTTCAGGAACAGGCGCTGGCCCATGCCCTGGGCTTGCGGATCCTTGGCAATCTCTTCGACCGGCATGGTGGCGTACTTGGCGAACAGCGGCTCGACCTGGGCACGGCCACGTTCCATTTCCTGCTCGTACTGGCTGGCAGACGACCACTTCAGCGTACCGCTGAAGCCGCCCAGACCCGGATACAGGACTAGGTAGCCGACAGCGAACGCGATGGTGATCCAGAACAGGCCAACCCACCAGCGCGGCAGCGGGTTGTTGATCTCGCGCAGGTCGCCGTCCCAGACGTGACCGGTGGTCTTGTCTTCGGCGGTGGCAGCCTTGGCATTGGCACCGAACAGAAGCACTGCAATACAGAACACGACGCCAAAAACGACAATCGCAATCACATACAGTGACCAGAAGGAACTATTAAAGTCACTCATTTTGTTTCCTTGGTGGTGTGGTGTTGGGGAGGAGCAGCATCATCATGGGCAAACGGCAGCCCGGCAGCTTCATCAAAGCCGGACTTGTTCCGTCGGGAAAAAGCCCACCAGATGATGCCGATGAACACTACGAAGGCCAGCAGCGTGGCAAGACTTCGCATGGAGGTGATGTCCATGATGAAAGGCTCCTCGTCCTTGTCGTTGGTTATTGCAGCGCCACGTCGACGCGACGGGCCTGGCCGCCAGCGCCGGCATTGTTGTCAGCGGGCTTCTGCAGGCTCACCTGGTCTTCGGTCAGGCCAGCGGACAGCAGCAGGTCGCGGACGGCGAATGCACGTTCCTTGGCCAGCTCTTCGTTCTGGGCAGCGTTGCCGGTGGCATCGGTGTAACCGGTGATGACGGCCTTCTTGCCCGCCTTCACGCCAGCGATCACGTCAGCCAGGGCTTCGGTACCACCCTGGGCCACATCCTTCTTGCCGGTGGCAAAGAAGAACTGCACCACACCGTTCTCGACCTTCACGGCAGCCTCGTCGGCAGCCGCTGCTGCGGGAACCGGAGCTACAGCAGAGGCGTCAGCCTGGGGAGCTGCAGCGGGGGCCGGAGCAGCCGGGGCTGCGGCCGGAGCCGGCTGGGCAGCAGATTGCACGCTGCTCAGCTGGCCGGTACGTGCCAGGCCCAGGCTTTGCAGGTAGGCAATCACGGCTTCCATTTCGGTCTTGCCCTTGACGGCTTCCGGTGCACCGGCGATAGCCTCATCGGTGAACGGCACGCCGACGCGACGCAGCGCCGTCATGTGGGCAGAGATGGTGTTCTCGTTGACCGTGTTCTTGGCCAGCCAGGGGTAGGCAGGCATGTTGGACTCGGGCACCACATCACGCGGGTTGTACAAGTGCTGGTAGTGCCATTCGTCGCTGTAACGGCCGCCTACGCGTGCCAGGTCAGGACCGGTACGCTTGGAGCCCCACTGGAAGGGGTGATCCCACACCGATTCGCCAGCCACGGAGTAAGGACCGTAGCGCAGCGTTTCGGCACGGAACGGACGCACCATCTGGGAGTGGCAGTTGTAGCAGCCTTCACGCAGATAGATGTCACGGCCGGCCACCTGCAGGGCAGTCGGCGGCTTCATGTTCTCGAGCGGCTGGGTCGTGGTCTTCTGGAAGAACAGTGGAACGATTTCCACCAGACCACCGAAGGCCACCACAAGCAGCACCAGGACGATCAGCAGGAAGCTGTTGGTTTCGACTTTTTCGTGGCTCAGGCGGCCACTGGTTGGATGATTAGCCATTTGTTTTCTCAGCTCCTCGGGCTTCAGGCATGTGCATGCGTCACGGCAGGGATCTGTGTAGTCACAGAGCGACCCTGGCTAGCAGTCATGATGGTGTTCCACAGCATGACGATCATGCCACCCAGGTAGAGCACGCCACCCAGCAGGCGGATTGCATAGAAGGGGAAGGTCGCCTTCACGCTTTCCACGAAGGTGTAGGTCAGCGTACCGTCGGCGTTGATCGCGCGCCACATCAGGCCCTGCATCACGCCGGCAATCCACATGGCTGCGATGTACAGCACGATACCGATGGTGGCGGTCCAGAAGTGGACTTCGATCGCCTTGACGCTGTACATCTCCTTCTTGCCGAACAGGCGCGGGATCATGTAGTACATCGAACCCATGGTGATCAGGCCCACCCAGCCCAGTGCGCCGGAGTGCACGTGACCAACCGTCCAGTCGGTGTAGTGGGACAGTGCGTTCACGGTCTTGATGGACATCATCGGGCCTTCGAACGTGGACATGCCATAGAAGGACAGGGACACGATCAGGAAGCGCAGGATGGGATCATCACGCAGCTTGTGCCAGGCACCGGACAGGGTCATGATGCCGTTGATCATGCCGCCCCAGCTGGGTGCCAGCAGGATCAGGGAGAACACCATGCCGACGGACTGGGTCCAGTCAGGCAGTGCGGTGTAGTGCAGGTGGTGCGGCCCCGCCCACATGTAGGTGAAGATCAGCGCCCAGAAGTGCACGATGGACAGGCGGTAGGAATACACCGGACGGCCAGCCTGCTTCGGAACGAAGTAGTACATCATGCCCAGGAAGCCGGTGGTCAGCAGGAAGCCCACTGCGTTGTGGCCGTACCACCATTGCACCATGGCATCCTGCACGCCTGCGTAGGCAGAGTAGGACTTCATGAGGCCGGCAGGCATTTCGGCGCTGTTGACCAGGTGCAGCAGGGCAATCGTCAGGATGAAGCCACCGTAGAACCAGTTGGCCACATAGATGTGACGCACCTTGCGCGTTGCCAGCGTACCGAAGAACACCACGGCGTACGCCACCCAGACCAGCGTGATCAGGATGTCGATCGGCCATTCGAGTTCAGCGTATTCCTTGCCGGTGGTGAAGCCCAGCGGCAGGGAGACGGCGGCAGCCACGATCACCAGTTGCCAGCCCCAGAAGGTGAAGGCAGCGAGCTTGTCCGAGAACAGTCGCACCTGGCAGGTACGCTGTACCACGTAGTAGGACGTGCCGATCAGGCCGGAGCAGCCGAATGCGAAGATCACTGCGTTGGTGTGCAGCGGGCGCAGACGGCCATAGGACAGCCACGGAATGCCAAAGTTGAGCTCAGGCCAGGTCAGCTGGGCAGCGATGATCACGCCCACCAGCATCCCGACCACGCCCCAGACGACGGTCATGATGGCGAACTGGCGTACAACCTTGTCGTTGTACGTGTTCGCCTGAGTATTGGAGAAACTCATTTTCACCTCTTTTATAAAAAACGCAGCAAGCGTAATCTTAAACGCAAATCACAAGTTGATACATCTCAATCCTGCTTGAAAATGCGCTGACCTTCTGCTTCGGTGTCCTCGAACTGTCCGGTGTAGATCGCCCACCACAGTCCGGCGATGATGAACAGCACCAGAACGACTGAGAGCGGAATCAGCAGAAAAAGAATATCCAAACGCTCACTCCTTTCCTTGATCCAGCCTGCGCACCAGGCGCATGGCATTCATGACAACCAGCAGCGAGCTGAGAGCCATGCCCAAACCGGCCAGCCAGGCGGGCACCAGGCCCATCATGGCAAGCGGAATTCCGGTCAGATTGTACGCCGCGGACCATGCCAAATTCTGTCGCACGACTTTCATCGTGTCACATGCGAGACGATAGCTGCCGGCAACCGCCTGCAGACTGCTGCCGAGAATGACGAAATCGGACTGCGCCTGGGCCAGCGGTACCGCCTTGCCCAGGGCAAAAGAAACGTGCGCACCGGCCAGTACCGGGCCATCATTGATGCCATCACCGACCATGGCGACGAAGTGGCCCTTGGCCTGTTCGGCACGCAGCACATCGAGCTTGTCGGAGGCGGTACAGCCGCCCATGGCGTGGTCGATGCCAAGCTGGCCGGCAATGCGCTGCACCGCCTGCGGGCGGTCGCCCGACAGCACCTGCAGGCGCAGGCCGGCGGTGCGCAGGGTATCCACCGCCTGCTGCGCATCGGCACGCAAATCCTCGCGCAACACGAAGGTGGCCAGCCAGCCCTGCCCGTCGCTCAGGTTGCAATGCAGGGTATCGGGCGGCAAGTCGGTGATCAGCTGCGGGCTGACCTGGCAGAAGGAGTCGGAGCCCAGGCGCAATGCCTGTTCCGGCACGGCGGCCGTGGCATCGGTTACCGTGGCCTGCACGCCCTTGCCGGCAATTTCGCGCACATCGTGCACCAGCCAGCGCTGTTCCAGCAGCGCTTCGCCCTGCAGGCCGGCGGCATCCACCAGGGCGCGTGACACCGGGTGCAGCGAGTGGCGGCCCAGTGCGCCAGCCAGCTGCAGCGCCTGCTGTTCATCCACGCCGGGGCGCACCAGGATGCGCTCCAGCGCGATCGTGTCGGACGTCAGGGTGCCAGTCTTGTCGAAGACGACGGTATCGATCTGGGACAGGGATTCCAGCGCCTGCAGGCGGCGCACCAGCACGCCATGGCGCGCCAAGCCACCGGCAGCGGCCAGCATGGCCGCCGGCGTGGCCAGCGACAGCGCGCACGGGCAGGTCACGATCAGCACCGCTACTGCCGTCATCACGGCAAAGGCCGGATCTCGCGGCCACCACCAGACTGCGGTCAGGAGGGCTGCCAGCAGCACGACGATCAGGAAGGGCTTGGCAAAACGGTCGGCATAGACGGCCAGCCGCGGCTTGTCGACCGAGGCCTGCTCCATCATGGTGACGATTTGCGCGTAACGGGTGTTGACGCCCAGACGGTCGATGCGGATCTCGACCGGGGACTGGATGTTGTGGCTGCCGGCGATGACGGCGGTGCCCTGCTCGCGTCGCAGCGGGCGCGATTCGCCGGTCAGTAGCGCCTCGTCGACCATGGTGCGGCCATCGACCACGGTGCCATCGCCCGGAAAGGCTTCGCCCGGAAGTACGCGCACCAGATCACCGACCTTGAGGCGGCGCAGCGTGACGCGCTCGAACACGCCCTTCTTGTTGCGGCGCTCCACGCTTTCGGGCAGGCGGTTCATCAGCGCTTCAAGCGCGCCGGCAGTACGGTCACGCGAACGCGACTCGAGCCAGCGCCCGGTGAGCAGGAAGAAGGCAAACATGGTCAGCGAGTCGTAATAGACCTCGTTGCCGAACATGCCTTGCGGATCAAAGGTGCCAAGCGAGCTGACGATGAAGGTGATCAGCATGCCCAGTGCCACCGGCAGGTCCATGCTGACGCGGCGGTGGCGGATATCGTTGAGGGCGTTGCGGAAAAAGGGCTTGCAGGAGAAGATCACCACCGGCAGCGAAATCACCCAACTGGCCCAGCGCAGCAGGTACAGCGACTGCGTAGAGATGTCCTTGCTGACATATTCGGGCCACGCATACATCATGACCTGCATCATGGCAATGCCGGCCACACCCCACTGCCAGACCAGATGGCGCTGCTCCTGGCGACGGCGCGTGCTGGCGAAGGCATCGTGCGCCGGCACGGCGCGGTAGCCAGCCGCCTGCACGGCACGCATCCACTGGGATGGCTTGACCTGGTCATCCTGCCAGACCACGCGGGCGCGGTGGCTGCCCGGGCTGACCTGGGCATCCTGCACGCCGGGGACGGATTTCAGCGCATCCTCGATCGTGAGGGCGCAGGCAGCGCAGTGCATGCCCTCGATCGCGACATTCGACTCCCAGGCATGCACATTGGCATCGCCGGCAGGCCGACGGCTGAACTCGGACCACTCATCGGGGTCGTCCAGCATCTCGATCTGGGTCGAAGATGGAATGGCGGAGGCAATGGACATGACGCTACCAACTCATCCGCCCGTCTGGCGGAGTACTGCTACAGAACTCCGGATTGTAAGGAGGGCTGTCAGTTTGTGCGCAAGTTTTACATAAAGGCCGACTGATATCCTCAGAAGCGCGCCGGCCGCTTGTCGATAAAGGCGGTGATGCCTTCGCGGTGCTCCGGGCTGTCGGCATAGTCGTAGGCCGTGACGCATTGTGCGTCCAGCATGGGCTCGGCGGCCTGCATCCAGGTGCGCATCATCTGCTTGTGCATGCGTGCCGCTACCGGCGACAGGCGCATGACGCGCGCCACGGTCTGCTGCACGTCGTCCTTGAGCGCGCTGCCATCGGCATGCAGGCGCGTCAGGAAACCGCGCTGCAGCATGGCATCGGCATCGTAGAGGCCAGCTTCGAGCAGCATGGAGCGCGCCACGGTGGGGCCGAGCACCTGTGCCACCAGCGCCGCCTCGCGCGGTGCCATCGGAAAGCCGAGCTTGCCGATCGGTGCGCCATAACGGCTGCCCTGCGTTGCCAGGCGGATATCGCAGCAGCTGGCGATCTCGACACCGGCGCCCATGCAGTTGCCTTCGATCGCGGCGATTACCGGCGCGTCACAGGCCAGCATCGCCGACAGGCCGCCCCAGACCTCGTTTTCGTGGAAATGGCGCAGGCTGTCGATCTCGAAGCGGAATCCGAAATACTCGGAAATATCGCCGCCGGCACAAAAGTGCCCGTCTGCACCCTGGATCACGACGCAGCGCAGCGGATCAGCGGCCAGCGCCTCCTGCTGCAGGCGCAGGAAGACCTCGCGCAGCTGCACCCACATGCTGCGTGACATGGCGTTGAACTTGCCCTGATGGCGCAGCGTGACCACGGCATGGCGTGCGCCTGCGGTCTCCTCGACCAGCAGCAGTACCTCGGCCATGTCAGACTCCCGGGCGCGCGTAATGGCGATCCGACCAGAGCCAGAGCGCCATGCCGCCCAGGATCATGGGAATACACAACCACTGGCCCATGCTCAGGCCCATGGACAGCAGGCCGAGGAAATCGTCGGGCTCGCGGAAATATTCGGCGATGAAGCGGAATACGCCGTAACCCAACAGGAACAGCGCCGCTACCTGCCCCGGCTTGCGCTCCTTGCGTGCGTACAGCCAGAGGATGATGAACAGCAGCAGGCCTTCGAGCAGGAACTGGTAGAGCTGCGAGGGGTGGCGCGCGATCATGCTGCCGCTTTGCGGGAACACCATCGCCCAGGGCAGCGAGGGATCCGCCGCACGGCCCCACAGCTCGCCGTTGATGAAGTTGCCGATACGGCCCGAGGCCAGGCCGGTAGGCACACAGGGCGCGACAAAGTCGGCCACCTGCAGCCACGGGCGCTTGCGCGAGCGGGCAAACCAGGTGAAGGCGCCGATCACGCCCAGCAGCCCGCCGTGGAAGCTCATGCCGCCCTGCCAGATCTTGAAGATGTCCAGCGGATTGGCCAGGTAGTATTCGGGCTTGTAGAACAGGCAGTAGCCCAGGCGGCCGCCAATGATGACGCCCATCACGCCCAGGAACAGGATGTCCTCGATATCACGGCGCGACCAGGCGCCCTCACCCTGGATGCGGTTGTAGGGAGCGTGCCGCAGGCGCATGGTGCCCAGCACATAGAACAGTACAAATGCCACCAGGTAGGTCAGGCCATACCAGTGGATGGAGAGTGGCCCGATCTGCAGGGCCACGGGATCGATCTGGGGATACATCAGCATGGCGCCAATGATAACAGCGCCAGCTGTCGCTACCGTGACGGACACGCTGCCGGATGTAAAAAACGGACGGCCCCGCAAGCGGGGCCGTCCGTGCCAGTGGCGAGTGTCACGATTACTCGGCGATCACGTCGACGCGGCGATCCTGGGCCAGGTTGCCGCTGGCACCATCAGTCTGCTCGGGCTTGCGCAGCTCGATACCTGACTCCGGCACACCCTGGGCGATCAGGTAGGCCTGCACCGCCTGGGCACGCTTCTTGGACAGCTCGGCGTTCAGGGCAGCATCACCACGCGGGTCGTTGTAGCCGCTGACCACCAGCTTGCGGCCCTGCTTGCCCAGTGCCACGATGTCGGCAGACACGGCATCCGCCGCAGCCTGGTTCACATCGGTCTTGCCGGTAGCAAAGTAGACCGACAGCACGCCGTTTTCCCAGGTAACGGCATCATCTGCCAGGGCCACAGCGCTGGCCGGGGCTGCCGGAGTGACAGAGGCAGCATCAGTAGCAGGAACAGCCTCGGAAGCGGCCAGCACGGCAGCGGCCGCTTCGGACGCCGAATCAGCAGCCACGACGGCAGGTGCCGATGCCGTGGCGCTGGCCGGAGCCGCGGACGGCTGCTCGACCGGCTGCTGGTTGCACATGCGCAGCAGCAGCAGCGCCAGCGCCGCCAGTGCACCGATCCACAGCCACTTTTTCCAGCCACCGCCAGAAGCGGCCTGCTGCACCGGTGCCGCCGCACGAGCGGCCGCCGCCGGAGCTGCGGCAGCCAGCGAACCCAGACCCAGGCCGGACAGCAGGCTGCCATCCAGCGCGCGGGCCAGGAAGCCCTTCTGCTCGTTGAGCAAGCCCACGAATTGCGGCTTGGACAGCTTGCCGGTCTCGACTTGCGAGCGCAGTGCACCCAGCACCAGCGGCAGTGCTGCCGACAGCAGGCTGCTGCCCTGCTCCGGTGCGATACCAGTCTTGCCACCCAGCAG
The DNA here is from genome assembly GCF_036312245.1 of Brachymonas sp. J145. NCBI lineage: Bacteria > Pseudomonadati > Pseudomonadota > Betaproteobacteria > Burkholderiales > Comamonadaceae > Allobrachymonas > Brachymonas sp. J145. Next base: position 34,130 of record NZ_JAZDCI010000005.1, on the reverse strand, counting down.
ACGTGCCAGGCCGCTCACCTCGTTATCGCCGAACAGCAGGCTCAGCCACTTGGCGCCCTTCTGCAGCAGCGAAGGCTCGATGCGGTCATAGCCACTCTCGACCTCGGGGCCGGTGATCAGGTTGAACAGGCGGGTCATGTTGTCGCCAGAATCAGTCTGGGACACTAGCTTGCCCAGCAGTGCCGGCAGTGCCAGCGCCGCAGAACGGCTGGCCGTGTCGCCGGACAAGCCAAGCTGGCCCTGCAGGTAATCGGTCAACAGGCCGGCGGCCTTGGTCTTGAGCACGGAAGTCAGATCAATCGACATGGTCTCTCCTGGAAAAAGTCAGGACCGGCGCCCGGGTGCCGGCTGGATACGGGCAGACAAAAACGTCTGACGCTGCAGTGTAATCGCGTGAATCGACAGCTTGATGTCAGAAAATGGCGATAGTGTGTGCTTTGTCACGCCATCAGCGCCAGCTTGCCGTGTTGCCCAGTGCTTTCACCGCGCCCTCGCCCACTGCCGAGCCAAAACGGCGTGCCAGACGCTCGGCCACGTTCTCACGCTGGGTGTAATCCACGATGCGCTCGAACTTGGCCACTTCGCGTGCCACATAGCTGGTATTGCCCAGCTTGTCGGCCAGACCCATGCGCACCGCCTGCTCGCCGGTCCAGACCAGGCCGGAGAACAGCTCGGGCGTTTCCTTCAGGCGGCTGCCGCGGCCTTCGCGCACCACCTGGATGAATTGCTGGTGGATCTGGTCGAGCATGGTCTGCATATGCGCCTTCTGGCCTTCGTCCAGCGGGCTGAACGGGTCCATCAGGCCCTTGTTGCTGCCAGCCGTGATCAGGCGGCGCTCGACACCGAGTTTCTCCATGGTGCCGGTGAAGCCAAAGCCGTCCATCAGCACGCCGACGCTGCCGATCATGCTGGCCTTGTCAACGTAGATCTCGTCGGCCGCCACGGCGATGTAGTAGGCACCGGAAGCGCAGGTGTCAGAGACCACGGCGTAAAGCGGCTTGTTGTACTGCTTCTTGAGGCGGATCAGCTCTTCGTTGATGATGCCGGCCTGCACCGGACTGCCACCGCCGGAGTTGATGGACAGGATCACGGCACGCGAGCCCTGGTCGGCAAAGGCCGCCTCTACCGCCGGCAGGATATTGCTGACGCTGGCATCGGAGCCGTCGGCGATCTCGCCGCGGATATCGACCATGGCAGTGTGCGGCGCAGTCACCTTGCCCATGCTGGACGGGGTGCGCTGGAACAGCAGCCAGGCCAGCAGCACGAAGAAGGCCAGCCAGGCCATGCGGACGACAGTGCGCCAGCGGCGTGCCGCCTGCTGTTCGCGGATGGAGGCCATCGCGATCTTTTCCAGGGTGGTGCGTTCCCAGTCCTGCTTGCGCGGAGGGACCGGGATCAGGGAATCGTCTTGAGGTTCGGACATGGGGTTTCGGAGTGAAAAATGCAAACCGGGCACGGCCTGTTGCCAGCCCGGCGTTCAGCCATTGTAGGGCCTGCCCTGTCAGCCTGCAGGCTGGATATCGGCATCCGGCAGCCAGAACACCTGGCCATCCTGCTCCAGCACCTGCACCGCCTGCAGGCCACCCTGGCACGGACCACCCGCACAGGCACCACTGGCCGGATCAAACAAGGCACCATGGCTGGAACAGATCAGCCACTGGCCGGAAGCATCGAACACGCGATTCGGCATCAGGTCCAGCTCCATGGCCACATGGGTGCAGCGATTCAGCCAGGCATGCAGCTGCCCTTCAAAACGCACGACAAAGGCACGGCACGGATAGCCACGCTCCAGCACCTCGAACGGCCAGGCATCGCCACCGTCGGTGATATCACTGGAGGCACAGAGCGGAATCGCGTTCATGCAGGCGGCTGCAGCAGGCAGCTGCGCAATTCGGCCACGCTGTGCACCACCTGCAGCGGCTGCCAGCGCTCGAAGCCGCTGGTGCCGTGTGCGCCATAGCTCACCGCCACGCTGGCGCAGCGCGCGTTGTAGGCCAGTTCCAGATCGTGCGTGGTATCGCCAATCATCAGCGTGCGTTCGGGTGACACGTCCAGCTCTTCCATCAGCTCCAGCAGCATCTGCGGATCCGGCTTGCCTGCGGTCTGGTCAGCGGTACGGGAGGCATCGAACATGTGCGTCAGGCCGACGGTTTCCAGTGCCTCATCCAGGCCACGGCGGCTCTTGCCGGTGGCGACGGCGAGCTGGTGGCCACGGCCGCGCAGCTCGGCCAGCAGCTCCGGCACGCCATCAAACAGCGTGATGTCGTTGATATGGCGGAAATAATGCACGCGATAGCGGTCGGACAGCTCGCGGTAGCGCTCCTGCGGCACATCGGGCGCGACCTGGCGCAATGCATCGAGCAGGCCCAGGCCGATCACGTAGCTGGCCTGTTCGCGCGTCGGGCGGGCACCACCCACATCGACCACCGCCTGCTGCAGCGCCAGCGTGATGCAATTGGTGGAGTCAAACAGGGTACCGTCCCAGTCAAAACAGATCAGGTCGAAGCGGTGTTGCATGGTGTTGTCTTCCGTCCTCATTCCATAGTGTGGCTGGCGGCATCGCCGGCCTGCTGCACAAAGCCAGCCAGCGCCGGCTCCAGCGGCTGTTCAAGCTGTACTTCCTCGCCCGTGGCCGGGTGCACGAAGCGCAGCCGCCAGGCGTGCAGGAACATGCGCTTGAGCCCGGCCTTCTGCAGACTGCGGTTGCGCTCGAAATCGCCATATTTCTCGTCGCCAGCGATTGGGTGGCCACTCGAAGCCAGGTGCACGCGAATCTGGTGCGTACGGCCGGTCTTGATGGTGACTTCGAGCAGCGTCATGGCGCCCAGCGGATGCGCGATGCGCTGCGCCACGCGCACCAGCGAGACCGATTTCATGCCTTCGGGATCATCGCGCGTGGTGGCTCGCACGCGGCGCTCGCCCTCCTGCCCCGGCTTGCCCGGCAGCAGGAACTTGCGCAGCGGCGTATCGATGACCTTGCGCTTCTCCTGCCAGTCGCCCCAGACCAGCGCCAGATAGGTCTTGCCGGTCTCGCGCTGGCGGAACTGGTCCTGCAGCGCGGTCAGGGCCGAACGGCGCTTGGCGATCAGCAGGATGCCGCTGGTTTCGCGATCCAGCCGGTGCACCAGCTCCAGAAAGCGGGCCTGCGGCCGCGCCCGGCGCAACTGTTCGATCACGCCAAAACTGACACCGCTGCCGCCGTGCACAGCAACACCTGCTGGCTTGTTGACGGCCAGCACGTGCTCGTCCTCGAGCAGTGCCGGAAATTCACGCGGCGGCGTGGCTTCGGCCTGCTCGACGGTACTGCGCTGGGCCACACGCACTGGTGGCACGCGCACCACATCACCGGGCTGCAGCCGGCTGTCGGCCTGGGCGCGCCCCTTGTTGATGCGCACTTCGCCGCTGCGGATGATGCGGTAGACATGCGTCTTCGGCACGCCCTTGAGCACGCGCAGCAGGTAGTTGTCGAGACGCTGGCCTTCGCCGTCGTCACCGACCTCGAGATATTTGACGCTGGGTGCCGCTACATTTCCGGCATTCGCCCCTATAATGTTTTTCACTGTGAAAGTCTGTCCGATAGGCTGTGCCCAATAGCAACTAGTGTAAGGCACAAGCCCCAGTCGCGGCTTTCCAGCAAGTCCATGCCACTGGCGGGGCTGCCTGCAGACCGGATGCCAGAGTCATCCGATGGCACCAGCTCCCTCAGCCCAGGCTGACGCCCCAGAAACACCATATTGGAATATTTTCCGCCTGACTGGCCTCCGTGCCAGCGCAGGCGGTCGGATGAATGCAAGTGCGCGGCATTTTGCTGGTTTTTTCTCTCCTGTCTACCGGACTCACTTCCGTGCTGCGCCTTCCCGTGCGCCTGGCAGCGGATGACCGTGGTCAGGAAGCCCAGCCCCTGATCAACCGCCCCGTCACGGCTTTCCGCCCTGCTTCCTTCCCTGCCGCCAGGCGGCACGGAGGCGCACGGTCACCTGCGCGGCAACCCGCCCGCGCCACTGCATTCCTCCACGCGCCTACCCTCCCCTGTCCGGCCTTGCGGCCTGCGTGACGGAGTCTCCCGGCAATTCCCTTCCGTTTCCGGCGTTTGCCCTGGCATGTCAGCAACAGCTGCACTGTGCCGCTGCTGCATGTCTGTAACTGCATAAAGGAAACGCATCATGAAACGGATGCTGATCAACGGCACCCAGTCGGAAGAACGCCGACTTGCCATCGTCGACGGCCAGAAGCTGCTCGACTACGAAATCGAGATCGAAGGCCGCGAACAGCGCAAGGGCAATATCTACAAGGCCGTGGTGACACGCGTCGAGCCCTCGCTGGAAGCCTGTTTTGTCGATTACGGCGAGGACCGCCACGGCTTCCTGCCGTTCAAGGAAATTTCGCGCCAGTACTTTGCCGAAGGCGTGCCGGTCAGCCAGGCGCGCATCCAGGACGTGATCCAGGAAGGCCAGGAACTGCTGGTGCAGGTCGAGAAAGAAGAACGTGGCAACAAGGGCGCCGCCCTGACCACCTTCATCAGCCTGGCCGGCCGCTACGTGGTGCTGATGCCGAACAACCCGCGTGGCGGTGGCGTCAGCCGCCGCATCGAGGGCGAGGACCGCGCCGAGCTGAAAGAGGCAATGGACCAGCTCGAATACCCCAAGGGCATGAGCATCATCGCGCGCACTGCCGGCATCGGCCGCAGCGCACCCGAGCTGCAGTGGGACCTGAGCTACCTGCTGAAGCTGTGGGAAGCGATCGAGGGTGCTGCCGGCGCTGGCAAGGGTGCCTTCCTGATCTACCAGGAATCCAACCTGGTGGTGCGCGCCCTGCGTGACTACTTCAGCCCGGAAATCGGCGACATCCTGATCGATACCGACGACATCTACGAGCAAGCGCACCAGTTCATGAACCACGTGATGCCGGAGCACGCATCCAAGGTCAAGCGCTACCGCGACGACGCACCGCTGTTCAGCCGCTTCCAGATCGAACACCAGATCGAATCGGCCTACTCCCGCATCGTGACCCTGCCGAGCGGTGGCGCCATCGTGATCGACCACACCGAGGCACTGGTCTCGGTCGACGTCAACTCGGCGCGCGCCATCAAGGGCAGCGACATCGAGGAAACCGCCACCCGCACCAACCTGGAAGCTGCCGACGAAGTGGCGCGCCAGATGCGTCTGCGCGACCTAGGTGGCCTGATCGTGATCGACTTCATCGACATGGACGAGCAGAAGAACCGTCGCGAGGTGGAAAACCGCCTGCGTGACGCGCTGCGCCAGGACCGCGCGCGTGTGCAGTTCGGCACCATCAGCAAGTTCGGCCTGCTGGAAATGAGCCGCCAGCGCCTGCGCCCGGCCCTGTCCGAAGGTGCTTCCATCCCCTGCCCGCGCTGCGGTGGCTCCGGCCACGTGCGCGATACCGAATCGAGTGCACTGCAGATCCTGCGCATCATCCAGGAAGAGGCGATGAAGGACAACACTGCGGCCGTGCACACGCAAGTGCCGGTCGAGGTCGCCTCCTTCCTGCTCAACGAGAAGCGCTCCGAGATCGCCAAGATCGAGCTCAAGCAGCGCGTGCACGTGATGCTGGTGCCGAACAAGGGCCTGGAAACGCCGCACTACCGCCTGGAGCGCCTGAAGCACGACGATCCGCGCCTGGACAACATGGATGCCAGCTACAACCTGGCCGAAGAAATCGAGGATCCGACCGCCGTCACGCGCCGCTCGCAGGAGCCGACCAACCGCCAGACGCCGGTGCTGAAGAATTTCCTGCCCGAACCGCCAGCCGTGGCCGCACCCGAAGTGGCGCCTGAGCCGGTTGCCGCGCCGGCAGCTGCCGCAGCTCCGCAGCCGGTGGTCGAGCAACCCAGTGGCTTCGCCGCGCTGTGGCTGAAGATCAAGCGCATGTTCGGCATGGCCGAGCCCGAGCCGGAAGTGCAACCCGAACCGGTCAAGCCGGAACCCGAAGTCAAGCCGGCCGGCAAGTCCGATGGTCGCCGTGGTGGCCAGCGTGGCAGCCGTGGCGGCAATGGCCGCAGCAGCAATGGCCAACGCAGCGGCCAGCGCCAGGGTGGCCGTGGCGAGCGCCAGGATGACGGCAGCAGCCGCTCCGAGGAGTCGCGCGACAGCCGTGCTCCGCGTAGCGAGCAGCCAGGCGAGGCACGCCAGGAGCGCAGCAGTTCCGGCAACCGCAACCGCCGCGGCGGTGAGCGCTCCGGTTCCGGCGAGCGCAGCGAAGGCGACAACAGCCAGCAGCAGCGCAACGAACGCCGCCAGCCGCGCCAGACCCAGCAACAGCCGCTGGCAGACAACGCCGAAGTACTGGCCGCTGGCGTAGCCGCAGCAGCCGTCAGCGCTGTTGCCGCGACTGAAGCCAGCGCCGGCGACACCGCCGCCACCGCTTCCGAGACCGGCAGCAGCACCGACAACGGCGAGCCGCGCGAGCGCCGCGAACGCCGTTCGCGTGACCGCTACGGCCGTGACCGCCGCAACCGTGGTGACCGTGCCGAGCGCACCGCATCCGACGAATCGCAGGACACTGCCGACAGCAGCAGCGCCAGCACCGAGGACAACGCACCGCGCAGCTATTTCTCGGCGCAAGCCAATGCGCCGGTACCGGGCCTGGCCCTGTCGGCCCCGGAGAGCACCGAAACAGCCGCACCGGCTGAAGTAGCTGCCGAGACTGTTGCCGAATCCGGCACCGTCCTGGCCATCGCCGCTCCAGCAGAAACCCCTGCTGTCGTGGCCACCGTAGCCGAAACCGCTCCCGTGGCAGCAACAGCCACCGAAACGGCTCCCACTCCGCTGGCAACGCCCCAGGTAGAGCCAGCCGTGGCCGTGGTCGAAGTCGCCGAAACAGTGGCGGCAGAACCTGTCACCTTCACCCTGCCGCTGACAGAGCTGCAGCAGGTCGCCGAGCAGGCTGGCCTGGTCTGGGTGCATTCCGATGCCGACAAGGTCGCTGCCGTACAGGCCGAAATTGCCGCCACGCCCAAGCCGGTACACGTGCCGCGCGAGCGCCCGCCGCTGGTGGTGCTGGACGAAGGCCCGCTGATTCTGGTGGAAACGCGCCGTGACCTGGCAGCCAACCCGCTGCCATTCGAGCAGGCTGCGCAGTAAGCACAGCCACAGACAGGGCCCGCGCCCTGTCGCTTTCGGCCAGGCGGCCACTGTCCCCGACAGTGGCCGCTTTTTCATGGGCGAAGCTACCGGCAGGACAGCCGCAACTGCAGCGTCAAGCACAGGATCGGATCGATCAAGCGAAGCAGGACGTACGCAAGGCCTGGCGGCACATCAAGCCGCATGAAAGGGTTGGGTACAACTGCAGGCGTCAGTGCACGTGTAAGCTGTGGCACGTACAGCGGCCAGCCAGAAGAAGAAGGCTCAGGCAGACGTGATGGCAGCCTGCTTCCAGGCTTCCAGCGCCGCCGTGGTATCGGCGCGCTGTTCCGCCAGTTGCGCCAGCACCATCCAGGCCTTGCGGCGCAACGCCGGCACCTGCTGCAGGCGCGGCAAGGCCTGTTCGAGCCATTGGCGTGCCGAGTCTGGCTGCTGGCGTTGCAGGCAGACCAGACCGTACAGGTATTGCAGCTCCGCCTGCTGCGGATGACGCTGGCTGGCCTGCTCGATACGCTGTTGCCAGTCAAGCTCCAGACTGCCCAGCGAATCCCCCAGCATCAGCACCACGGATTGGCGCTGTACCGGGTTCAGCGCTTCGGGCGATATGGCCAGCTGTTCCCAGACCGGCAGCAGCCAGTGGCTGGCCTGCGCGGGCGAGCCTCCCAGCAACTGCAGGCGCTCCGCTGCAGCCAGGGCAATCGCCGGTACGCTGCGCTCCTGCGCGGCCAGGGCACGCCAGTGCTGCTGCAGCTGCTCTACATCGTGGGCGGAGCGCAGCCAATCGGCCGCCAGCTGCTGGATCAGGGCCTGGCCGGCAAGCGGCGAGAACGCCTTGTGTCGCACCAGCGCACGTGCCGTATCCAGCGCCTGCTGTACATCGCCCTGCTGCTGCGCCGCACGCAGGCGGTAGCGCAAGGCGACAATCCGGCGCGTCGCCCCCTGCGGCAACTGGTCCAGCAACTGCAGCGCCTTGTCCGGCTGGTGACTGTCGAGCGCACGGCGCACCGAGCGCAACAACAAGCCTTCGCGTGTTTCTGCCGCTGCGCCACCGTGGATCAGGCGGGCCTCCTGTTCGGCGCGCGCCTGGCAGGTATCACGCCATTCGGCATCCAGCATGCCCTGGCTGCTGTCAGCCATCAGGTTGTGCGCCAGCGTGCGCATCTGCATGCGATACGCCGGAGCCGGCGCTGCGGCATGACCGGCCTTAGTCTGATCCGATTCCGTTTCGGCAGGCTGTGCCGGATCCGGCCTGCCATACAGGCCCTCGTCCTGTTCCAGCGCCTTGCCGGCGGCGGTGCGGGCACGGCCATAACGGCCGGCAATCTGGTAGGACATGGCATCAAGCAGATAACCGTGCATGGCGCGCTCTTTCTGGTGCGTGCGCCAGCGTTGCGCCTGCAAGGGCAGGCTGGACAGGATCTGTACGCCACGCAACAGCGCAAAACCGAGCAGGAACAGGCCGACGATCACTGCCACCACCAGGTTCAGCGACAGGTCGATGGCCTGCGTCGGCGACCAGTAGACAGTCACCACGGCCTGGTTGCCGCCTGCCAGCAGGGCCAGCAGCGTGGCCAGAAGAAACAGCAGGACCAGCCAGAGTAGCGCGCGCATCGATCAGGCCCCCGAAGCTGCGACGGTCGCAGCCGATGCCGCAGGCTGTGCCGGAGCCGGCGCCGAGGCCGCCGATGCTGCCGGCAGCGCCGGAACAATCACCGGCGCAGCCAGTGCCGCCGCATTCTGCGCGGCTGCCAGCGCTGCCTGGGTTTCCTGAATGGTGGGCAGTTGCACGACGTGGATGTTGTTGCCGACCTCTTCCAGCGTCAGCAGCGAGCTGCGTACGGCCTGGGCATCGGACTGGAAGTAGCGGCTCATCATGGCACGCACCTGTTGCACGTCGCTGCGGGCCACTTCAGGCTGGCGCGCCAGCAGCGCCATGCGCGCATTGAGCAGCTGCAGCTTGATGTTTTCACGCAGGTAGTAGCCCTGCTGCGGCTGCAGCAGCGCGGCATCGCGGCTTTCGATGGTGCGCACGCGCACCAGATCGGAGAAGGTATCACTCACATGCGCCCAGCTGCGCTGCCACCAGGGCGCATCGGATGGCAGGCTGGCGGCGCTGCTGGCCTGCGCCTGCCAGGTACGCTCGTTCAGGCGCACCAGATTGCTCTGCAACGGCAGACCGTCGATCTCGCGCAGCACGCCGTCGATACGGCCCAGCAACATGGTCACATCGCTTTCGCTGGTCTGGCGCAGGCGCTCGATATCGCGGCCAATGCTCTGTTCCAGCGGCAGCAGCTTGGGCTGTGCGGCCTGCCTCAGGCGGTTCTGGGCGCTGACCAGACCGGCCAGCAGCGGCTGTACGCCGCCGGTCAGCTGGCTCTGCTGCCAGCCCATCTGGATCGCGGCATCGATATCGACCAGCAGGTTCTCGTCCTTGGCGCGCGCCAGTCCTTGCAGCACGCTGTCGACCTGGGCATTGCGCCCCTCGAATTCGGCGACCTTGGCCGAGAGCAGTGCCGTACGCGCCGTGGCGTCCTGGCTCTGGCGGCTAGCCAGCTCGGCAACTGCCTGCAGCTCGCTGGCCTGGCGGTTCATGTCAGCCACTTGCGTGGCGATCTGGCGCTGCATGCGGCGTGCATCCTGCCAAAGATAGGCCACGCCAGCCATGGCCAGCAAGGCCAGGATCAAGGCCAGCACCAGCCCCACACGTGCCAGCGCCGACATGCCGGCACGTGCCGCTGCCGGGGGAGCGTTCACGGGCATCGGAGCGGGAATTGCAGCGTCGGTCTGGTCGGAGATCGTCATAGCAGTGATTGTATCGACTGGGCCACGTCTGCAAGCACCGGACGCGCCTGCTGCAGTTGCACAAAACCGCAACGGCGTGCATTTTCCGCAATCCGTGGGTGGGTGGCGACAGCTCCATCCGCCGACCAGTCATGCCCGGGCAGCAAGGCCACGGCATGCTCCAGGGCCTGCGAGCTGCTCCAGAGCCAGAGGCAGCGACGTGCCGCCAGCTGCTGGCGCAGGGAGGAGACAAAGGCATCATCCCAGGCAGGCGGCTGGCGCTGGTAGGCGACCACGGTATCGACCGTAACGCCAGCTGCCTGTAGCTGCTGCCCCATCCAGTCTCGGCCAGCGCCCTGGTCCACCTGCTCGCCAGGCAGCAACTGGTCGGTGCCGCGCACGCGCAGCATGCGCCTGCCCTGCTGCAGCGCCTGTGCGACCTGCGGCTGGACCAGCGGCCAGAGGGTTTCGGAATCGAACTGGGCGGCATCGGCCGGCGGACTGTCGATACCCGCTGCGGGGATACCGGTCTGCAGCAGCGCATCGCGCGTGCCGCGGCCGGGCGCCCAGGCACGCACGCCAGCAGCCTGCCAGCGCGCCAGCGCATCCGGCACGGCGGCAAAAAAACCGGTCACGGCCGGCACGCTGACGAAATAGGCCGCGACCAGCTCCGGCAAACTGTCCCAGGCCAGCTGCAGCCGCTGCTGGTAGGCTGGCGCATGGACCGGCGCGGTCACGATCAGCGGCAAGGCCCGGATGTCGACCTCCGGCAACAGCTGCTGCAGCTGGCTGGTCCAGCGGCTGGCCTGCGGCTCCGGCCGCGTCACCAGCACCAGGGGGCGCTGTGCCACCGTCAGCCTGCGTGCACCTGGGCACCGGCGGCAATCAGCTGGCGCGCCACCTGCTCGCCGAGCTGATCGGCCTGTTCCAGCGTCTGTACCGGGGCCGTGGCACTGGCATGCACCAGTCCGCCACTGGCATCGTCTTCACGGCCCCAGGCGGCCTCGATGTGCAAGCTATCGCCATCGAGTGTGGCATGGGCCGCCAACGGCATCGAGCAGCTGCCGCCCATGGTGCGGCTGACGGCCCGTTCGGCGGCGACACGCAGCCAGGTCGGCAGGTGTACCAGCGGTGCCAGCGCCTGCACCAGCTCCGGGCGACCACTGCGGACCTCGATGCCGAGCGCGCCCTGCCCGGCTGCCGGCAGCATCTGCTCCGGCTCGAAGATGGTACGGATGCGATCTTCCAGCTTCAGGCGCTTGAGACCGGCGGCAGCCAGCACGATGGCGTCATACTGGCCTTCATCCAGCTTGCGCAGACGGGTATCAAGGTTGCCGCGCAAGGGCTCAATGCGCAGGTCCGGACGCTGCGCGCGCAGCAGCACGGTGCGGCGCAGGCTGGAGGTGCCGAGCACGCCACCCTGCGGCACATCGTCCAGGCTGGCGCATTGCGGCGAGACAAAGGCATCGCGCGGATCTTCGCGCTCCATCACGCAAGCGAGCTCGAAACCAGGCGGCAGCTCCATCGGCACATCCTTGAGCGAGTGCACCGCCAGATCGGCCCGGCCCTCTTCCAGTGCCAGCTCCAGCTCCTTGACGAACAGGCCCTTGCCGCCCACCTTGCTCAGCGTGCGATCCAGGATCTGGTCGCCGCGCGTAGTCATGCCAAGCAGCGTGACCGTGTGTCCCTGCTGCTCCAGCAGGGCCTTGACATGCTCGGCCTGCCACAGGGCAAGGCGGCTTTCGCGGGTAGCGATGGTGAGGTTCAGGGGAGAAGTTGCTTGTGTCATGCGCGCGCAGGCAGGCCTGCCAGATAAGGTCAATAGGGTGTGGTGCGCCCTTGCGGACGCTGATCCTGATGCTGCGATGCTAGCACGGGCACCGGGGAAAACGCCGGCGGCATTCTGCTGCCACGGCAGGCATCGTTACAATGGGGGTTTGGCTTGCCGCTGCGCAAGCCCCGTCATTTTCTGGCCACTGCGGCCTGTCTTTTCCGATTGTTTCTGCCATGTCCACCTCCCACAACCAGCTCGATACCAAGTCCCAGGCCTGGTCTGCCCTGTTCAGCGAACCCATGAGCGAACTGGTGCAGCGCTATACCGCCAGCGTGTTCTTCGACAAGCGCCTGTGGCAGGCCGACATGCAGGGCAGCCTGGCGCACGCCGAGATGCTGGCCGCCCAGGGCATCATCAGCCAGGACGATCGCGCCGCCATCGAGCGCGGCATGGCGCAGATCAAGTCCGAAATCGAGGCCGGCAGCTTCGACTGGAAGCTGGAGCTGGAAGACGTGCACCTGAACCTGGAAGCGCGCCTGACCCAGCTGATCGGCGATGCCGGCAAGCGCCTGCACACCGGCCGCAGCCGCAACGACCAGGTCGCCACCGACATCCGCCTCTGGCTGCGTGACGAGATCGACCTGATCCTGGGCCTGCTGCGCGAGGTGCAAGGCGCGCTGGTCGATGTCGCCGGCCGCAACGTCGACGTGATCCTGCCTGGCTTCACCCACCTGCAGGTGGCGCAGCCGGTGAGCTTTGCGCACCACCTGCTGGCCTATGTGGAAATGTTCGCGCGCGACGAGGAGCGACTGCAGGACGTGCGCAAGCGCGTCAACCGCCTGCCGCTGGGCAGTGCCGCACTGGCCGGCACCACATATCCGCTGGACCGCGAGCGCGTGGCACGCACGCTGGGCATGGAAGGTGTCTGCCAGAACAGCCTGGACGCCGTGAGCGACCGCGACTTTGCCATCGAATTCACCGCCGCCGCATCGCTGATCATGGTGCATGTCTCGCGCCTGAGCGAAGAACTGATCCTGTGGATGAGCCAGAACTTTGCCTTTATCCGCATCGCCGACCGCTTCACTACCGGCAGCAGTATCATGCCGCAGAAGAAGAACCCGGACGTGCCCGAGCTGGCACGCGGCAAGACCGGCCGCGTGGTGGGCCACCTGATGGGGCTGATCACGCTGATGAAGGGCCAGCCGCTGGCCTACAACAAGGACAACCAGGAAGACAAGGAACCGCTGTTCGACACCGTCGATACCGTGCGCGACACGCTGCGCATCTTTGCCGAGATGGTCGGCGGCCAGCTGAACCCGGCCACGGGCACCAAGGAAGGCGGCATCACGGTCAACCCCGAAGCCATGCGTTCTGCCGCCAGCAAGGGCTATGCCACGGCTACCGACCTGGCCGATTACCTGGTCAAGAAGGGCCTGCCCTTCCGCGATGCCCACGAAGTGGTGGCGCACGCCGTCAAGACGGCGCAGGACCAGGGCGTGGACCTGGCCGAGCTGCCGCTGGCCACGCTGCAGCAGTTCAACCCGGACATCCAGCAAGACGTGTTCGAGCAGGCACTGACGCTGGAAGCTTCGCTGAATGCACGCAATACCCTGGGCGGCACCGCACCGGCGCAGGTGCAGGCGCAACTGGCGCGCCACACGCAGCGCCTGCAGGCAGGCCAGGCATGATCGGCCAGACCGAGATGCTGCTGGGCGCCGCACTGGCGCTGACCGTGTTTGCCTGCTGGCAGATCCTGAGTGGCGTGCTTGGCCTGAAAAAGCATGGCCCCGAATACGCCCGCGCTGTCGGCCGTCGCCTGGTGCTCACCACGATCGCCTTTATCGCGATTCCGCTGCTGATCTGGCTCGGCCAGGACCAGTGGGGTGAGCGTACCGGCCTGTACGCCTTTCTGGCAGGCCTGGTCACGGTCAACGCGATCTGGTTCCGCAAGCTGCGCTAAGGCCCTAGGCCAGCTCCCAGCGACGCTGCGCCGCCATCACGGCATCGGGATATTTCGATTGGCCGCGTGAGCCGTTGTAGCGCCCCAGCGCCATGAACAGATTGCCTTTCTCGCGATTCAGGTAATAGCGCAGGATCGCGCAGCCAAAGCGCAGGTTGGTCTGCTGGTGGAACAGCGCCGCCGGATCGCCATCGCCGATGGTGCGCGCCCAGAACGGCATCACCTGCATCAGTCCACGCGCGCCTACCGACGAAATCGCGAACTTGCGGAAATTGCTCTCGACCTGGATCAGGCCGAGCACCAGCGACACTTCCAGCCCGGCACGTGTCGCCTCGTACCAGACCGTCTGCAGGAACTCGCGCCGGGTAAAGTCGTTTTCCATCCGGTTGCCGAGACGGCGCTGCATCTCGTCCAGCCAGCGCAGGTACTCCAGCTCCTGCTGGCGGCTGCCAAACAGCGGTACGGGCGGCGCCGAACTCATGCGCACCGCGGCGCTCAGCGCGGTACGCACCGAATCGGCCAGATGCTCTTCCTTCTGTGCGCCGGCCCAAGCCAGCGGCCAAGGCGCAGGCGCGAGCAGCCCGGCTCCGCCCCAGCGCGCCGTGGCCTGCAGCCAGTGGCGCCGGGAAAAGGCAGGCGACTGCAGCATGGCCGGCTTACAGGCCCAGCTTGTCGCGCAGCAGCGCGTCGATATCGGCCAGGGCCAGCTTGCTGGCCTCCTTGTCACGACGCTGCTGGTATTCGACTTCACCGGCCTGGATGCTACGGTCGGACAGCACCACGCGGTGCGGCACGCCAATCAGCTCCCAGTCGGCAAACATCACGCCCGGGCGCTCGCCGCGGTCATCCAGGATCACATCCACGCCGGCGTCCAGCATGGACTGGTACAGGCGCATCGCCTCGGCCTTGACCGCCTCGCTGCGGTCCATGCCAATCGGGCAGATCACCAGCGTGAACGGCGCGATCGCCTCGGGCCAGATCATGCCGCGCTCGTCGTGGTTCTGCTCGATCGCCGCTGCCGGCAGGCGCGTGATGCCGATGCCGTAGCAGCCCATCTCGAAGTGTTTCGCCTTGCCATTGACATCGAGGAAGGTGGCGTTCATGGCCTGGCTGTACTTGGTGCCCAGGTAGAACACATGGCCAATCTCGATACCGCGCTCGATCGCCAGCACGCCCTGGCCGTCCGGCGACAAATCACCCTCGACGATGTTGCGCAGGTCGGCGACCAGTTCCGGCTCGGGCAGGTCACGGCCCCAGTTGACGCCGGTGATGTGGGCATCTTCCTGGTTGGCGCCGCAGATCCAGTCGGCCATGATGGCGACTTCGCGGTCGGCCACCACGCGCACCGGCTGGCGCGTGCTGATCGGGCCCAGATAACCGGGGCGCGTGCCAAAGTGCGCCACGATCTCGTCCTCGGTAGCAAAGCGGTAACCCTTGTCCAGGCCCGGCAGCTTGCCGACCTTGACCTCGTTCATGTCGTGGTCGCCACGCAGCAGCAGCAGCCAGATCTGGCTGCCCGTGATGTTGCCGGCCTCGTCCGTCACGTCGGTCGCCAGCACCAGCGACTTGACCGTGGTCTGCAGCGGCACCTTCAGGAACTCGGCGACATCGGCACAGGTGCTCTTGCCCGGCGTCGGCGTGACCTGCATCGCCTGGCTGGCAGCAGGACGCGACTGCGTCGGCGCCAGCGCCTCGGCCTTCTCGATATTGGCCGCGTACTCGCTGTTCGGGCAGTAGACGATGGCGTCTTCGCCGGTGGCGGCGATCACCTGGAATTCCTGGCTCAGGTCGCCACCGATGGCGCCGCTGTCGGCCGCCACGGCACGGTAGTCCAGGCCGAAGCGGTCAAAGATGCGACGGTAGGTGTCCACCATGTTCTGGTAGCTGTCGCGCGCGGCATCGGCATCCTTGTCGAAGCTGTAGGCGTCCTTCATGATGAACTCGCGGCCACGCATCAGGCCGAAGCGTGGACGGCGCTCGTCGCGGAACTTGGTCTGGATCTGGTACAGGTTCTTGGGCAGCTGCTTGTAGCTGCGGAAATCCTGGCGCGCAATGTCGGTCACCGCTTCTTCGCTGGTCGGCTGGATGACGAAATCGTTGTCGTGGCGATCCTGGAAACGCAGCAGCTCGTCGCCCATCTGGTCGAAACGGCCTGTTTCCTTCCACAGCTCGCCCGGCTGCACCACCGGCATGGTCAGCTCGATGGCGCCAGAGCGATTCATTTCCTCGCGCACGATGGCCTCGACCTTGCGGATCACGCGCAGGCCCATCGGCATGTAGTTGTAGATGCCGGCGCCCAGCTTCTTGATGAAGCCGGCACGCATCATGAGTTGGTGGCTGACGATCTCGGCATCGGCCGGGGCGTCACGCAGGGTGGTAATCAGGAACTGGGAAGCTTTCATGGTTCTGCAGGATAGGAAAACACGCCAGGCAACAGCCTTCTCTGCTGCATGGCAACAACTCGTATTCTCGTTGATATCCAGGCCCAACAGTGCATAATGGTCGCATTAAAGAATTGGAGTTGATCATGCTCGACCGGGAAGGGTTCCGCCCCAACGTCGGCATCATCTTGCTCAACCGCAAGAACCAGGTGTTCTGGGGCAAGCGTATTCGCACCCACAGCTGGCAATTCCCCCAAGGCGGCATAGATCGCGGGGAATCGCCCGAACAGGCCATGTATCGTGAACTGCGAGAGGAAGTTGGCCTCCTCCCGCATCATGTCCGCATCGTCGCCAGAACCCGGGACTGGTTGCGCTATGAAGTGCCAGACCGTTTTATCCGCCGCGAATCGCGCGGCCATTACAAGGGCCAGAAGCAGATCTGGTACCTGCTGCAACTGCTGGGTCAGGATTGGGAGCTGGATCTGCGTGCCAGCGATCGTCCCGAATTTGATGCCTGGCGCTGGAATGACTACTGGGTGCCGCTGGATGTGGTCGTCGAGTTCAAGCGCGGCGTCTACGAGATGGCGCTGACCGAACTGGCCCGCTTCCTGCCACGCAACGATCATCGCAACCGCTATCTGCGCAATCCGCAAGGCAAGCCACGCGCCGAGCGCCAGGACGACCCCATGCGTGCCATGGGCAATCTGCGCCCGTTGCAATCTGCAGCCATGCGCAACACGCTGGATCTGCCGCCCGGTGCCAGCTTCGACCCGCAACCCCCTACTGCAGGCGATACCCCATCATGAAGTTCTCCCATTCGCTGGCCGGCTGCGGCCTGCTCGCTCTCGGCCTGCTGGCCAGCACCGCCAGCCAGGCCCAGATCCAGCTCTGGGGTGGTGGTCCCAAGGAAGACCAGCCCGAGATCCTGAAGGAAACGACACAGGAAAGCCCGGTGCCACCGGCTCCGGCGCTGAGCACGCGCAAGCTGGTGGATATCGAGATGCCCGGGTTTTCCGCCATGCGCACCTCGGTGGACCTGGACAGCGTCGAAGTGGCTCCCGATGGCATCGTGCGCTATGTGGTATTGATGCAGGGTCGCGATGGCGCTGCCAGCCGTAGCGCCTACTACCAGGGCATCAATTGCACGACCTTTGCCGTGCGCACCTATGCCCGTTACGATTTCAACACCACGCCTCCCGGCTGGGAAAACGTCGAGACAGACTGGACCAGCCTGCATGACCGCCAGACCAACCGCCAGGCCCGTGCGATTGCCAGCAGCGGCCTCTGCACCGGCCTGACGCCGCCAACGTCTTCGCGCGATGCACGCCGCATCCTGCGCACCGGCCAGTCACTCTGGGACCGCAACGGCGGCTACTGAACCGGCAAGTCTCAGAGCATCACCAGGTTGTCGCGGTGCACGAACTCCGGTTCGGCCGCGTAACCCAGGATCGCTGTGATCTCGCGCGAAGGATGGCGGCATAGCTGGCGCGCCTCGTGGCTGGCATAGTTGGCCAGGCCACGCGCAATCTCCTGCCCTTCCGGCGTACAGATCGCAATCACTTCGCCACGGCGGAACTCGCCGCGCACTTCGGTCATACCAATCGGCAGCAGACTCTTGCCTTCGTGCTTCAGCTTGGCCACGGCACCGGCATCGACCAGCACCGAGCCGTGCAGCTTCAGGTGATCCTTCATCCACTGCTTGCGCGCCTGCATCTTGGGCGTGGTGGCAATCAGTGCGGTGCCGATGATCTCGCCCTGCATCAGGCGCAGCAGCGCATCCGGCTCGCGGCCCCAGGCGATCACAGTGCTGGCACCGGAACCGGCGGCACGGCGTGCCGCCAGCACCTTGGTCAGCATGCCGCCGGTACCAATCGTGCTGCCGGCGCCACCGGCCATGGCCTCCAGCGCCGGATCGCCGGCGCGCGCCACCTGCACCAGCTTGGCCTGCGGATTCTTGCGCGGATCGGCATCGAACAGGCCCTTCTGGTCGGTCAGGATCACCAGCAGGTCGGCCTCGATCAGGTTGGCCACCAGCGCACCCAAGGTGTCGTTGTCACCCAGCTTGATCTCGTCGGTAATCACCGTGTCGTTCTCGTTGATGACCGGCAGCACGCCCAACTCCAGCAGCGTCAACAGCGTGGAGCGTGCATTCAGGTAGCGCTCGCGATCGGCCAGGTCGGCGTGCGTCAGCAGGATCTGCGCCGATTGCAGCTGGTTTTCACGCAACTTGGTCTCGTACATCTGCGCCAGGCCCATCTGGCCAACGGCGGCCGCAGCCTGCAGTTCGTTGACCTCCTTCGGGCGCGTGCGCCAGCCCAGGCGCAGCATGCCTTCGGCGATGGCCCCGCTGGACACCATGACCACTTCGCGGCCATCGGCACGCAGGGCGGCGAGCTGGCGGCACCATTCACCGATTGCCGCCTCGTCCAGTCCGCGCCCTTCGTTGGTCACCAGGCTGGAGCCGACCTTGACGACAATGCGGCGGGCAGACAGCAGCATGCTGACGGGATCGGGCTGGAAGGCAAGCTCGGACATGATGGAGACTCGGGACAGGTTCGGGAAGGTGCCGCAGCACCGGTGTTGTTCTTATTCGGCAGCCGGCTTCTTGCGACGTACCGGGCGCCTGCGGGCGGGTGCAGGCTGCGATTCGGTCTGCGGCGCATCTTCGTCAGGCAGCTCGATGAAGCGCGGATCCTGCTCCGGCTCGGGCGGCAATTCCTCGACCTGGGCCTGATGCACATGCTGGTAGATTTCGCGGATCAGCTGCTCGCAGCCTTCACGCGTGAGGGCGGAAATCTGGTGCACCGGCCCCTTCCAGCGCAGGCGCTTGACCATGTCCTTGACGCGCGCCTCGCGCTCGTCTGCAGGCACCATGTCGAGCTTGTTCAGCACCAGCCAGCGCGGCTTGGCGTACAGCTCGGCGTCGTATTTTTTCAGTTCACCGACAATCGCCTTGGCCTGTGCCACCGGATCAACTTCGTCGTCGAACGGCGCCATGTCGATCACGTGCAGCAGCAGACGCGTGCGCTGCAAGTGGCGCAGGAACTGGTGCCCCAGGCCGGCGCCTTCGGCTGCACCTTCGATCAGGCCGGGCACATCGGCCACGACAAAGCTCTGCTCCGGACCGACGCGCACCACACCCAGGTTCGGGTGCAGCGTGGTAAACGGATAGTCGGCAATCTTGGGGCGGGCGTTGGAGACAGCCGCAATAAAGGTGGACTTGCCAGCGTTGGGCATGCCGAGCAGGCCGACATCGGCCAGCACCTTCAACTCCAGCTTGACGCTGCGACGGTCACCGGGATGACCCAGCGTCTTCTGGCGCGGCGCGCGGTTGATGGAACTCTTGAAGCGCAGGTTGCCGTAGCCACCCTCACCGCCCTTGGCGATCAGGATTTTCTCGCCCGGAACCAGCAATTCGAACAGCGTCTCGCCGGTTTCGGCGTCGGTGATGATGGTGCCGACCGGCATCTTCAGCGTGATGTCATCGCCGGCAGCACCGAACATGTCGGAACCCATGCCGTGCTGGCCACGCTTGGCCTCGAAGCGGCGCGTGTAGCGGTAGTCCACCAGGGTGTTGAGGTTGGTATCGGCAATCGCCCAGACATGGCCGCCACGACCACCGTCGCCGCCATCGGGACCGCCGAATTCCTTGTATTTCTCGTGGCGGAACGAAGCGCAGCCATTGCCGCCGTCGCCCGCAGCGATGTCGATGAACGCTTCGTCAACGAATTTCATGCCAGTATTTCCTGTGCGGATGCCGTGGTTCCGCTGTATCGGCAAATTGTAGGCGATCCGTATCGCCAGAAAACACAAGCCCCGAACCTTGGCGGCATCGGGGCTTGGCGAACCGGCATCCACAGATGCCGTTGGTCAGCTGGGAAGGATTACTCCGCCGGAGTAATGTCCACCACCTGCTTGTTCAGGGCGCCACGGGTGTCGAAAGACACGTGGCCGTCCACCAGGGCGAACAGGGTGTGGTCGCGGCCCACGCCCACGTTGTTGCCAGCGTGGAACTTGGTGCCACGCTGACGCACGATGATGGAGCCAGCGCTGATCAGTTGACCGCCGAACGCCTTCACGCCCAGCATCTTGGGCTTGGAATCACGCCCGTTACGCGTAGAGCCGCCGCCTTTTTTCTGTGCCATGACTTACTCTCCTTCGGGCATCAAGCGTTGATGGAAGCAATTTCCAGTTCTGTGAACTGCTGACGATGGCCCTGGCGCTTCTGGTAATGCTTGCGACGGCGCATCTTGAAGATGCGAACCTTGTCGTGCTTGCCATGAGCGACCACCTTGGCCACTACGGTTGCGCCGGACACCAGGGGAGTTCCCACGGTCAGGGTGTCGCCGTTGCCGACGGCCAGAACCTGATCGATGGTGATCTCGTTACCTTCGTCCGCAGCAATCTGTTCTACTTTAATCTTGTCGCCAGCCGCAACGCGATACTGCTTGCCGCCGGTTTTTATGACTGCGTACATGTGTAAACCTCAAATATGGATTCTTGCCAGACGGATTTCCGGCAAGCCAAAGATATTAACGCATTCCTTCTACGGCGTCAAGCAGGCACCTGCTGCAAAGCAACAATAACAGCCGGAACTGGTCGCAGCCCTCCTTGGGTGCCGTTGCAGCCTCCTATAATCATCGGATGACTTCGAGGTCGCCCGCTTCTTGGCGGAACCACGCGACCGGCCGTTGCCACCCATTTTTCAGGATTCCACCTTGTCTGCCTCGCCACAACAATCTGCCTTGAACCTGGTCGCTCCCGACATGCAGGCCGTGGACCGCGTGATACAGAACCGACTGGATACCCGCGTACCGCTGGTGGCCGAAGTGGCGCAATACATCATCTCCGCCGGCGGCAAGCGCCTGCGCCCGGCCATGCTGCTGATGATGGCCAACGCACTGGGCTACCAGGGCACACTGCACCACCATCTGGCAGCGCTGATCGAATTCATCCACACGGCTACCCTGCTGCACGATGACGTGGTCGACGAATCCACGCTGCGCCGCAACCGTCCCACGGCCAACGCCACCTTTGGCAACCCGGCCAGTGTGCTGGTCGGCGACTTCATCTACACGCGCGCCTTCCAGATGATGGTCGAGACGCACAATATGCGCGTCATGGAAATCCTCGCCGAGGCGACCAACGTGATCTCCGAAGGCGAGGTGATGCAGCTGATGAACATGCACGATGCCTCGCTCGATGAAGCCGGCTACCTGCACGTGATCCGTTCCAAGACCGCCAAGCTGTTCGAGGCCAGCACGCGCCTGAGCGCCGTGATCGCCGGCTGCGACAGCGCCCAGGAAGAACGCTGCGCCGAATACGGCCAGGCACTGGGTACCGCCTTCCAGATCATCGACGATGTGCTGGACTACGAAGGCCAGGTCGAGGAACTCGGCAAAAACGTGGGCGATGACCTGCGTGAAGGCAAGGCCACGCTGCCGCTGATCCTGGCGATGCGCAATGGCTCGCCAGAGCAATCCGCCCTGGTACGCGAAGCGATCGAGAACGGCTCGGTCGAGCGCCTGCACGATGTGGTGGCCGTGGTGCGCAGCACTGGTGCCCTGGACGGCGCCCGTCAGGCTGCCGCCGCCGAGGCACAGCGCGCCATCGACGCCATGGCCACCCTGCCCGTCAACGCCTGGAGCGATGCTCTGCGCGCCCTGGCCGAACAGCTGCAGCACCGCAAAACCTGAGCAAGGCGCCTGCAGCCTGCGCGCTGCATGTCTACAATGGTTGCATGAACGCGACCACCCTCTCCCTGGATGCGGCCCTCAATGCCGACCTCCATTGCCACTCGACCGTGTCCGATGGCACGCAGTCGCCTGAATGGCTGGCACAGCGTGCCGCCGACAACGGCGTCCAGCTCTGGGCGCTGACCGATCACGACGAGGTAGCGGGCTGCGCCCGTGCCGCCACTGCTGCGGCTGCCCTGAACCTGCCCTTTCTGGCCGGCGTGGAAATCTCCATCACCTATATCGACAAGACGGTGCACATCGTCGGTCTGGGCGTGGATCCGGAACACCCTGGCCTGGTCGAAGGCCTGCGCCAGACACGCGGCGGCCGCGACGAGCGCGCGCGCGAAATCGCCGATCAGCTGGCGGCTGCGGGCATCCCCGGCGCCTACGAAGGCGCACTCCAGTTTGTCGGCAACCCGGACCTGATCTCGCGCTCGCACTTTGCCCGCTTCCTGGTTGAAACCGGCGTCTGCGCCGATGTGCCCGAAGTGTTCCGCAACTACCTGACAGAAGGCAAGCCCGGCTACGTGCCGCACCGCTGGGCCTCGCTGGAACAGGCCGTGCAATGGATCCGCGATGCCGGCGGCGTCGCCATAATCGCCCATCCGGCACGCTACGATTTCACGCCGCAGGAAGAGCATGCCCTGTTCTCACGCTTCAAGGAGCTGGGCGGACAGGCCGTGGAAGTCATGACCAGCAGCCACTCTGAAGCCGAAGTGCAGCAGTACGCCCAGATGGCGCGCGACTATGGCCTGCATGCCTCGCGCGGCAGCGATTTCCATTCGCCCAACGAAAGCCGCATCGACCTGGGCACCTTGCCTGCACTGCCCGCTGGCCTGCAGCCGGTCTGGCAACTGCTGGCCAGCCGCATCCGCTACCCGCAACCTGTTGCCACCGGAGCCTGACATGGCCTTTCTGCTCGACATCCACCCCGAAGATCCGCAACCGCGCCTGCTGCGCCAGGCCGCCGACATGCTGCGCAAGGGCCAAGTGCTGGCGGTGCCCACCGATTCCAGCTATGCCCTGGTCTGCCATCTGGACGACAAGTCCGCCAGCGACCAGCTGCGCCGCATCCGCCAGATGGACGACAAGCACTTGCTGACCCTGCTTTGCCGCGACCTGAGCGAGCTGGCCAGCTATGCGCGTGTCGACAACCGCCAGTTCCGCCTGCTCAAGCAGGCCACGCCCGGCCCCTTCGTGTTCGTGCTCGAAGCCTCCAAGGAGGTGCCGCGCCGCCTCAGCCATCCCTCGCGCAAGACCATCGGCCTGCGCGTGCCGGCCCACAAGACGCTGCTGGCGCTGCTGGAAGAACACGGCG
Source organism: Brachymonas sp. J145 (assembly GCF_036312245.1). NCBI lineage: Bacteria > Pseudomonadati > Pseudomonadota > Betaproteobacteria > Burkholderiales > Comamonadaceae > Allobrachymonas > Brachymonas sp. J145. Next base: position 11,075 of record NZ_JAZDCI010000005.1, on the reverse strand, counting down.
CGCCGTTGCTGAGCGCCACGCTGATCCTGCCCGGCGAAGACGACCCGCTGAACGATCCCGATGAGATCCTGGACCGGCTGGAACACCAGGTCGCTGCCGTGGTCGCCAGCGGCAGCTGCCCGCTGCAGCCCACCACCGTGGTCGACCTGACACCGATGGACAAGGGCGATGCCCCGGAACTGATCCGTCAGGGTGCCGGCGATCCGGCCCTGCTCGGCCTCTGAGCCGCTCCGGGCCAGCCCTGCCTTCACGAAAGTATTGCCATGGATATCAGCCAGCTCATCCAGAACATCAGCATCTATGCCATCCCGGTGCTGCTGTCGATCACCCTGCACGAAGCCGCACACGGCTATGTGGCACGCCATTTCGGCGACAACACGGCCTGGAGCCTGGGCCGCGTCACGCTCAATCCGTTCAAGCACATTGATCCGGTCGGCACCATCCTGATCCCGATCGCGCTGCTGTTCATGACCGGCGGCAAGTTCCTGTTCGGCTACGCCAAGCCGGTACCGGTGCGCATGGACCGGCTGCGCAATCCGCGCCGCGACATGCTGTGGGTCGCGCTGGCCGGTCCCGGCTCCAACTTCATCCAGGCGATTTTCTGGGCCTCACTCTACTACCTGCTGCAGCTGGGCGGCATCCGCGAGGAATTCTTCCTGAAGATGTGCACCGGCGGCGTGCTGGTCAACGTGGTGATGTTCGTGTTCAACCTGTTTCCGCTGCTGCCGCTGGATGGCGGTCGCATCCTGGCCAGCCTGTTGCCGCCCAGGCTGGCCATGCAGTTTGCCCGTATCGAGCCTTTCGGCTTTTATATCGTGCTGCTGCTGGTGGTCACTGGCGTAGCTGGCGCGATCTGGATGATGCCACTGATGCATGCCACCTATGGCGTAATTGAAACTTTGATGGCACCTTTGCGCGCACTTTTGCAGTAATCCCCATAATTACTATAAAATGCTGGACATGCATTCTTAAGCGATCATCACAGCGTCAATCTTCTGCAAGTTTGGCCAAACATGTGATCATCCTTATTCCAAAGGGTTGACTACCTTGAGGGTCGCTGCATGTAATGCTCCCCTGTGATTACCACACCCTCATACCATGTCCTATTTCATCATCGAAGACCACCCCCTGTACCGCGAAGCCCTCGGCAACCTGATCCGCCGCATCAAGCCGGGCACGGAAGTGGTCGAACTGGAACGCGTTGGCAGCCTGCCGCTCGCCGTCAAGACCCATGGCGAACCCGATGCCATCCTGCTGGATCTGACCCTGAGCGACACCCTGGGCTATTCCGGCATCCGTGAAATCCGCCACCACTACCCGAACGCCCTGCTCGTCACGGTCTCCGACCTGCCGGACGGTGAAACCGATGCGTCCTGCCTGGAAGCCGGCAGCGATGCCTACCTGTCCAAGCAGCTCAACAGTGCCGAACTGTATACCTCGCTGCGCCAGCTGCTGATTCCGGACAGCGTGGAAGAAGAAAGCCCGCTGACCAACAGCAAGCTCTCCAAGCGCCAGGTGCAGCTGCTGGCCGCGCTGGAAGAAGGGCTGAGCAACCGCGACATCGCCGAACGCCTGGGCATCAGCGAGCACACCGTCAAGGTGCACCTGTGGCGCCTGTTCCGCCGCCTTGGCGTCAAGAGCCGCACCCAGGCCATCCACACGGCGCGCCTGAACGGCCTGTTCAACCAGTAAACCGGTCCCGTCCAAAAGCACAACGCCCCGTCTGCACTGCAGCGGGGCGTTGTCGTTGGCGGGTGTCAGGTCGGATCAGATGGGCAGCGCCACCAGATCGTGGCCGTCGGTATCGACGATGCGCGCCTGGGTAAAGGTACCGACCTTCAGCGTCTTGCTGATCTTCTGCGGCGGCAGCAGACGCACCAGGCCATCGATCTCGGGAGCATCGGCATAGCTGCGACCGACGGCACCCTTCTTGCCCAGCTGCGGCGCATGGTCTACCAGCACCTGCATGGTGGAACCGACACGCTGCTTCAGCTTGCTGATCGACACGCTTTCGGCCACAGCCATGAAGCGTGCACGACGCTCTTCGCGCACATCATCGGGCAAAGCACCCGGCAGTTCGTTGGCCGTGGCACCCTCCACCGGGGAATAGGCAAAACAGCCAGCGCGATCAATCTGTGCCGCCTCGACAAAGTTCAGCAGATCCTGGAACTCGGCCTCGGTCTCGCCCGGGAAGCCGGCAATGAAGGTGCTGCGCACCACCAGCTGCGGGCAGAGCTCGCGCCAGCGCTGCAGGCGCTCCAGGTTGCGCTCACCGCTGGCTGGGCGCTTCATGCGCTTGAGCACATCGGGATGGCTGTGCTGGAACGGAACGTCCAGATACGGCAGGATCAGGCCCTCCGCCATCAGCGGGATGATCTCGTCCACGCTCGGGTAGGGGTAGACGTAGTGCAGGCGCACCCAGGCGCCATGTTCGCGCGCCAGCTGGCCCAGAGCCTGCGCCAGTTCGAAGGTGCGCGTACGGATCGGCTTGCCATCCCAGAAGCCGGTGCGGTACTTGACGTCCACGCCATAGGCCGAGGTGTCCTGGCTGACCACCAGCAATTCCTTGACGCCGCCTTCGAACAGGGCCTGCGCCTCTTTCAGCACATCACCAATCGGGCGGCTGACCAAGTCACCGCGCATCGATGGGATGATGCAGAAGGTGCAACGGTGGTTGCAGCCTTCGCTGATCTTCAGGTAGGCATAGTGGCGCGGCGTGAGCTTGATGCCGGCAGCCGGCACCAGATCCATGAAAGGATCATGCGGGCGCGGGCAATGGCTGTGCACGGCGTCCATCACCTCCTGCGTGGCGTGCGGACCGGTCACGGCCAACACGCTGGGGTGGATCTCGCGTACCAGGTTGTCGCCGCTGGCGCCGCTGCGGGCACCCAGGCAACCGGTGACGATCACCTTGCCGTTTTCGGCCAGGGCCTCGCCAATGGTGTCCAGGCTTTCCTTGACGGCATCATCGATAAAGCCGCAAGTGTTGACGATCACCAGATCAGCACCGGCAAAGGTCTTGGAGGTGTCATAGCCCTCGGCGGAGAGCTGGGTCAGGATCAGTTCGGAATCGGTCAAAGCTTTCGGGCAGCCGAGACTGACAAATCCGATCTTGGGGTTGCTGCCACTGGCAGCAACAGGGGGCGTGTTGGTGGATGCACTCATGGTGCATTATTGTCGCAGCTTCCACCGTTTCTGGCAGCCCCCTGCCCTGTCAATAAGGATCAGCGCTTGGGCTGGAAGGCCGCCAGCCACTGCTGCATATTGGCCTGGTACTGGTTCTGCAGCTGGTCCTGCATTTGCTGCATGGCCTGCTTGGACTGCTCGGAATAGTTCTGCATCATGCTCTGCACCATCTTCTGGCCGGGCATTTCCAGCATCTTGCTCCAGGCATCAGAGTTGAAGCCCGGTGTCATCTCCATCATCTTCTTCTGCATGTCGGCAAAGGCCTGGATATTGCTTTCCAGGTTGGCACCGAAAAAGCCCTGCATGGCATGGCCGTAGAAGCGGATGATGTTGGCCAGTACCGCCTCGGTAAAGATCGGGCTGCCGCCGGCTTCTTCTTCCAGGATGATCTGCAGCAGGATGCTGCGCGTCAGGTCATCGCCTGTCTTGGCATCACGCACCACGAAGCGCTCGCCCTGCATCACCAGCGCCTTGACCTCGGTCAGCGTCACGTAGGACGAACTGGTGGTGTCGTAGAGCCGGCGGTTGGGGTATTTCTTGATGATGCGCAGGGACGGATCGCTGGCGGTGGCCGCGGTGTCGTCCGCCGGCAGGTCGGTCTGGGAGCTGGGCTTGGCAGTCTTGGAGGTGGCCATATACTTGATCCTTCTGGGCACGACTTGGCAAAATGCACCAATCGTGTGCACTCCTCTGATGATACCTGTTCCACAGCACCCTCTTACGTCCGGTTAACCCCTATGCCTCCTGAAGCTTCCCGATTCCTGCAAGCCACTGACGAAGCGGCGCTGTACCTGGCCTGTCGTCTGCTGGGCGAAGCGCGCCATGCCAGCCTGGGCGTGCTGCAGCCGGACAACGGCATGCCGGCCCTGAGCCGGGTAGCACTGGGTCACGATGTCCAGGGCCTGCCACTGATCCTGATCTCGCAACTGTCGGCCCACTTTGCAGCGCTGCAGCAGGATGCACGCTGCGGCCTGCTGGTAGGTGAGCCGGGCGCGGGCGATCCGCTGGCACACCCCCGGCTGAGTCTGGAGTGCCTGGCAGAGCGCACGGACGATACCGAACGCGCCCTGTTGCGCGATGCCTTTGTCGCCTGGCAACCCAAGGCGAAGCTGTATGTGGATTTTGCCGACTTCGCCTTCTGGCGGCTGCGACCACAGGCGGCCAGCCTCAACGGCGGCTTTGGCAAGGCCTGGCGGCTGGAAGGCCAGAATCTGGCCCTGCTGTTGCAGCGGCTGGGCCAGCGCCCGCCGCTGGGCAATCAGTAGGTGCTCAGACCGTCCGCATCTGGCTGATCGAAGCGCGAGACGATATTGGTGCTGGGCACGGCTGCCTGCGGCGTGCTGTCAGGCGCGGCTTCGGCAACGACCTCCGCGACAGGCATAGCCTCCACAGCCACCACCTGCTGCACCTCAACCACCGGTTCTGCCGGCAGCTGCTCTGCTGCTGCGGCTAACGCCACCGGCTCTGCCGCAACAGGCTCGGGCTCGATCCACTGGACCGGCTCGACGGCTGCCACCGGAACCACAGCCGGTTCGGGTTCGGCCGGCGCATCGGCACCCAGGTACTCGCGTGCCGACACCACCACCGGTGCCGGCGGCTGTGCATGCACCGAGGGCATTGCCGTACCAGAGGGATGCACATCGTCGTGCGCGCCTACCAGCAGCGGCTCAGCAGGTGCGGCAACCGGTTCGACGGCTGCCGGCACCACCACGGCGGCCGCCGGACGCTGTGGCGCCACCGACATCACCTGCGGCTGCACCGCCGGTGCGCCAGCACTGTGACGTGCCCAGTCATTGATGGAAGCGGTCGCGTCCAGATAGGACAACACGGCACGGCGGTAATCGTTCTCGGCCGTCACCTTGGACACCTCGACCGAAGCCAGTTCGGCGTAGGCGTTCAGCAGATCCAGCAGGCTGCGTCGGGCGATGCGGAACTGCATCTGGTACAGCTCCACCACCTTCTCGGAAGCACCGATCTGCTGCTGCGCCGCCATCGCCTGCAGCCGGCTCTGGGCCATGTCGGATTCGGCGGTCTGGGTCTGCTCGTCGATTTCGCGGTTCAGCATGTCCACCCGGCTCTGCGCTGCCAGCAGCTGCTTGGCGGCACTTTGCTGGCTGTAGTAGGCACCACGGTCCAGGAAGTCCCAGTTCATCACGACGCGCGTGTACTGGTCGTCCTTGCCGACAGCGGCCATCAGGTCCACCTTGGGCCAGCGCGAACGCTTGAGGTTTTCCATTTCCTCGCGCGTGGCGTCCATTTCATATTGCTGCGCCAGGATGGTCGGGTTGGTGGCCTTGCTGTTGTCAGGCACCACCTTGCGCCAGTCCGGACCGAAGGGGTTGCCCAGCGTCACGTTCTTGTCGGTATAACGGCTGAGCTTGCTCAGCGCCAGACGCAGGCCTTTTTCATACTGCACCAGGCGCATGCGCACCTGCAGCGCGCGGGCCTGGGCCTGGACCAGTTCGTAGTCACGGCCCGGGTCGTGCTGCACGATCACGCGCAGGTCGTCGATGATGCGGTCGTGGCGCTGCAGGTTGCGCTGCTCGGTATCCAGCAGTTCGCGGTTGCGCAGCGCTGCCAGGTATTGCTCGCCCATCAGCATGGCCAGGTTTTCCTGGGTTTCGCCGATTTTTTCACCGTAGTATTTCTGGTGAAACTCGTCGCGCCGGATCTGCGAGCGTATGGCACCACCAGAGAACAGGTTTACCCGACCGACCAGCGCCACCGGATCGGCTGAATCCATGCCATTGCTGCGCTGGATGTCACCAGTCGCCTGCACGCCCACCACCGGCCAGTGGCCAGAGCGCGAACGCTGCGTCTGCATGGAGGCCTGTTCCTCGCGCGCACGTGCTTCCAGCACCGAGGGGTCGCGCTCGGTGGCATCGACGATCAGGCCGGCCAGGCCGGTAGCTGCCGCCGTACCGGACCAGAGCAGGCCCGCCATCAGGCAGCTGATGCCGGCGCAGACGGCCGCCAGCCGTGGCTGCCAGGAGGTGGATGTGTTGGACTTCTTGCGCATGCTCAACGCTCCCGCAGTGCCTGCTTCAGGCGGGTAATCGGCTTGACCAGGTACTGGAAGATGGTCTTTTCGCCGGTACGGATGTCAACCGAGGCAATCATGCCCGGGATGATGGGCATGGTCTCGCCCTTCTTGTCGCGCAGCGTATTCTGTTCAGTCTGGATGATGACGCGGTAGAAGGATTCGTCCGGGTTGAGCTTGAGTTCGCTCGGGCGGCGATTGTCCTGCAGCGTGTCCGGGCTGATGTGCGTCACCTTGCCCTCCAGGCCACCATACAGCGAATAGTCGTAGGCAGTCAGCTTGACCGTGGCCGGGGCATCGGGGTGAATGAAGGCCACGTCCTGCGGACGAATGTAGGCCTCGACCAGCAGCGGGCCGTCCAGCGGCACGATTTCCATGATGTCCTGGCCGGCGCTGACCACGCCACCCACAGTGTTGATCTTGATGTTCTTCACGATGCCACGCAGCGGTGCCTTGATCGCAGCACGGTTGACCGGGTCGGCACGCGCCGCCATGGTTTCCGTGCTCTGCGCCAGTTCGGCCTCGACGCGCACCAGCTCGGTGTTGGCATCGGCCTTGAACTTGTTGCGACGCTCGGTGATCTGCATGTTCAGGTCGCTCGACTGGCGACGCAGGCGCAGCAGCTCCACCTCGGACACCACGCCCTTGCCGACCATGGGCGCCGTCATGGCGATTTCGCGATCCAGCAGCGCCTTGGTCTGGCGCATGCTGCGGATGCTGTCATTCACGGCGCGGACACGGGAATGGTAGGCAGCCGTCTCGCGCTGTACCAGTTCCTGGCTCAGGCCTGGCTTGAAGGCCAGCGGCACGCCATAGGATTCGGAACGCAGACGCGCAGCGCTGGCTTCCAGCGCCTGCACCTTGTTCTCGGTTTCCTTGTAAATGGCGGTGCTGCGGGTATCGTCCAGGCGCAGCAGGACCTGGTCCTTCTCGACCACATCGCCTTCACGCACCAGCATCTCGGACAGCACGCCCGGATCCAGGCTCTGGATCACCTGCTCCTTGCTGCTCGGGATCACGCTGCCCTGGCCACGCGCCACTTCCTCGACGCTGCTGAAATAGGCCCAGACCACGAACACCACGAGGAATACCGCCAGCAGGCTGATGGTCCAGGACATGCCGCGGTGCTTTTCATGCTGCATTGCGGCCTGCAGGTCATTCAGCAGCGGCAGATCCTTCTTGCTGATCTTTTCGCCGGAGGCTTGCTGGCCACCATGGCCAGCGTTTTGCTTGTCTTTGCCAAACATCTTCAGTTACCTGTCGGGGTAGGGTTCTTGTCGCTTGTATCTGTCACGGCGGCAGCGGGTGTTTCGGCAGCAGGAGCTGCGGCAGGCGCGGCTGTCTGCTGGACACGTACCTGCGCGTTGGCAGGCTGACCATCGGCACGACGGCTCACCACCACGCGTTGCGTACGGGGCGCTGCACCATCAGCCGATGCGGCTGCCGGCTGGATGGTGGCCGTGACCTGCTGCCCTGCAGCAGCACCCGCCTGGGCGGCACGCTGCTGCGCCTGTTGCTGTGCGTCTCGCTCATTAGCGGCCAGGCGCTGCAGCACGGCATCGCGCGGGCCATCCATGATGATCTTGCCCTGGTCGACGACGATAATGCGGTCGACGATATTGAGCACCTGCGGACGGTGCGTGACCACTACCATGGTGCGCTTGCTCTTGCTGACCCAGTCGGCAATGCCGCGCAGGGCCGCCATCTCGGTCATCTGGTCCAGGCCACTGGTGGGTTCATCCAGCAGCACCACGCTCGGATCACGCAGCGTCATGCGGCTCAGGCCGACCAGCTGGCGCTGGCCACCGGACAGGCCGGCACCGTCTTCACCCAGCGGCATGTTCAGGCCCATCGGATGCGCACGCACGATGGATTCGAGGCCGAAACGCTGCAGTGCGGCCACCAGCTCCTCGTCGGTGCTGAGGCGGTCCATGCGGCCCATTTCCAGGTTTTCGCGCAGCGTTCCGAGGAACAGGCGCGGCTGCTGGCTGAGCAGGCTGATGTGGTTGCGCACATCGGTCGGATCGATCTGGCGCACATCCATGCTGTCAAGCAGCACGTTGCCCTTTTGCGGCTCGTACAGGCCGGCCGCCAGGCGCAACATGGTCGATTTGCCACTGCCGATACGGCCCAGCACACCGACGCGTTCGCCGGCCTTGATCTGGAAACGCATCTCCTTGCAGACATCCGGACCCTGCTCGCCGTAATGGAAGCTGACGTTGTCAAAGGCCAGGTCGCCGCGGATATGGGTCGGGCTGATATAGCTGCGGGTATGGTCGCGTTCGGTCTTGCGTTCCACCACCTGGTTGATGCCCTGCAGCGCCATGCGCGCCTGCTGGAAGCGGATCATCAGGCCGGCCACCTGCGACAGCGGCGACAGCGCACGGCCAGACAGGATCACGGTAGCGATCAGCGCACCCATGGTGATACGCACGGCCGGATCCTCATGGTGGATCAGGTAGGTACCCCAGAGCACCAGGAAGACCGTGTTGGCCTGTTGCACCAGCATGGAGAAGTTGACCACCAGGTTGCTGATGTCCTTCTGCTTCATGGAGGCGGAGGCGGTGGAAGCGGTAAAACGCTCCCAGCGCTGCTGCGCCCAGTTGGTGGCGTTGTTGGCCTTCAGTGTCTCGATACCCTCGATGGCCTCGACTGCCAGGCCCTGGCGCTGCGAGCTTTCCTTCATGGAGGCGTTGATCGAGCGCGCCAGCGGACGCTGTGCCAGAAGACCGGCGATCACCACGATCGGAATCGTCAGCAGCGGCACAAAAGCCAGACGGCCGGACACCATGGACATCACGAACACGAACAGCAGCACGAAAGGCAAATCGATCAGCACCAGCAGGCTGGCACTGGTCATGAAGTCACGCACCGATTCGAAGTCGCGCAGGTTGTTGGCGTAGGAGCCGGAGGACGCCGGCTTTTGCGTCAGGTCGAGCGACATGACGCGGCGGAACAGCGCAGAGCTGATGATCAGGTCGGCCTTCTTGCCGGCGATATCGGTCAGGCGCGCACGCAAGGTCCGCGCGATGAACTCGAACAGGTTGGCCAGCAGCACGCCGATACTCAGCACCCACAGGGTTTCGTAGCCCTTGTTGGGAATCACGCGGTCGTACACGTTCATCACGTACAGCGAGCCGATCAGGGCCAGCACGTTGATCAGCACGGTGGCAAGCACCACCTGCGAGTAGTAGCTGCGGAAGCGCCAGATGACCTTCCAGAACCAAGCCTTGCCCATGGTGTACTCGGGCAGCTCGGAACGGTTGTCCAGCTCGGGCTTCATCTTGACGAACCAGCTGTAGCCCAGGTAGCGCGCCTCCAGTTCCGTATGGGACACCGTGCGCGTGCTGCCTTCCTGCTCCATCAGGGTGTAGCGGCGCTGTGCGCCCTCGCCCTGGATCTCCGACACCAGTTCGGCATCGCCATCGGTGGTGAGCACCAGCAGGGGCACGGCCAGCGCCGGCACATCCTGCAGCGGGCGCTCGCTGAGCTGGTTTTCGTAGCCATGGCTGAGCAGAACTTCACGCAGGCTGTGCAGGTCGGGACGACCTGGAGTTCCCCCTATCTCACGGACGGTTGAGCGCTGAAGAATTCAGCGCGGTAACGGTGGTATTTTCTACCGGGGACTGCCCGGATTGTGCATTGATTTGCTCGAATTCGTTGGGAGCAAGGTAGCCCAGTGCGCTGTGCAACCGATGTGGGTTGTACCAGCCCTCTATCCAGGTAAACACGGCATGCCTGGCCTCGGTCTGGCTTTTCCAGCTTCTTCGGTTGACCAGTTCGCATTCCAGGCTGGCAAAGAAACTCTCGGCCATGGCGTTGTCGTAAGCATCCCCCACCGATCCCATGCTTGGGCGCACGCCCATTTCCTCGCAACGCTTGCCAAACACCGTGCTGGTGTATTGGCTGCCCTGATCGGAGTGGTGGATGACGCCCTGGGGCTTGCGCGTGAAGGCGGCCATCTCCAACGCCTGCACCACCAGATCGGCCGTCATGCGCGTGCCAAAGGCCCAACCCACTACTTTGCGGCTGTATACGTCGATGACTACCGCCAGATAGGCAAACCCGCTCCAGGTAGGCAGGTAGGTCATGTCTGCCACCCAAAGTTGGTTAGGAGCATCCGCCGCAAAGCGGCGATTGACCAGATCGCTGGCCAGCCCAGCCTCTCGATCACGGCGCGTTGTCACGCACCAGCCGCGCCGGCGGCTGACACCCTTCAGACTCGCCTGACGCATCAGGCGTTCGACGCGCTTCTTGTTGACGATCACCCCATCGCGCGCCAGTTGCGCGACCATGCGCGGCACGCCGTAGGTGGTATCGCTCATCTGATGGATGGCTTTGATGCGCAGCAGCAGCTCGGCATTGGCCTGATCGCGTGCACTGGGTCGGCGATTTAGCCAGTCGTGGTAACCACTGCTGGACACACCCAACACCCGGGCCATGGTGCGTATTGGGAGATCGGCCTGGTTCGCCTGCATCAGCGCGTAGACGGCGTGGACGTCTTCTCGCTTTGTCCGGCAAACCAGGCCGTAGCCTTTGCCAGGATGTCGCGCTCCGTTTGAAGACGCTTGACCTCCCGGCGCAAGCGGACGAGTTCCTCGCGCTCGGACGTTGTCAACACATCCTTGCCGGATAACGGCTTGCCAGCATCGGCTGCAGCGCGTGCAACCCAGTTGGCAATGCTCACCGCTGACACATCGAACTCACGTGCCAGCTCGGATTGGCTGCGACCGGAATGAAACAGCTCGACGATCTGCTGTTTGAATGCCTCGGGGTACGGGGGCTTGGTTTTTCCCATGGGGGCTCCTTTCTTCTCAGTGAAAGTGTCCGTCAAATGGGGGGAACTCCA